>NZ_LMCH01000063.1:0-387443 GCF_001623095.1 Pseudovibrio sp. Ad5 | reverse complement strand
CCTGTCGTCCTGCGATATTTGGGGTCTCCGTCCGTCAGGGCCAGAGCGCTTCAGCAAGGTGTAAAGCCCTACCCATTATGACATTCCTGCATTGCGCCCCACCCGCCACTTCTGCTTGGTTGCAACAGACTATCAACATATACGCGCTACTTTGAAATGCACTTCCTTATTAAACCAATAGGTTATCAATAAGACGGATTTAATCATGGGAGCAGAATACCAGCATCTTACACCGGCTGAACGGGTCAAAATTGAAACTTGCCAGCTTGCGAATATGCCAGTCACTACAAGAGCGCGTACTCGTAGTCGCCATCGGTCAACTGTATTTCGTGAGCTCCAAAGACTACTTTGAAGACAAAGAACTGCCAGACGTGATTGAGCATTTCGGTGTAGCCGCTTACAAGGAGACACAAAGTTGCCGTTCAAGGTAGCGTAAACTCATCTGTTGCAGCAGGCTTTGTAACAACTATGGTTGAGCGCATTGTAGATGGGTGGACCCCGGAACAAATTACCCACCGCATGCGTCAAGAGCTGTGGTGGCATTTGCCACTCTCCGCAAATTCCGCCGTCCCTTATCCGTTTGAAAGCGCAGAACCTCTAAGTTTCACCTTGACGTGAGTACGTAATTCCGGTCTGAGATTGTAGCTAATCGCATTGAACTCGGGCACCGGGAGGCAGACTTAATGCTGTCAAGCAACAGTTTGTTCAGAGTAACGACACCTCCCTCATCGAGCGGGTTAGTCGATTCATGGTGCTATAGAGGAGCAGTAGCAAGAAAACCTGACCCGTGGTCAAGACGATGGTTTCCGCGCAAGCTCGACATGCGGTGGGTCCTTGAGCCGGACCTCAAGAAGATCTCCGATCGTCTTATCAACACACCCAGAAGTTCCTTGGGTGGAAGACCCGAGCAAAGCCCTTCGAGAGAAATGATGGCATCATGACCTCAACGCTTACCCGAAAACAAGCAGGAGACGCACTTCAATCATAGCTGTCATCTCAGACCTCAGTAACCTGAACTCTGCCTCGTGTCCCTTAAGAGACCAGATAATCTGCTCGTATAAAGATCTCTATATCTTTTGAGAACAGAACGATCATGTAGGCCGATTGAGACACCAGCCTACACTAAATCAGTATCAACCTAATACAGCCTTCACTGCTCTTACTGTTGCGGCAACGACTGTGTCTGCTTCTTCGTGTGTTAAGCAGAATGGGGGGGCGAAGCCGAGGATGTCGCCTTGGGGCATTGCGCGTGCGATGACTGCATCCTGAGACAGCAAGGCTGCGGAGATTTGAGCCCCGATTTTGTCGGATGCCTCGAAGAAACTACGGTCGTCGCGGTCTTTGACAAACTCTACGGCGCAGAGTAATCCTTCGCCGCGCACATCTCCCACATTTGCATGACCCCCCAAAGCTTCCTTCATGGATTTGTTGAGATATGCACCAGTGGCTCCGGCTTTCTCAACAAGGTTCAGATCGTCAAGCAATTTGAGGTTTGCGACACCGGCTGCGGCGCCAATGGGATGAGCTGAATACGTCCAACCATGGCCGATTGGTCCATTTTCATCTGTCCCCTGTTCAAGAACCTTCCAGACCTTGTCTGAGACAATAGAACCGGAGAGCGGTGCGTAGGCAGATGTCAGGCCTTTGGCGATGGTGATGATGTCAGCTTCCAATCCATAATGATCAGAACCAAACATGGATCCGAGGCGCCCGAAACCTGTCACCACTTCATCAGCAATCAGCAGAATATCGTGTTTTTTCAAAACGGCTTGAATAGCCGCCCAATAACCAGCTGGTGGTGGAACGATCCCGCCGGTTCCCAGTACCGGCTCACCAATAAACGCCGCAATCGTGTCGGCCCCTTCTCGCTCAATCAGAGCCTCCAACTCAGCAACACAATGGGCGACAAATTGCTCTTCACTTTGCTCCAAATTGTCACGTCGGAAATAATAGGGAGCCTCTGTATGAATGACCTGTTCGACGGGCAGATCAAACTTCTTATGAAACAGCTCAAGGCCTGTCAGCGAACCAGTCACCAGACCCGAACCATGGTAACCACGCCAGCGGGAGATAATTCGCTTTTTCTCCGGCCGACCTAAAATATTGTTGTAATACCAGATCAGCTTGATGTTGGTTTCATTGGCATCTGAGCCGCTCAACCCGAAGTAAACCTTAGACATATTACTCGGCGCACGATCTAAAATCATCTTGGAAAGTGTGATCGAGGCTTCTGTGCCATGCCCGACATAGGAGTGATAATAGGCCAGTTCTTTGGCCTGTTCGGCGATTGCCTCAGCAATTTCCTGACGGCCATATCCTACATTCACACAGTACAATCCGGCGAACGCATCCAGCATTCGGCGCCCTTCACGGTCCTCTATGTAAGAACCTGAGGCAGTCTTGATCACTCGAGTTGACGTTTCACCTCGGGCGTGCTGAGCCAGATGAGTTGAAGGGTGGAAGAAATTCTCCCGATCCCATTGTGCCAGCTGATCGTTTCGTAACATAATTTTCCTCCCTTATGCCCAGTCGCGGCAAACGTATTTAACTTCAGTAAACTCTTCCATGCCCAGTCGTGCGCCTTCCCGGCCCAGACCAGATTGTTTGGTGCCTCCAAATGGAATGGGTGCGCCAGTTACCTTTGTGCGATTGACTGCAACCATTCCGAATTGAAGAGCACGGCTAACCCTATAAATCCTGCGCGGGTCATCGCTGTGCAGATAAGCAACCAGCCCATATTCACTGTCATTGGCGCGGGCGATGACTTCCTCTTCACTGTCAAAAGGAGCTATCGCAGCAACTGGCCCAAAGGTCTCTTCACGCATAATGAGGGCCTCAGCGGGCACATCAATAAGCACCGTCGGCTCAAAAAACAGTGGTCCCAATGAATGCCTAGTGCCCCCACAGGCAATCTTTGCGCCTTTGGCAACCGCATCGGCGACATGTTCTTCTTGTTTCAGAACAGCTTTTTCGTTCATCAACGGACCAATGTCCGGATCATCCAATCCAGGGCCTATGGAAAGAGATTGAGCGGCTTTGGTAAAATTCCTGCAGAACTCTTCGTAGATCGGACGCTCAACAAATATTCGGTTCGCCCCCAGACAATCCTGACCGGATGTTGCGAACTTGGATTTTATGGCCTCAGCAACCGCATTCTTCAGATCTGCCCCTTTAAAGACAATAACCGGAGCATGTCCGCCGAGTTCCAGGATAAGACGTTTTATGGTGGAGGCGGATTGGCTATAAAGCAGTTTGCCGACAGGGGTAGACCCCGTAAAGGACAGCGCCCGCACGCGGCTATCGCTAGTCCAGGGCTCGACAATTTCTGGAGCTGAACCAGTCACCACATTAAACACACCTGCGGGAACTCCAGCTCGCTCAGCCAGTTCCGCTAGGGCGAGTGCGCTGTACGGGGTTTCCGCTGATGGGTGGGCAACGATCGTACAACCTGCTGCCAAGGCAGCGGCAGCTTTCCGTGTTAACATCGCACTTGGGAAGTTCCAGGGTGTGATAAGGGCAGCAACCCCAACGGGTTCCCGCCAAAGCTCCACTTCTGCATCTGCTAGATGACTGGTGACGCCTTCAATGTTGGGACGCTTGGCTTCCTCTGCATAGAACTCAACAAACGCTGCACCATACTCGATCTCACCACGGGCTTCTGACAAGGGTTTGCCCTGTTCCAGAACCATGATCCGTGCGAGATCTTCTTTGTGCGTAAGCTGAAGTTCAAACCAGCGTCGCAAAATAGACGCTCGTTCTTGCGGTAGTAATCCCGACCATTTGGGAAAGGCATCTGAAGCTGCGGTTACCGCAGCAGACGATTCATCTGCTGAAAGGCCTGCAACATCCCCTAGGTAATCCCCGTTTGCTGGATCAATAACCGCAAATGTCTCATCTGTTCTTGCAGCACACCACTTTCCATTTATGTAGGAAAAGGAACGCACTAGGGCTTTGTCTTGAATGTCCGTCCGTGCAGACAAGGCTGTTTCTGACATGGCGCATCCTCCTTGCTCTACAACAGAATTTGCCTGTTTTTGGCGGAGGATGTGACCGAATGAAGTGTCCGTTACAGAATAATCGTCTGCTAATCGGCTGCGAAAAGAAGATTCAACGGAGGTGCCGCATTTCCCTTTACAGGCTTTGTCACAATGTACGTGAAGTAGCGGGATAGCCCGATGCGTGCATCCAGCATGGTATCGATCAGCCTTTGATAGGCGTCTACGTCTCTGGTCACGATCTGTATCAGATAGTCAAATCCGCCCCCTAATGCCCAGCAAGCCACGACTTCCTCGTAGTTCTGCATGGCTGTTTCAAAGGCGTAAAAGCTCGCAGCCGTGTGGTCCACCAGTTCAGCAGCGACGAAAACAGTGACGTGAGGCCCCAGTTTTTTGAGATTAATCCTTGCACCATAACTTTCGATCAGACCAGATTTCTCCAGCTTCTTCAGCCGGTCCCAACAAGGTGTTGGAGACAATCCGATGCGGTCCGCCAAAGCGGCTTTGGTGATGCGGCCCTCATTTGAGAGTATTCGCAGGATATCCAGATCACGCTGATCAAGTTGCATGCTCATCTTTTGATATCTCTCACACTTCAGGAACGCCAATCACCGCCGCACAATCACCGGATTTGATCAGTCCGGGGAAATGGCGACTGATGAGGATGCCGCTACGCTTTGCGTGGTATCTGGTTGGTTCAACACCGGTTCTGTCGATCGGCCAAACACGGGCAACAATGTCACCTTCTCCAACGGGATCTCCCAGATCGACCATAGGTTCGTATAGCCCGCCCTGCTCGCAAAATGTAAAGCAATCTGCGCCTGGCATCCCCAAGTTTACGGAGGACTCCAGTTGTTTTTCTCCTTGCAGGATACCGAACTGGATCAAGACGTTACGCAATCCTTTGCGTGCAATTCCGATGGTTTTTGCCGTCGCAGTTCCACCACCGCCCAGTTCTGTTGTCACAAGAACCTTGCCCATGCTTTCAACTGCTGTGTCGTACATACCTATATTATCGATTTCAAGGAGCTGAACGGAGTAAGGTGCGTTAAACGCAACCATTGCTTCAAAGCAGGCCTTCTCATTGCTCTTATCTTCCAGATTATGAGCTGCTGCGAACGGCACAAAGTCAAGGGTCTTACCTCCGCTATGGAAGTCGACAGCGACATCTGTCAGAGGAAGCAGGTAACGTTGAAAGTAGTCGGCAATTTTCTCGGTTGGAGTTCCGTCAGGACGACCGGGAAATGAACGGTTCAGGTTTCCCCTATCAATGGGTGACGTCCGCGTTCCCGCCATAAATGCCGGAAAGTTGAAGGCCGGAACTATGATAATTCGACCAGTTACGTCCTCTGGTTTCAACGCAACTGTCAGTTCCTGGAGGACAACTGGCCCTTCGTATTCATCGCCGTGATTTGCGCCTGTTAAGAGCGCTGTCGGCCCTTCCCCGTTTTTGATGACCGTAATGGGGATCATAACAGAGCCCCACGCACTGTCATCACGGCTATAGGGTAACCGTAAAAACCCATGATGAATGCCGTCCTGATCCAATGGGATTGTGGGCGTGATGGGATTTGCCTGCATAATTTTCGTCCTAATACACACGGATCAACTATTGATCGCTGTGCCTGCTTTTACGGCTTCAGCTCGGGCTCCGGCCAAGGTGGCAATGGCGGTGTCTTGCACCCCAGTTCCTGTCAGATCGCAAACCGTAATGTCTTTGTCCGACTGCCGCCCGGGCTTTTGGCCAGAAATTACTTGTCCAAGTTCCGCGTACATCTCAGTACTGTTGATCGTGCCAGCTGCTATCGCTGTACGGAGTTCGCCTTGTTTGATGGATTGAGATAAGCGGTCACAAACAAAAACAGATGCGCCTGGAATAACGCAGGGCGCGAGTTCCGATTTATAGTCGGCATCTGATCCCATGGCGGTGATATGCTGCCCAGGTCGCATCATATCCGCCTTGATCAAGGGCTCTTTGGAGGGGGTTGTTGTTACGACGATGTCGGATTGAGCCATAACCTCAGCGATGCTGCCAGCAATGACTTCAATTCCCAATTGAGTTGAACACTCCCGAGCACAAGCAGCAGCTTTTTCTCTGTTGCGCCCCCAGATAACAGCTCGTTCAATATTACGAACAAGCGTCAATGCTTGCAGTTGGAGGCGGGCCTGAATACCACTTCCAAGAATACCGGCAATCTTGCTGTTCTCTCGTGACAGATGCTTGGCTGCGACGGCTCCAGCGGCAGCTGTGCGCACATCGGTCATATACCCGTTATCGAGCAGTAACGCCTTGACGATGCCGGTCTTTGCATCAAACAGCACCATCAATCCGTTCAGGCTTGGCAGACCCAGTTTGGGATTGTCGAAGAAACCCGGGCTCATCTTGATCGCAAAACTGTCTATGCCCGGAACATAGGCAGTCTTCACATCCACTTCCCCATTGTGCTCAGGTACATGGAAGCTCAGGATAGGCGGCATTACAACGTCTTTTGTTGCAAGCAATCGAAATGCATTTTCTACACATGCAACAGCATCCAGATCCAAAGAAACAGCAGAGCGCAGATCTGCCTCCGTCAGGATATTAATCTCAGGCATAAAGGCTTCCATTCACAGAGGTCGGCGCAGCAACATCGACGTTCTCGCCGTCGATCAATCGTTTATGCAGCGCCATATCAATATTTTGCCCGCTGATGAGGCTCACACATTTTCCGGGTGTTTTGATCTTTCCAGCGAGTAAGGCAGCAATACCGACACTGCCTGAGCCTTCAATCACCAGACGTTCCTGCCAGTAAGCGTGTCGAATGGCTTCTGCGATTTCTTCTTCGCTGACCAAGATCAAGTCATCTACCAGATCCCGTGTCATCTCAAAGGTATAGGCATTGTTCAGCCCAATCCCACCACCCAATGAATCTGCGAGTGTTGGCACTTCTTCAACAAGGATCGGTTTGCCTGCACGCTGGCAGCTATACATGGCGGCACCGCGTTCCATTGAAACGCCAACTACACGAACTGAGGGACTGATGGTTTTCATCACCAACGCCACTCCAGAAATTAAGCCACCGCCCGAGACTGGTACGAGTACCGTATCCAGATCAGGCGTTTGCTCCAGTATTTCCAGTGCAACAGTGCTTTGCCCTGCAATGATATCCCGGTGGTCAAATGGCGGGATCATCGTCATTCCGTCTTCTACCAGCCGATCTACTTCAGCCTGAGCATCGTCCTGAGAACTTCCGGTTATTCGAACTTCAGCACCCAGCGATTGAATCGCCTCTACCTTGTTCTGCGGAACAAGTTTTGACATACAGATGATGCAACGCACCCCTGCTTTTGAGGCTGCATAAGCCAGACCGCGACCATGGTTTCCAGTTGAGACACCGACGACACCAGCTTCTTTTTGAGCTGCGTTGAGCGACAAAATTGCATTTGTCGCACCGCGCAGTTTAAAGCTTCCCGTGATCTGCGTTTGCTCAAGCTTCAACAACACTTCTGCAGAGCAGATCTGGCTCAAGCTGGGTGAGCTGACCAAGGGGGTCATTCTAACGTGCCCCATTATCTTTTGGCGTGCAGAAAAACTGTCATGAACGGTTATTTTTTGCGTCATTGTGCGCTCATCCGATCTTTGATTGGGTGTTGGAACAGATGGCCAAAACCATGTATGACTTGCTCGGAGTCCAGATGCTGGAGGCAACGCCAGATCATTGCCTGATTTGAAGTCACCACTGGCTTGCCAATCCGATCTTCAATCCTCTGAATGCACACTGCGGCCCTCAACCCGGTACACGAGATGAACAATGCATCTGCACTCGGCTCCATAGCTGCACAGGCAGCCTCAATAATCGTAGACTCGGAAAGCCGCGCAATCTCACGGTCATCATCGACACCGAGATAGTTTGCACTGGCGATTTGAAGGCCATTATCGGCGAAGTACTGAAACACTTCCTGCGAAATACTGGCAGAGTATGGAGTTAACACGCTGATCCGTTTTGCATCTAAAGCTTCGAGCGCATCAAATGCTGCAGAGCTGGGCGTCACAAATGGGGTGTCAGATTTGCCAGCTTTCAAGTAATCCCTGACAACTGCGTTTCCCAAAACAACTGAAGCAGCCGTACAGCTGTAAGCGATTACGTCCAACGCATCTCCAGGTAATATCTGCGATGCAGCTTCTGTCAGGCGTGGACCTGTTGCCAGCAAATTCGCTCGTGTACCTGGGTTTTGATAGGTGATCCGGTTTGCGTAAATGCCGATCTGATCAGGATCGCATATGCGTGCGAAATCCCCTTCGCTAGTGTGGTCTGTTGCCAAAACAATCAGACCTATCCGTTTCTTGACTGAACGGGCGTCAAAGATGGCTTCAACCAAAGAGGCCTTGGGACGACAATCAAAAACCATGTGCCCTCCTAAACAACAAGGACCGGGCATTCCGCCAAGCCTGTTACCTTGTGAGAGACACTGCCAAGCAAGTATCCTTCGATTGAACCCAACCCTCTGCTCCCCAAAACAATCACATCGTTTTGGTGCTCTCTTGCAAAGCCCACAATCGTGCGGGCTGTTGGGCCGGATTTGGCAAAAGCGCGGATGTTTGCACACCCGGCATTCAGGGCAAGTTGCTTCCCCTGCTCTGCCACTTCACGAGCGTGATTGCGCATCACATCATCCACGCTCTCATTTTCATCCGGGCGCACGATTGCGAAGGATGCTTCCAACATTGAATGATGTTTGTAAACGGTCAGAAGAGAGAGCGGGATGTTGCCGCAAACAGTCGCCAATTCAACGGCCTTGAGCAGTGCTCGCTCCGCCCCTTTAGACCCATCAAATGGAACAAGGATAGAATTGAACATCAGGTACTCCTTGTTACTTGGCAAAAGCTAAGTCGCGTAGAAAGAGCGCAATTTGTGGGAAGAAGATCAAAGCAATGGCGACCCCAACCAACATCAGGATAAACGGTGGCGTCCCGCGGATAACCTCAGCATAAGGTCGCTTGAACACTGCGATGGCCGTGAAGATGTCACATCCAAATGGCGGCGTTGCTGAGCCTATGGCGACCTGCAATGTGATGATCGTGCCAACTAACACCGGGTCCAAACCGACAGCCTTAACAACTGGTGCGAAAATGGGTACCAGCACCAAAATTACGACGATGGGGTCGACAAACATACAGCCAACAAAAAATGCAGCTGAGATGACAAACAGGATACCCATTGCACCCATGTCAGAAATGCCAATCGCAGTCAGAATTTCTTGCGGGACCTGAGCGAAAGAAATGATCCAGGAAAATGCTGCGCCTGCGCCGACCAGAATGAATACCACTGCGGTGATTAAACCGGTTGATTGAGCTGTCTTGTAAACATCAGTCAAAGTCATAGAGCGGAACACAAAGACTTCCAGAATCAAAGCGTAAAGCACACACACTGCGGCCGCTTCTGTAGGGCTGAAGATGCCGCCATAAATGCCACCAATAATGATTACCGGAAAACCTAGCGGCCACAGCGCTTGCCGGACTGCGGTCAACCGCTCGCGCCAACTGGCTTTAGGCTCAGTTGGGACTTGGTTACGGACGGCGTAAATGTAGCTGTAGATTGAAAACAGAACGAGGATGAGCAGTCCCGGCCCGATGCCTGCGATAAACAATTCTGCAATAGATGTATTTGAAACAACGCCGTAAATGATCATTCCAATTGATGGTGGGATCAGAAAAGCAATGTCACTGGCATTGACGATGAGCGCCAGAATGAAGCTGTCTTTGTAACCGGCCTTCAGCATACGTGGACGCAAGGGCGATCCAATAGCCACAACGGTTGCCTGTGTGGACCCTGAGACTGCGCCAAACATTGTGCAGGCCATTGCTGTCGAGATGGCAAGACCACCGCGCACATGGCCCGTAAAGGCCATGACCAAATCAATCAGGCGGCCTGCGGACTGTCCCCGTGTCATGATATCTGCTGCAAAAATGAACATGGGCACAGCAATGAGAGATGCAGGCCGAATACCTGCAACCATTTGCTGGATCATGGTTTCCATTTGCCCGAAATCACCGAACATCATCAAAAAACCAATGAAGCTCCCGACGATCAAAGGGATCATCATAGGAAACCCAAGAAGAAGAAGAGTAATCATCGAAAGGAATATTGTTGCTGCCATGATATTATCTTTCAGACCTCGATCTCATCTTCTTCATAGCCCTCAAGCATGTGGGTCGAGAGATAGATATCGGGAGCAGTCAAGTTCTTGATGGCAGTGAGCAGATACTGTGTTCCCGTCATAAAAAAACCGACAGGCACCCAAACCAATATCACCCAAACAGGAATTTGCAGTGCAGGTAACACCCGGCCACGAGAGGCCTGTGTTTCAATGTAGTTGATTGAGTAATAACAGAGCAGGAACAGAAAAATTGCGGTTACCAGCGAGATCAGGACCATCAGAATTTTACGGTAGCCAGGAGACAAGCCGTCATAAATGGCGCTCATGCGGATGTGGCGCCCATGCCGTGCTGCATAACTGATACCAGCGAACGTGATCAGAATAATCAAGATACGGTTCAGTTCCTCGGAAAAGAAGATGGAATTTCCAAGCACAAAACGCCCGATTACATTGGCGATCGTGTTTGCTGCCATCAAAAGAACGCCGACTGCAAGCAGGACGGATTCAATCCGACTGATCGCTTGGTCAATAACACCCAAAAAGCCTGGCAAGTTTGATTGTGCCTGATCACTCATTCCACCGTCCCGCATTACATGAGGCGTGTAAGGCGAGGAGTGCTCGCCCTACATATTTTGCGCGATAACAACTGGCTGTTAGTCTGCAGTCGCGGCCAGATCGGCTTTCATCTGTGCAATGATTGCAGCGCCGCTATCACCTGTCATCTCGATGAAGGTCTTTTCAACCTCAGCCGCGGCTGCCTTGAAACATCCACGCTCATCTTCGGTCAGAACAGTGACTTTCATCTCTGGCTTGGCTTCCATGATCTTAGCAAGCTCAGTTTCAGCGGCTTGTTGCTGATAGACGACGGTATGGTCGTACGCAGCAGCTGCTGCCTTTTCCACAAGGTCCTTATCTTCTGCGCTTAAGCCATCAAAGAAATCTTTGTTTGCCATCACCGCGGTGGTGAAATTGTTGTGTCCCGCATATGTGATGTAATCGGTGACCTCATAGATCTTGGTTGAATAGAGGAAGAAAGTCGGGTTCTCCTGCCCCTGAATAAGGTTGGTTTGCAACCCACCATAAACCTCGCCCCATGGCAGTGGTGTCGGGCTCGCACCAAATGCACGATAGCTCTCAACCAGCAGTGGGTTGGTCATTACGCGAAACTTGACTTCATTCAGATCAGCACATGTTTTCACCGGCTTCTTGGTGGTCATTGCCACCTCGCCCTCGGGGAACATGTTCAGCAGTTCAAGGCCTTTTTCAGCATAGAGCGGCTTGAACATGTCATTGATCGCCTTGCTTTCCCGGTAGAAGCGAGCGAGATGCTTTTGATCTGTAGGAAGGAGATAAGGCACAAAGAACACTTGTGCTTCCGGTATCAAAGCGCCGGTGAAGCCTGGAGACTGATCAACAAACTGCAAGATGCCATCTTGTGTCTGTTCCATGATATCAGCAGACTCGCCAAGCGTTCCATAAGGGAACAGCTGGATTTCATGATCAGAGTTTGCTTCAATTTCTGCTTTGAACTTTTGAGCATACACGCCCTGAACATCAGTCATGGCTTCTTCAAAAGCATATCGCCATGTATCAGCCTGCACTGCTCCGGTTGCAGCAAGAACCAGCCCCACCGCTGCGCAAGATTGTAACGCCCGTTTAAAGATACCTGTCATTAATTCCTCCCCCAAAATCATCATGATGAATATCTGTTTTACTCGGCATCTTGCGCGCCGTTTCCAGTGAATGCCTGTGACTGCTCATAGGAACTGCCACGTCGGCAGGTTTGCTATGCAACCGCAAACCTACGTGCAAATACTTGATGTACACAACATGATCGATATTTCGGCATAGTCAATAATAAAATTACCCACATAGCTATATTTTGCTAATTTTAATGCTGGTAAATTTGTTTTTTTTGATTGATCTTATTGGTGTTAGTTACTGTTGTGTACAATTATAATTTTGACAAGGGAGGGCGACATGGGCCTAGAAAATGCTCCATTCAGCAAAACAGAATACGATCGGCGCATTGCTCAGACCCGCAGTGCCATGATGCAGGCCGGGATTGAGGTCTTGTTTGTGACTGATCCATCGAACCAGGCTTGGTTGACGGGCTATGACGGCTGGTCATTTTACGTGCATCAAGGCGTAATCCTGCCATTGGAGGGAGATCCGTTATGGTGGGGCCGGATCCAGGATGCAAATGGGGCGCTGCGAACTGTTTGGATGGATGACGACCATGTGCTTGGCTATGCAGATCGCTACATCCAGTCAACAACCTGCCATCCTATGGAGGATCTGGCATCACAACTTGAAGCAAAAGGCTACTCCACATCCCGTATCGGCGTGGAGATGGAAAACTATTATTACTCCGCCAAAGCACATGCGGTTTTGTTTTCAGAGCTCCCCAATGCAGTGCCTGTTGATGCAACGGCGCTGGTTAACTGGCAACGCGGTGTTAAATCAGAAGAAGAACTTGTTTTCATTCGAAAAGCAGCAGTCATCTCGGACAAAATTATCAGGATTGCACTGGAGAAAGCTGAACCTGGGATGAGGAAGAATGAGCTGGTTGCGGATATAAGCCACGCCGGGATTACTGGTGTTGGAGATGACTGGGGAGACTATCCTGCCATTGTGCCTTTGACACCATCTGGAAGGGATGCGACAGCACCTCATCTGACCTGGAACGGCAACCAAATGCGAACTGGAGAGATTACCTTCTTTGAACTCTCCGGTTGCTACCGGCGTTATCACGCCCCACTGTGCCGCTCAGTCTTTCTTGGCAAACCTCCACAATCGATGGTCGACGCCTCGATGGCCCTGACAGAAGGATTGGAAGCTGGCCTGGAGGCGGCCAGAGCAGGAAACCGCGCCTGTGATATAGCCAATGCACTCAACAATGCACTCGCCAAAGTCGGCATTGATCGTGGAGGACGTTGCGGTTACCCGATTGGTCTGAGCTATCCACCTGATTGGGGCGAGCGCACTCTCTCGCTTCGACCTACGGATGAAACAGTTTTGTTGCCCGGAATGACCTTTCATTTCATGCCAGGCCTTTGGCTGGAGGATTGGGGGTTGGAGACCACGGAGACAATCCTCATCACCGAAGCAGGCCCGGCCCAAGCTCTTTGCAATGTTGAGCGCAAACTCTTCATAAAAGACTGATTTATAAACACGTCAGGCCAAACAACTAGTGTGCCAAGGGATCAATAGCTTTGCCCTTGGCACTATGAGTATATACAACGAGAACACGAGAAAAGAGTGATCGGTGAACATCTTGGATCTGGCGAATATCGACTATAGCGCACGCGACCGGTTTGACCGGATGTATGATGAAATTAGGGATCGTATCTGCCTGTTGGATTACGCGCCCGGAAAACGACTTTCTGAAACAGAACTGGCGGAAGAATTTGGTGTGAGCCGGACACCATTGCGCCGGGTGTTGGTTCGCCTGGAAAGCGAAGGCCTGCTGCGCTCAGTTCATGGTGTCGGTACTTTTGTAACGGACGTGGACATCAAGGAGCTGGAACAAACCTATCTGCTGCGCATGGAACTGGCGGAACTCAGCGGAAAATTGTCGCCAGTACCTCCCACAGAGGAGATACTGTCTGAGTTTGAGGCTTTGACTGCCCGCGCCAAAGAACTGCAGACAAACCCAAATGCCCGCGAGTTCTCGATCCTGATCATGGACTTCTTCCTCACCATCCTCAAGCTCACAGATAACGGTCCTTTGCGCGAGGTTTCGGAGAGGCTTTACATGCAGACAACCCGCATCTGGCTCAAGTCTCTATTTGCATCCGTCATCGATTTGACAGACGAAGTTATCATCTTCAACCGGGAAATGGACGACATCCTGACTGCGTTAAAGCTGGGAGACCTGAAAGCCGTCTCCCTCATCCAAAAAGCCCACATCTCCATGAGCTTCACCCGCATGAGAATCTCTTACCAAAACGTTGAGGACAAGTAGGGAGGATGCATGAAGAGCATAAGAATATCCACGATAGTCACTTGTTACTCATCAAGTAAACGTGACAAATACACCCTTGAGCAGCGGAATGTTTAGCCCCGCTATACACTAATGTTCGGCGGCTTATACGAGATAGCACCAGCAGCATTTTTGGAATGCCTTACGCTTAATTGTCCTCTAAAGTTTCGAAAGCTACCATCTTCATCTGAAAGTTGGTTTCAGTTGGCATCATATTTCCAACGCTTTTGTGATATTGATGATTTTTGTAACAATCGTCGCAGCACCTATGCCTACTCGCAGCCTAAGGCATTAAGCGTCCGTTAAAGGTGCAATATAAGCACTTGAGGCCAAATGAAAACGCACCTCGTTTGTCACGAGTAAGATCAATAAATCCATTCAACTTGAACTTTCAGACGGAAGGAGAGTAACACCATCAGATCCTTGGATAACGATCATAAAAATCTAATCTCCCCTTCCAAGAAGATTGAGGTCTGTTTGTCAACACACAGAACGGCTATTTGAGTAAGGGAGTGCTTTGGCTCATGATCACGATGACAGAGTCTAACCAGCAAGGGCAGATTGTTTTCATATACTTCAAAAGTATCAGCTAAGGATGCTTCTATCTGTCCACTATGCTGGACAGATATCCCTGCGACATCATCGCCTAGAAATTATGTACCAATATGAAAGCGAAAGATGTTGCGCTCACCTTAAGCGAGCACTGGATACCTCCGTCTGTGAGCAGCCAAAGGTACTGCACTGAACGCGCTAGCTTTTCGATAATAGCTCATTCTACTTTTCCTCAGATTTAGAATATTGGCTGAAGTAAGAAGACATGAAGCATACTCAGGGCTCAACATCATTCGCAAACGCGAGGTAAGATTGAACGCTGATGTCAAACGATGCGGAACTGCATCCTTCTGGAGACTTATTTCATGTCAGAGGACTTGGAGGCGCAAATCGACCTGTTCGTGGACTACTATAACAGCCATCTCTATCACATGAGCTTGGGAAGCGTGACGTTAGCCGATGCTTTTTGCCGACGGAATTGGCAGTTGATTAAACCTCAAGCACTGCAAACCACCACTTCCGCTACCATGCACAAGCCGCGTAGCTTCCACACACAGAGGGGCCAAGCATTCCACTATTTGAAAGCCAATCTTGTCCAATTTCTTTTGATGACGGACAGGTGCCTGACTTCGCGCAAGTTTTGTTACCTACAGACGCAATAGTTAAGACTAGTTAAAATCAAATCCCACACAGTTCTATCGCAGAGCCTCTTGCTACAAGGCCTTTCCAACTGCTTTTTCCAAGATTAGCTTAATTTGAAATTGCACCTTGACGCTGCACTACTTGAGCTGCGATGGAATGAGCTTTTGTTGCAGCCTCATGTGCGGATAGCGAGAGTAATCGCGATCCGATACACCCTGCAGCGAAGGAGTCCCCAGCTCCTGTAGTATCGACAGGAGTGATGTTACTGTGAGCAGATACACAAGTTTCTTGATCTCCCTTCAAAATCACGCATTCATTACCACCGTCTTTGACGATGATTTCGGGTGTACCCCAGGAGGACCAAGTGGATGCAATTGAGTTGGTGGGTGTGTGGCCCCAGAGAGTGATGTGATCCTCTTTTGAGACAAGTGCGATATCTACTAGTTGGGCGAGTTGCTTGTTGGTTTGACGGCAAATGTCACTGTCAGGCCACAGGTTTGCACGGTAGTTCGGGTCGTAAGTGATAAGGCAATGCGGTTTTACGATGTGTAGTGCTTCGATCAGGTTTTGCCGTTGTTTTTTCTAGTGAAATGCCTGAAAGGTAAAGACAATCATATGTGCTCAGAAGTTTCGCAATCTCAGCAGAAGCCCAACCTTCAAACATATGGCGAGCTGCAGATGTAGAGCGCCAGTACTGGAAGAAACGTTCGCCGGAAACGTCATTTTCGATCATGTAAAGCCCGAGTGTGGACTCCTCAATGTATTGGATAGCATCTGTGCGAATGTTCTCCGTCTCAAATGAGGCGATCATCTTTTGGCTATATACGTCGTACCCTACACCTGTGATGTAAGAGACATCCAGCTCCTCGCCAAACTGCCGTTTCAGATAAACTGCTGTGTTAAAGGTATCTCCAGCAAATGATTGCCTGAATAAATCGTTACCTGCTGGGGCGAGTTCCAGCATACATTCACCAATACAAGCGATTGATTTTGTGTTTGAATGTGTCATTGGCAGGCCTTTAAGTAACTTCAAAAAAAGATAGGTTATTATTGAACAGCCAACGAAGTTCGAGACCTCGTTGGCCGTTTCCCGGTTAGAGCGTTATGTTCAGCTCAAAATAACGATTTGCGTTGTTGAAGCTGATGTCCTGAACCATCTTACCAAGAAGTTTTAGGTCTTTAGGAGCTTCACCATCAACCACCCAAGTTCCGATCATGTTGCACAAGATCCGGCGAAAGTATTCATGGCGAGTGTATGAGAGGAAGGATCGACTATCTGTCAGCATTCCGATGAAACGTGATAGCAAGCCAAGCTGTGATAGCTGTTCCATCTGCCGCAACATGCCGTCTTTTTGGTCGTTGAACCACCAGCCAGAACCAAATTGGATCTTGCCAGCAATGCCCCCTCCCTGGAAGTTACCGCACATGGTTGCCAGTACTTCGTTGTCCCTAGGATTTAGTGCATAAAGGATTGTTTTCGGCAATGCATCGTCTTCGTCCAGCTTGTTGAGCAACTTGCTGAGTGGCTGAGCAATCGCTCCATCATTTATGCTATCAAAGCCTGTATCAGAGCCGAGCAAGTTCAACATGCGGGAGCTGTTATTGCGGAGTGCGCCAATATGATACTGCATTGCCCAGTTGCGCTGAGCATATTCCTTGCCAAGAAAGATCAATATAGCAGTCTTCACAGCCGCAGCTTCTTGCTCGCTCGCGTAGGAACCTGAAAGGCGCCGCGTAAGGATGTCATTGAGCTCAGCTTCTGAGGCCTCTTCGTAAACAACTCTATCCAATGCATGGTCTGAGATTGTGCAGCCGTGTGCTGCAAAATAGTCGAGCCGCTTAGATAGCGCGGCACATAGATCTCCAAAGCTTTGGATTTCGATACCTGTAATCTCTGAAAGTTTAGTGACGTAATCGACATAGCCAGGTGCATTGATCAGAAACGACTTATCGGGGCGCCAGGACGGTTTCATCATGATGGAGAAATCATCATCTTCAAAAGCCTTTTTATGGGCGCCTAAATCATCAATTGGATCATCCGTTGTGCCTACCATACGCACGTTCATCTTTCTCATGATGGAACGTGCTGAAAACTCCGGAGAGGCCAGCATCTCATTGGCTCTGTTCCAGATGCTCTCTGCGGTATCTCAATTGAGCGTAGTGTCATTAATTCCGAATGGACGCCGGAGTTCCAAGTGTGTCCAATGATAGAGCGGGTTGCCTATGGTTGCCGGCACTGTTTCAGCCCATTTCTGGAACTTCTCGCGATCAGAAACGTTCTTGCCCGTACAATACTTTTCTTCCACTCCATTGGCACGCATAGCACGCCATTTGTAATGGTCTCCTTTTAGCCAGATCGCCCCAATGTTTGCAAACTGATAGTCTTCAGCAACCTGTTCAGGCGGTAAATGGCAGTGATAATCGATGATCGGCATATCCTTGGCGAAGTCATGATAAAGTTCGCGTGCGATATCAGACTGGAGAAGAAAGTCTTCAGTTAAAAACGTAGTCATGGTGTTGCTTTCACTTTGATAATTCTTGTCTGTTGAGATTGCTAGGCTGTAGCAGTACCGGTCCATTCGCTCAGACGGTCGAGTGTGAAAGGCTTAGCTTGCAAGAAGGCAAGGGCCTCAAGAACCAGAGCAACAAGGGCATCACTCGCGATAGATTTATGCCAGAATGCTTCTTCACTCAAAAAGGCACGGATCATCGTATCAGTGCCTTTTGCCTCTTGGATGGACTTAAGAGCTTCGAACCGCTCAAGAACATCACTCGCATCGCGGGCTGGAAGGTTAACAGCATGATTGAATGCACCACTGTAGAAAATGAGCCAAGCCGCAAGCGAGAGCGCCATATGTCGGGGAGGCTTGCCTTTAGTGGTCGTGTAACTTTCAAAGCGTGGGAGATTGCGGGTCTGAAACTTCGCAATGCCATTCATTGATATGTCGTACCAACGATGCTTGATGTATGGATTTGCAAAGCGACGCAGAACTTCATCACTAAACGCACTAAGCTCCTCTGTCGGCAATGAAAGGAATGGGATGATTTCCTCTTGCAGCATGTCTTTAAGGAACGCCCTACCAACAGGATGGTCTATGGCTGATTGCACAGTCTCCGTTTGAGAAAGTAATGCGAGGGGACAAAAACCAGTATGCGCACCGTTGAGGATTGCAACCTTGCGCTCTTTATAGCCATCTGCGTTGGAGGTAATCAGAGTTCCGTCATCATATTTTTCGAGTGGCAAGAGCAATTCTGGTTGATCTTCACGTTTCTCGATAACAAGAAAATGGAAGAGTTCTGCAGCGACCATCAATGGATCTTCATAGCCAAGCTTTGCTTCCAACACCTTTGCTTCATCACGCGGATAGCCCGGAACAATGCGATCAACGAGAGTATTGTAGAAAGCAGACTGTGAGTTGATCCAATCGGTAAACTCCTTTAGAAGGCCCCAATCGCGAGCATGCATCATGACAATTTCTTCAAGATTGTCGCCGTTCTTATCAATCAATTCGCATGGCAGGAACTGAAAGCCAGGTGCGTTTGTGCGACCATTGCTGTTAAAGCGTTCCAGCAGTAGTCTTGTTATTTTGGCAGGAAAGGATGCTGGAGGTTCATCTTGAAGCCTGCAGTTTGGTACATAAGTAATGCCTGCTTCAGTGGTGTTAGAGATGACGGTTTGAAAGTCAGTATTACGTGCAAGAGCCAGAACATCTTGCCAATCTCGGACTGCAGATAACTCCTGCCTAATACATGCGACCTGATGAACATCGCAGACAGGCTCCCCATTTTGGTCAACGCCACGGGTAATTGCTGAGTAAACACCATCTGAATCGTTAAGCGAAAATGGAATGCCTCCATCAATTGGCCGTACCACAACGACACCAAAGTCAGTGCCTGCATTTTCGTTCATACGATCGATTTTCCAATCCATGAAAGCGCGCAGGAAGTTCCCTTCTCCGAACTGGATCACCCGTGGTGTTGGGCGAGGACGTCCTGCCAGATTTTTCTCTGAGATACGTTTCATAAATCTATCTCCTTGTGGTGTTTCCAATTATAGAGTGACGCCCGTCTTGAAGATGACGATCTCTTGCATGCGGTTGATTTCATTGAGTGTCTGTTTGCCGCCGGCGACTTGCATTAAGTAGTCTGCAAAGCCGGAGCACACATCGTCCATATCCGTATCGTCGTGAACCAGTGTACCTGCTGAGAAGTCGATCCAGTGCCTTTTCCGATCAGCTATCTCAGAGTTGGAGGCAACTTTAACGGTAGGAATTACAGTCCCGAGGGGGTTCCCACGACCTGTCGTGAACAGCACCATATGGCAACCGGCTGCGGCAAGGGATGTGATTGCCGTTCCATCATTTCCTGGTGCTTCTAGAAGGTTTAACCCGGCTTTACTCAGTCGGTTCTGATAACGCAATACATCCGTTACGATTGAAGTGCCCGCCTTCTGGGTACAGCCCAAGGACTTCTCTTCCAACGTAGTGATGCCACCATCTTTGTTGCCTGGTGAGGGGTTCTCATAGATAGGCTGGTCATGATCAATGTAGTATTGCTTGAAATCATTGATCAATGAGACGATGCCTGCAAACACAGACTGGTTCTCTGCCCGCCTCATCAAGATGCGCTCAGCGCCAAACATTTCTGGAACTTCTGTGAGAACCGTGGTCCCGCCTCTACTACACAACCAATCAGATAAAGCACCCAGCAATGGATTGGCCGTTATACCGGAAAAACCATCGGAGCCCCCACACTTTAGACCAATCCGCAAGCGATCTGCTCCGACAGGCACTCGCCGATCCGATAGTAGATTCCCTGCGAGATCCTGAAGGTGGCAATAAGCCGTCTCAATCTCATTTTCTGTATCTTGAGCAACCATGCACCGCAGGCGCGATGGATCTGGTATCTCCAAGCCTTCGAGAAACTCTGCAAGCGTGTTGTTTTCACAGCCAAGACCCATCACCAACACACCACCTGCATTTGGGTGCATTACCAGATTTTGCAGGATAGTTCGGGTGTTGATGTGGTCGTTGCCAAGTTGCGAACATCCAAACGGATGCGCTAATACAGTAACCTGTGTGCCATCTGGTAGATCTTTGCTACCTTCGAACTGACGTGCAACAGCTTGAGCCACACCATTTACGCAGCCAACAAGAGGTACAATCCAGAGATCATTCCGTATGCCAATATTTCCGTTGACACGCTCAAAAGCCATAATTTGTGGAATTTCGAGCTCTTCGACCGATTGCTCCGGCGCACCTGAATAGGTGTAGATCTCGTCAGTTCTAAGCCCGGTCTTCAGATTGTGAGAATGGATGTGCTCTCCGCATTTAATCGCTGATCGAGCTCGCCCAATAGAAGCGCCATATTTGATAACATGTTCGCCTTCAGCGATATCGATACGCGCAATTTTGTGCCCGGCTGGTATGTCTTGAAGGAGACTAATTCCCTCGACAATTTCATTTTTCTTGAATGGTTTTAAAGCAACGAGAACAGTATCATCACGATGAATTTGCATGTGGGATCTCACGGCGACTCCAGACCATGTCTATCCGTGCTGTGTGCACGGGTATTATTGTTGCTTAGAGGATTGAAGGTGAAGGGTGATGGCCCACCCTTCATGCTGATTAGTGCATTCCAAACAAGCTCGGTAAGAAGAGCGAGAGCTCTGGGATGTAGATGATTGCCAGTAATGCTATCAGCAGTGCTCCAAAGAAAGGCAGCATTGGCCGGATCATGTCATGCAACTTGACGTCTGAAACAGAGCAGCCAACGAACAGCGCTGCACCAACTGGGGGAGTGCATAAACCGATACAAAGGTTTGCTACCAACATGATTCCGAAATGCACAGGATCCATTCCAAGGCTCTTCGCGATAGGTAGGAAGATTGGTGTAAAGATCAAAACCGCTGGTGTCATGTCCATGAACACCCCGACAACTAGCAAAACCACGTTGATAATGAGCAGGATAACAACAGGGTTGTCAGAGATTGTGAGCAGTGCGTCGGTGATCATGTAAGGAATGTCAGCACGCGTCATCACCCAGGACATGCCGATGGAGATTGCAATAAGTACCATTACGATGGAGGTGGTGACCACGGCATCCAACATCAGTTTTGGTAGCTGATGTAGCTTGATTTCTCGATATACGATCACAGAGAGAAAAAACGCATAGACAACCGCAATTGCGGAGACTTCCGTTGCTGTAAACACTCCACCCAGAATACCGCCCATCACAATGATGACAAGTAACAAGCTTGGAATGGCGTCCCATGTGACTTTGAGAACCTGCTTAAGAGATGGGCGCTCAGCTATTGGGTAGCCCCGACGTTTTGCAATGAAGCTACCAACAATCATGAGGCTCAAGCCCATGAGAACTCCAGGCAGATAACCGGCCATGAACAAGGTTGCAACAGATACACCACCAGCTGTGAGCGCGTAGATGATGAGAACGTTCGACGGTGGGATGAGCAGACCAGTAATACAGGAGGTGACATTCACTGCTGCAGAGTAAGCTGGATGATATCCAACTTCCTTCTGCAAAGGTGCCATAGTGCCGCCCACTGCGGCGGCGGCTGCCGTTGCTGAGCCTGAAATCGATCCAAAAAGCATGTTTGCCATCACATTTACATGGGCAAGAGAACCTGGCATGCGACCAACAAGGATCTGTGAGAAGTTAATCAGGCGAATGGCGATACCACCGCTGTTCATCAAAACACCAGCAAGGATGAAGAACGGAATTGCAAGCAGCGCAAAGCTGTCCAAACCAGCGACCATCCGCTGACTGATGACAGCCAGAATAACCTCGATCGGCATCATCATTGCACCTGCGATGATTGCTGATATGCCGAGAGAAAAAGCAATTGGAACGCCAGTGAAGACTAGGAAGAAAAAAGACCCCAAAAGGGCGAATGCGACATACCACTCCATCACGCAGCTCCATCCTGTTCAAGTTTAAAGGACGGTTTGACAGAGGACTTAACCTTATCCAGACCAAGCAGACCCCGGAGAGCCTCAATCGTAAAGTGCAAAGAGTAGATCACTATCACACCTCCGCTGAGTGGTAGTACGAGATAGATGTATTCCATCGGCAGCAACATTGCTGGAGAAAGCTGTCCAGTTGCCTGCACTTTTAAGAGGAGGCGCAAACCGCCAAAAATCATAGTGGCTGCGGCAAAACCACCTACCAGAAAGTTAGAGTAGGCTGTGAAAAGCAGTTTCTTACGACCAGTTAAATGTCCAGTGAACAGATCAATTGCAAGATGGCGTTGAGCACCGACACAATATGCCCCACCTAGCAAACCAACCCAAATCATAGCAAACCGAGCTATTTCGTCGGTGAATGTACTTGGTTGGCCAAGTATATAGCGGCTCACGACTTGCCAGGTGACGCAAACGACTAACAGCGCCATAACCGATACGCTAAAAGCGGCAATTAACAGGTCAATGAGCTTTTTGAGTTTGTTTGGAAGCATGACGCCTCTCCAAAACGGATACAAAGAGAGAGCAACTTAAGTGCTGCTACCGAGAAAGGAGGGGTGCCCCGCATCCCTCCGATCAGGCTTGGAATTATTTGCCTACTGCTTCAATACGCTCGATCCAAGAATACTTCTTAGGATCTTTCTTCGCGTCGTCGTAAAGCGGCTGCAAAGCTGCTCGGAATGGTGCTTTATCGACTTTGTAGAAGGTTGCCCCTGCTTCTGCGGCTTTTTGACGAGAGTTCTGAACTTCCTTGTCCCAAAGGACTTGCTCGTATTTTTCAGAGATCTCAGCGACCTTCATTAGGATTTCACGCTGCTCTTCAGAAAGAGCATCCCAAGTTTGCGTCGCGATTACAAGATAATCGGGAACGGAGGTGTGCCGGTCTTCAGAATAATGTTTTGCAACTTCCACATGGCGGGTTTGATAATAAGACGGTTCGTTGTTTTCTGCCCCATCGATCACACCCTGCTGTAGTGCAGTGTACACTTCACCAAAAGAGATCGGTGCAGGAGAGCCTCCCAGAAGTTCAATCATTTTGTTGGTGGTTGGAGTTGAAACTACGCGGATTTTCATACCCTTCATATCTTCAGGAGACTGGATAGGCTTTCCTGCGTAAAAACTACGTTCACCTGCCACATAACCGGCAATCGGAAGAAAACCTTTTTCCTTTGGCAACCGCATCATTTCACGTCCAACATCTCCAAAAAGGACTTGGTTGAAATGTTCTTTGGAACGGAAGAGATAAGGCATGCTGAATACAGAAAAGGCGCTCTCGAAAGATTCCATCTCACTCGCAGAGCCCTTAGTCATGTCCAGCGCACCTTGCTGAAGCATTTCAAGCGTCTCACGTGGCCCCCCCATCTGTCCTCCTGGATAAATGCGAAGTTTCATCTTGCCACCGGACAGCTCTTTCATATCTTCGCCCATTTTTTCTAGTGTCTGGGCGACAACGTGGCTCGGATCCAAGTTATGTGCCAGACGCAGTGTCACCGCCTCCAGGGCATGCGCTGAGACAGAAGAAAGTGCCGCAGGCAGCGCAACAACAAAGCCAAGTGCGAGTTTTGAATATTTATTAATCATATGATCCCAATCTTCAGTAGAGCCACTTTCTCCCAAAAATACTTAGCAATATTGATCTGTAATAGGTCGAGGCAAAGTAAATCTGCGGTGATAATTGGTCCTACCAAAACCTCCAATGCGAGTTAACTGATTTGAACTCCCGATACGTCTACTCCATCAATAGAGCTTGACGCCGATTAATTTGTTATACCAATAAGTCGATATCAACAAATAAAAATCTACGATAATGAGTTAAAATAATCATTTTTGCATTTTGGTATGATATATAATATGCATATAAATCAAATAGTTAAATAATTATATAGTGAATTTTGTCGCAGAGGTTCATCATTCCCGCTCAATTTCCAATTCAGTGACTTTCTTTGAAATCAGAATAAAAATGATTTTTATTATACCAATTGAACATTTGAGCGTTCTGCCTTAAACTCCCACAGCCGATTTGACTGCGGCAAGCTCGATCTGAAAAGCACGCCAAACATTGAAAGCTGAAGTTGATGAAGGCTATCTTTTGATAAGACAGCACAGACTATTGAGTATATGGAGATAGATCTCTGCGCCACGTCAGACATGCAAAAGCCATCGCATTATGTCTTAACATGGCTGCAGATCTGGAGTTTTGATGACTGAAGCAAATAACCGTCTGTATCGTATGATAGGCGAGCAACTCAAAGATAGAATCAGCAATAAAGAATATGCAATCGGGGGCAAACTGCCACCTGAGCGAACAATTTGCCAAGAGTTGGGTGTCAGTCGAACTGTTGTCCGCGAAGCAATCATCATGTTGGAAATTGAGGGAATTGTCTCTGTCCGAAAAGGTTCAGGAATTCATATTCTAAGCGATCAGCCTAAGGCAATGGAGCGTGAGCCGGAACCGCTCGACAGTATTCTCTCACGCATCTCATCCGACCTTAAAAGTACCGGTCCTTTTGAACTCCTTGAAGCACGCCAAAACTACGAGTGTATGATTGCCGAACTTGCCGCCATCAATGCAACAGAGCAAGACATGGAAGAGCTCAAGAAAATCCAACAACATGCGTTGGCCGAAGATCGATACCGCGATTCTAAATGGGACAAGGAGTTCCACCTTGCCTTGGCAAGATCCGCATCCAATTCTGTTTTAGCGATGCTGGAAGAAATCCTGTGGCATGATCGCACTGCCAACCCTCTCTGGCAGAATCTCCACACACATATTGACATTAAAGACCTAAACAGCTGGCATCAAGAGCACCAACTCATCCTAGATGCGATAGAAGCCCATGCCCCCAAACGCGCCTACAACGCCATGTGGAACCACATAGAAAGTACTAAAAATACCCTCTACAAGGCGTCTTCAGCGTTAGAGTAACGTAGGATAGCGCCTGAATATTTACGTCATGGCACAAAGCGTGAGAAAATTTTAATGACTGGAACCTTAATAAGTAATATTCCTTGTTTCCGTCACCAGCCAGGCGCCCTGCTTTGTTAATCGTTTAAAGGTCGAAGAAGGATTGAGTGCGAACATCACAACACGCTCCTGTCAGCTCCTTATGAGGCTAACTCAATAGCATTTTAAGGTCTAACCAATGCAATACTGGCCGATTACTTATGTGATTTTTCACATCCACAGCAAACGATATATTTTCTTTTAAGACACGCATTATCCTAAAAGCATCCAATCTCAGGACATCAGAAGATCGATCCGCAACAAAGAACTGAAGCACTTCAGGCCGACTTGCACCAGTTCGCCCTGTTCAAAAACGTGAGGTAAGGCACCGCCTTCCAACCATAAACCGTCCAGGATCGCATTTCCAGCTATGCTAAGGCGTCTGAGTTCTTGTTCACTCACTATCCTGCCGGCTTCAAGCAAAACATCAGAAATCAATTTTTTCAGGTGTAAGCGAAGCAGGTTGTAGCTTCGTTCGTGGCTTTCTGTCATATCCTCGTTGTGAAGTAAGGTTTCGAAGAAGCCAGCCCATATAGCAATGGAGTCATGGCTTGTAACTGGCGCTTCCAGAGAGACCTTGATAAAGTTGGACATGCGCTCGGCGGCAGTCTCTTCACCACGAGATGCTTCATCTGCAATGTGGACCAGATTGCCCATGTAGGCTTCATAGGCAGCTGCAATGAGCTCGTCTTTCTTTGCAAAGTAGTACCTGATAAGCCCTTGAGTGACGTTTGCCTCTGCTGCTATTTCTCGCACGGTGGCCGACTGAACACCTCCACGGGCAATAACGCGCAAAGTCGCGGCGATAAGATCAGCTCGCCTCGTATCTGTATTTTCCTGGCGGATTTTTCCAGATTTATCCTGCATTTCTGTAAGCATACCCAAGAGCAAAAACCAGCAACTTGTATTCATGCGAAACAGACAAGTGGCCGTGAAGTTAAATTTATTACCAGGCCGTGCACCCATCAGACGCATCTATCATGACTGACTAAGCCTTGATGAAAACTTGGCTCATATGAAACCGCAATAAGTTCAAAGATATCAAAATGATCTCTTGTTTTCAACTTATCCTAGTAAAGAGGCGTGGCACCAAATCCTTAGATTTCAACTTTTCTTTGGTGAATTTAGTTGTGGTCATCCATGTTTGAGCACATTTTCCATTATCACCCTCTTGCAGGAAGCTTGTTTTCTAGAAGCCGGAATGCGAATGCAATACCGCCGGCAAGTATGAGGTAGATCAGCGCGAGCATCAGCAGCGGTTCATAGATGATGAACGTCTCTTGGCGAATACGCCCAAAGATCGCATAAACGTCAACAACAGCAATGGTTGCAACCAACGGCGTCGCTTTGAGTTGCAAGATAAGTTCCCCACCCAAGGTTGGTAGTACACGTTGAACTGCCCTTGGCAACCAGATGCGACGTAGAATTGTAAACGGATGCATTCCGATGGCATGCGCTGCTTCTAGCTCTCCGCGAGGAACGCCCTTAAAAGCACCTCGCATTACTTCACCTTCGTAGCCTGCAAACGACAATGTAAGAGCGACAAACGCATAAGGCCACGCCTCAATCAAGTAAGGCCAAAGCCAGCTTTGTCGTAATCCGGGCAAGTAGGGGAATAAAGATCCCAGACCGTAATAGAGAACCCACATCTGCAACAAGATTGGCGTTCCGCGGATCAGCGTGCAAAAGCTCATCGCGAGCCAAGCCAGCGGGCGAGGTCCAGTGACTTGCACAAGCCCAATCGGCACAGCAAGCAAAAAGCCAGCAAAGATCGAGCTCACCAGCAACGCAATGGTGATCCAAAGTGCATCTAGAATCTCAGAACTGTATTTAGGCAGCCAAGCCCAATCCATCATAAATGCGAAGGTCAACACAAGCACTGCAGCGAGGAGAACCATAATCAAGCGATGGGGCTTCATAAGAGTTTGCTCAGGCATAACGCGTTCCCCGGCTCACTCGATTTTCCAACCATTTAAAAAGCTGTGTGGAGACCAATGTCACCATCAGGTACAACCCTCCAGCAGCGAGCAGGAACAGGAAGTAATGCTTTGTTGCACCGGATGCCTGACGCGCTGCCAAGGTCAATTCTGTAAAACCAACAACCGCTAGCAATGCAGTATCTTTGGTTGCGATCAGCCATAAATTTGAGAGGCCCGGAATAGCAGCAGGGAGCATTTCAGGAATTGTAATTCGGTGGAATATGCGTAGCGGATGCATACCAAAGCTGTGCGCAGCTTCGATGTGCCCAACCGGTACAGAGGCTATGGCACCACGAAAAACCTCGGTTGCATAAGCGCCTTGAACAAACCCTATAACAAGCACACCTGCAGCAAAACCGTTGATTTCGATCCTGCCAAACCCAGCGACTGAGAGCACATTGTTGAGCAACTCAGGTAGTGCGAAGTAGGCCAACAAGATTAAGACCAGCTCAGGGATGGCACGAACAAAGGTAGTGTAAACCGACATGAGATCCCGAGCGACTGGACCACCGGACCGCTTCAGTGTTGCACCCCCAAGACCGATCACGATACCAATCGCATACCCAAGCAAGGCAACTTGCAAAGATACGACGAGTCCATCCAACAAAGCTCCCCCCCAACCCGGAGGTTCCAAAGAGAGCAGTTCGGCAGCACTCATTTCCCGATAGTTAGTTGCCATACAGTTCTCCCAAGCCAGCAGAGGGAGGCCCCTCTACTGGCAATCCGATACTTATTCGCCGAAGATATTGAAGTTGAAGTAGTTGGCAGTGATTTTATCGTAGGTGCCATTTGCGCGGATTGCATCAATGGCATCATTGAGCTGCGATCTCAGCTCGTCATTGCCTTTGCGAAGACCAAAACCAACTCCCTGGCCATGAATGGAAACGTCTGCTGCAACCAAGCCAGCGTCGTTACAGCAGATCTCACCTTCAGAAGATTTCAGGAATTCGTCGAGAACTAAAACATCGGCCAAGGTGCCATCAATCCGACCTGCAAAAAGGTCTTGATTAGCTTCGTCTTGAGTTTGATATTCACGGATCTTGGCATCTGGGAAATGTTTTAAAGCGTATGCTTGGTGGATAGACCCAGACTGTACACCGATGATTTTGCCTGAAACCCCCTCAGGAGTTGGGGTAACACCACTGCCTTTACCAATCGCGATAGATGCGCCAGTCTGATAATACTTATTGGAGAAATCAATGACCTTAAGGCGTTCTTCATTGATGCTCAAAGATGCGCCAATAATATCAATAGATTCAGCAGTTAAAGATGGAATGATACTATCCCACGCGGATGCAACGATTTTACAATCCAGTTTGGCCTCTTCACAAACTGCATTGATGATATCAATCTCCCAACCGGTGTAGTTCCCGGTTGCATCCGGCGTGGAGAATGGCGGGTAAGCCTCTGTTGCGATGCCAACGCGAACAGGCTCTGCAGCTGCCGCTGTTGCATACCCAGCAACAGCAAGCGCGAATAGAGTAGATTTGATCTTCATTTTTCCTCCCAGTATTAATTGATAGATTGAATAAACTGCTTTAAACGCTCGGACTTTGGGGCCTGAAAGATCTCTTCAGGTGTTCCCTGTTCTTCAATTTGCCCCTGATTGAGGAAAATCACTTTATCGGCAACTTCTGCAGCAAACTTCATTTCGTGCGTGACGATGATCATGGTTCGGCCTTCCTCAGCGAGGCCTTGCATTACAGTCAAAACTTCACCCACCAGCTCAGGATCAAGGGCGGATGTTGGTTCATCAAAGAGCATGACCTCCGGATCGACGGCCAACGCACGTGCAATAGCGCCGCGTTGTTGCTGGCCACCTGACAGATACGCGGGATACATCTCACGGCGTTCAGTGAGGCCAACACGCTCAAGTAAGTGATGTGCAATTTCGCGTGCTTCATTTTTGGGCCGTCCCAGCACCTGCACCTGAGCTTCCATTACATTTTGCTCAAGTGTCATATGCGGCCACAGATTAAAGCTCTGAAACACCATCCCTAAGCGACTGCGTAACCGGCGCAGCTGGCGTCTATCGGAAACTTCTGGGTTTCCTTGCTTGTCAAATTTTAAGTGGACTTCTTCGCCAAGCAACTTGAGTAAACCAGCACTGCTTGGTGTCTCAAGCAGGTTGAGGCAACGAAGAGTAGTCGATTTACCTGAGCCACTCCCCCCAATCAGCGAAATCACTTCACCTGGCCGGGCGATGAGATCAATTCCCCGCAGGACTTCGAGCTGCCCAAAGGATTTATGCAGATCATTCAATTCAATGACTGGTGATGGTTGTTTATCGCGGCCCGGCAATGCGCCTCTCCCAATTTATACGATTGAATAAATTTATGCATCCGCATAAACTAGGTGTCAATACTAATATTGATTCAGTCTAAAATTGGCGCAAAACAGGGAGAAAATCTTGACTAAGCGTTCTTATACATTCACCCACGCGATCACTCGCACACCGGGTCAGTCCATCACACGGGGCCTTCGTGCGGTGGATGTTGGCGCACCCGATCACGAAGTTTTCCTCAAGCATCACGATGATTATGTGGCCGCATTAAAAACCACCGGAGCGACAATCATCACGCTTGATGCAATGGAAGAATTTCCTGATTCTGTCTTCGTTGAAGATGCTGCGCTTTGCCTGCCAGAGGTTGCTATCGCAATGCGCCCCGGTGCTTCAAGCCGTCTAGGAGAAGCTGCAGCTATGATCCCAAGCCTTGAAAAACTGTATGATACAGTGCTCACTATTCAAGGCGAAGGGTTTATCGATGGCGGGGACATCCTCACTACCGAACGTGAAATTCTCATCGGCACATCTGCACGAACCGACACGGCAGGGATCGAAGAACTGCGCAAAATGGTTGCCCCGTGGAACTACAAGGTTCGTGAGTTACAAACTCCAGATGGTGTTCTCCACTTCAAAACCGATTGTTCCTTACTTGATGAAGAAACCATCCTTTCCACGAAGCGTTTGGATGCATCTGGTTGTTTTGAAGGTTATCGTGTCCTGCACACCGCAGAAGGTGAAGAAGCCTGCGCTAACTCCATCAGATTTAACGATCTTGTGCTGATGCCGGATGGCTTCCCGAAAACCGAAGAACTTCTGGTAAAAGAAGGCTACAACATCCGCAAAATTGGCAATACCGAGGCAGCAAAACTAGACGGCGGCATGTCATGCCTATCACTACGTTTCTCACCACCAATGATGTAAAATACAGTAATTTCATTCTCTGCGTCATTTAGGGAATGGCGCAGAAAATGACGCAACTTTTGCTTCTGTCAGCACATACTAACTAGGGTCACACAAAAAATGGATTGGTCTCAAGCCCAGGAAGCAGAAGTGACCGCATTTGGATAAATGGTTTGAGTTGTTGCTCTCAATCACGCAAGCTGCACTCGACTCGCTCTAAGAACTGAATGTCGTTGCATTGGCATACCATTAGAAAATAACCTCAATTGGACTTCCTGTCGTGGCGCAATCTCTCAGCCACTAGCAAGTAAGGTTTTCGCTTTCGTAGACCTTACAACACCTAGCTTAGCTTGCGTGCATATGGACAATACTGAGCGTACAACTTAGTATTGTCTAATATCGCTGCAATTAACTCATGAACATGCAAACACGAACTCACTGATGCTTTTCCTGTTATGTAACGAGTTGAGAACACCATAATGGCGTTCAAACGTTGATCCAATCGTGAATCTCTGGCCTCACTCTCGTTAACACAAACATCCAAAAGCATATCTTAGCTCACAGCTAAGTAACTCTCCACCCAACAACGCTACACTAAATGCAAATTTAAAATTTATGACTATAAACACACTAACTTCACACGATATATATAACATAAAACACTTACACTCAAACAACTAAACTTATTATTAATTTTATCAATACTCATCAAAAAGACTTAGTCGCGGGCTTTTATTCAATCAAATTATCTTTTGCTAGGACATTAACTTTCTTTTTGAAGCATATGCCAATCCCACATCGTCTCGAGACACCGTATTTCAACAAAACCTTGCAGCCAGAACTTCTCTGAGCATATTCTTGAGAATTAGGGGACGGAATGAACGCTGGATAAAGTTCCGTTTGGAGACCAGAGGCGGGTTGCGAAGAAACAGGCGGCGACCTATATGAGCGGTGCCTTTGGTACAACTCTGGATTACTTATGGTTTTTACAAGAGTGTTCGAGGCTGAAGGGGAAGTCGAGTGAGGGAAAATCTCAGATGATATTCGACAGATTTGGCGAAATCGATTCCGTGCTAAACGCCCAAGTTTAGGACAATAGCCCTTTTAGGGATGCCACATTCTTCCCATAATAGAAATTTCACAATGCAGTGCTGAAAAATAGAGAGCTTTGAGGAGCATACTTCGCATGACATTTAATCGAATTCTTGCTGCGATCGGCATGACCGGAGCCTTAACAGTTGCAGCTCATGCTGAAATTGTTGTTTCTTCCAAAATTGATACTGAAGGTGGTCTCCTCGGAAACGTTATTGCACTTGCGTTGGAAGATGCTGGTTTGCCAGTAGAACGCCGTCTGCAGCTTGGCGGCACTCAGGTGGTTCGCGAAGCACAGCTTGCAGAGCAAATCGACATCTATCCTGAATATACGGGAAATGCAGCCTACTTCCACAATGAGGCGGACAGCGAAGTCTGGAAAGACGCCAAAGCCGGATACGCCCGCGCAGCTGAGCTGGATGGTGAGAAGAACGGGCTGGTATGGCTTCAGCCTGCGCCAGCCAACAACACCTGGGCCATCGCTGTAACAGGCGCATTGGCCTCCCAGAACAAACTTGCCACTATGTCTGACTTCGGCGCCTGGGTTGCAAACGGAGGCGATGTCAAGCTGGCGGCCTCTACGGAGTTTGTTTCTTCTCCCGCCGTTCTTCCTGCAATGCAGGAAACCTATGGCTTTAAGCTGTCTCCAGATCAGACCGTCGTGCTTTCTGGCGGAGACACAGCCGCGACAATTCAGGCCGCAGCTCGTGGCACATCTGGCGTCAACGCAGCTATGGCATACGGCACAGATGGCGGAGTAGCTGCAACAGGCCTTGTTGTTATGACGGATGATAAGGGCGTACAGCCAGTCTACGAGCCAGCTCCGGTTATCCGAGCTGCTGTGTTAAAACAGTATCCAGAAGTTGCATCAGTCTTGAACCCGATCTTTGCAGGTCTGGATCTGGCGACACTACAGGAGCTCAACGGTCGCATTCAGGTTGGCGGCGAACCAGCAGCTGCGGTTGCAAAAGACTATCTGACCAAGATCGGTGTTTTGGACTAACTGCGCGCGTTATGCCTGGCAGGATTAAATCAGTCGTCTCCGGACCCGGTCTTTTGTTTGTAAGCCTGGGTCTGGTTGCCTTATACGCCCCTTTTATGACGCTTGCCGCCAATCGTATTGTCGCGGGTGAGGGTATCCCTGTGTGGGACGTGGCCGGACCAGAAGCCGTCATTCCCGGCTTTGCTGGCTTGCTGGCTGGACTTGTCCTTGGTTTGCCAGCGGCTTGGCAAGGTTTGCGTTTGACGGGTGCAATGATCGGAATAGCAGCGTTAATTTGGCTGTTGATGGAGGGCAGCACCTCACTTCTTGAAGGCGCTGGAACTTATGCCAGAGTATCCCTGGGCAGTGGTTTCTGGTGTTTGCTCGCAATCCTGTTACTGCTGGCGGCGGATGCTCTGTCCTCTCTTTCTCCTGGCCCCAAAATGCGCGGCGCCTTGTTGGTACTAGCGATTGTGGTGTCGGCGTTGGTCTTGTGGTCAGGAGCCTTGACCGATCTGTCAATCTTCAGAGAATACGCCAGCAAACAAGATGCCTTCTTCAATGCAGCGTGGCGGCACCTCGGCCTTGCTTTTGGCTCGCTTGTTGTAGCCGCTGCTATAGGTTTCCCTCTTGGCGTGTATTGCCACCGGAACGAAGGGTTGCGTAGCGCTGTCCTGCCTGTGCTCAGCTTTCTGCAAACAATCCCCTCACTTGCCATGTTCGGCATCATGATCCCACTTCTTGCCTGGGTCAGCAGCACTATCCCCGGTGCCAAGGAACTGGGCGTCGTCGGTATCGGCTTTTTGCCCGCATTTCTGGCACTGGTTATCTATTCCCTGTTGCCGGTGGTGGCAAACACTGTGGCCGGTCTGGAAGCCACTCCAATCGTGACACTGGATGCAGCACGCGGTATGGGAATGACCCGCCATCAACGCCTCATACAGATTCAATTGCCACTGGGGCTTCCGGTTATGCTGGCTGGGCTGCGGATTGTTCTGGTGCAGAATATTGGCCTTGCGGTAATCGCCGGATTGATTGGCGGTGGTGGTTTTGGAACCTTTGTCTTTCAAGGCCTCAATCAGACCGCAACAGACTTGATCCTGCTTGGAGCCCTGCCAACAGTCATTCTTGCTCTTATCTCAGCAATTACAATGGATATTCTGGTCGAACTGGCCCGCCCTAATCAGATGAGGCACGGATGATTGAGATCGACAACATAACCAAGGTTTACGACGGGCGGCCTGCTGTCGATTCCGTATCTATGACGATTGAGAGCGCAACAATCACCGCAATTGTCGGCACATCCGGCTCTGGAAAAAGTACATTACTGCGTATGGTCAACCGGCTTGTCGAGCCCACGTCTGGCCAAGTTCGGATCAATGGTGAACCAACTGCAGGATTACCGAAGAACGCCCTGCGCCGCCGCATTGGGTATGCAATTCAGGGCCATGGTCTCTTCCCGCATCACACAGTTGCCAGAAACATCGGCGCCGTGCCGCGGCTACTCGGTTGGGACAAGGACAAGATCCATACGCGTGTGAATGAGCTGTTGGACCTATTCTCCATGCCGCCAGATGAGTTTCGCGATCGCTATCCTGCTGAGCTCTCAGGCGGTCAGCAACAACGGGTAGGCGTGGCACGAGCTTTGGCATCACGGCCCGACCTGTTGCTCATGGATGAACCCTTCGGGGCACTGGACCCCATCATTCGAACGCGCGCGCAGACAGACTTGCACCGGATTCAACGAACACTCGGCTCCACAATCCTTCTCGTCACGCATGATATGGAGGAAGCCATACAGCTTGGTGATCAAGTAGCGGTGATGGATCAGGGACAGTTGGTTCAGCACGGCACGCCAGCAGAGATCATCACCAACCCTGCCACAGAGTTCGTTGCAGAAATGGTTGGCGGTGTCGATCGACCGCTTCGCCTGCTATCGCTGCTTTCGGTCTCCCAGATACTTGAAGAGGGAGCTGCTGAAGGGGAGCCAATCGACGAGAAGTCCAACCTGCGAGAGGCTCTTTCTGTTTGCCTTTGGAGCGGGCGAAATGCTGTGCCTGTAGAACGCAACGGTAACCCTATTGGCCGTGTAACACTGGAAGCGATCCGCTCCAGAGCCGAGGGGACACATGAGCCGGGCTAATTTCCTGAGGATGATCGTTGTTTCGCTGCTGCTCGCTCTTGTCCTTCGGCCTGAGTGGTTTGCACCCATGTTTGAACCCTTCACACCGCCCGGTGCCGCCGTGATCTACGATCGTACCTCGTTGTTGTCGCTTTCTCTGAGCCATCTGGGTATCGTTGCCTTAGCCTCAGTCGCCGCAATCGTTGTTGCAGTGTTACTGGCGATCCTCGTCACTCGCCCACAAGGGAAGGCATTTTTGCCGCTGTCACGAACCATTGCGAACATGGGACAAACGTTTCCACCTGTGGCCGTTCTGGCTTTGGCAGTTCCGATGCTGGGTTTTGGAGCCGGACCAACGCTTGTTGCGCTGTTTTTGTACGGCATCTTGCCAATCTTCGAAAACACAATGACTGGTCTTTCAACCTTGCCACCTGCAACCATGGAAGCAGCCCGGGGAATAGGGCTCAGCCGCCGGCAACGTTTGCTTCAAGTCGAACTTCCACTGGCGCTTCCTTTGATCCTGACAGGTGTTCGCCTCTCTGTCGTCATTGCCATCGGCACAGCAACAATCGGCTCCACCGTCGCCGCCCGCACGCTTGGCGAAGTCATCATCGCAGGCCTGCTGACCAACAACACCTCCTACGTCTTACAAGGCGGCCTCATAGTCGGCCTGTTCGCAGTCCTGATCTACGACGCACTAACCCAACTCGAAGCCAGCATCCGAAAACGCCTTGGTGTGGCCTGAGTAAAAATGTAAGTCAAACCTTCCATAATTCGGTTCAGAAATCTTGCACTTTGTTCAAAGATAGCAACGGATTGCACTTGCTGCTCTCCACGTAACTCAACTTCCCTCACCAGCACCAGCCCCTCTTATTGTTACATTTCACACCATTTTTTCGCCATAGAATTTGCGGTTTCTGCAAGTTTCACTTTCTTCATTCATAAACTAATGAACAGAAACATTTGGCCCTTTCGCTCCACGTCCTTCCGGGTACATCCCCTAGCGTATTGCTCTCCTTAACCCTTCTCACATACGCTTTAGAGCTGAACCACAGAGGAACGGATATGTGTGATGCGTGTGTTGTGCGGATGGTGAGGGAGCGGTTGTCCCGGAGAGGGTTTATGTGTGGGGCAGTGGCCTCGGTGGCGGGTGGGGCTGTGCTGAGTGCATCTGCTTTGGCGGCAACGGCAAATGTTCTACCGGAGACTGTTTCGTTTTCAAACGTGATTGACCTCACCCAGACACTGACGCCTGATTTCCCGACGTTTGAGGGTGGTCCTTCATTTGAAGAGAGCTACGAATATACCTTTGCTAAAGACGGATTGAATTTGAAGACTCTCCACTATCACGAACATGTGGGAACTCATTTCGACGCTCCGATCCATTTCAGCAAAGACGGGCAATCAATTGATGAAATTCCGGTTGAGAAGTTCGTCTGCCCGTTAGCGGTGATTGATGTGCGTGATCAAGCGGCGGATAATCCTGATTACCGTGTCATGCCAGAAGATATTCTGAAGTACGAACAGCAGCATGGGCGTATCCCGGACAGGGCCTGTGTCGCAATGCTCTCTGGCTGGCCGCAATATGTGGGCACCGATAAATACCGCGGGGAAGACAGCAAGGGCGTTCTCCACTTCCCCGGTTTCCATGAGGATACGGCGAAGTTCTTAATCAACGAGCGCAGTGTTTACGGACTTGGTGTGGACACGCTCTCCATCGATTACGGGCCAACAAAAGACTTTCCCGTGCACTATCTGTGGCTGGGGTCTGGGCGCTATGGCATCGAGAACCTGACCAATCTGGATCAGGTGCCATTGGCAGGGGCAACAATCATCGCTGGAGCCCCAAAGTTCAAAGGTGGAACCGGCGGACCAGGTCGTGTCCTTGCAGTTTATTAAAGATGTGAAGGAGAGCTGAGTTCAACGGCTCTCCCTGTCGTCCACCCGTTAGCTGGAGGGTGTTGCTACGTTTTGAGGGGGATTGTCCTTCATCTCCTTGGCGCGCTTTACCGCATCTTCCACCTGCGTTGCCCAGATCGGACGTTCCTCGGCGTTTTTCCAAGGCACTTTGGGCCACCAGGCTTTTGTAGAGATAACCTGTCCCGGCTCAACAGAACCACCCGGCAGCGGTATGGCGACATCCACCCCGTATTTTTCTGCGGCAACCTTGACGCGTTCCACAGGCTCCGTCCAGTTGTGAGAGGATAGATCAAACAGACCCCAATGGACCGGGAGCATTGTTTTGCCCTTCACCAGTTTGTGCACCAAAACGGCCTGCTCTGGTCCTAAATGGGTGTCTTTCCAGAGCGGATTGTAAGCCCCTGTTTCAATCACGGTCAGATCAAACGGACCAAGGCGGTCGCCAATCTCCTCAAAACGATCATGCATGCCAGTATCGCCGGAGTAGTACACTGAATGCTCTGGCCCATTAAAGGCCCAACCAGCCCAAAGAGTTGCATTCACATCACTAAAGGTGACGGAGCGGCCTGACCTATGTCGTGATGGGGTGGCCGTAACCGTCGTCTCCTCAATTTGCATTGATTGCCACCAATCGAGTTCAGTAATGCTGGACTTGGAAACACCCCAATATTCCAGATGAGACCCAACTCCGAGTGGAACGATCCATTGAACCTGCTGTTGAGCCAGTCTCTGAACCGTTTCCATATCCAGGTGGTCATAATGGTCATGAGAGATCACAACGGCATCAAGCTCAGGGAGTTCTTCCAATGCAATTACGGGATCATAGAAGCGCTCAACGCCTGCCCATGGCAAAGGCGAAGCGCGTTTGCTCCAAACCGGATCGATCAGAATACGCGTTTCATCCATCTCAACAAAAAGCGTGGAATGTCCGAACCATGTAACGCGAGCGCCGGATTCCGGTGGTTTGTTGAGGCGGTCACCAATCGTCTCGACAGGAATGTCTTGCTGCGGCCTGTTGTGGTCGGTCGACTCCAGAACAAACTGACGGAAAATCTCACTTAGCGGGCCACGCACCATCGGCAGCTCGTTTGCAAAACTATCCTCACCCCATTGGTTGGATTGCGTCAGCTGCGCTTTGTGCTCATCATTCGGCTTTTGCCCCATGTTCGTATAGGCGCTGGCGTAAATCGCACCAACTCCGATCACCACAACACCCAGCACGCCACCCGCGATCTTCTTAATCATTCTTTTTTGCAATCTCTTAGTTGCGAGTTTGAAGAACCTAGCCTGCTCGCCTTGCCCGTTTCTCGCTGCTTAAACTAGGAACCAGTGAGTGTACATACCAGACGCAAGCTGTAAATTATGTGCGCGAGCCACAGTTCTGTGACGACCATCACATTTTCAGGCACTCCGAAGCTCAGCGCGCGCCTCACCTCTCTTCTCTGCAAATTGCTATAAAATATTTTGCCTCCTTCAATCTTCGATTAACTCAACGACGCAATTCACGTCATCTCCCTTAAGATTGCTCAGTATTTTGGTCTTATAGGTAAGCAAGAACCAAAAATATGTGCATTCGATTGGAGCATCTCGATGCCGAAGTCAGACCTCACCCCCGAGCAGGAAAAATGGACTGAGCAGGTCCTTAAGCACTTGAATTTAAAGAATGTGGATGAGGTGCAGCTGGACGAGAGGCATTCGGATACTACCGAACACAGCAATCGTCCCAATGAAGTGAATCCGGGACGGCCCGCAGCGCGGCGATCACGCGTGCTGGTTTCCAAGGACAGCACGGCTGCACATCAGCAGCAGGCAGCGCAAGCGGCAGAACAGTTCAAGGCCGAGATCACTCAGCTCTCCAACAGGTATCAAACACTGGCCACGAACGCCCAGAAGCTGGATGCACAGGCTCGTAAGCAGCTGGTCACCAAGGAGCATATCGAAGCCTTCAAGGTGCAAGTCGACAAGATCAGCAACACTTTCAAACAGTTCAATAAGAACTTTTCCGGCCAGCAGCGCCCAGATGCCGGAACCATCAGCCTACTCAAAACATTGCTGGATAAAGTTCAGTATCATATTGGCGAAGGAAAGAAGATTCTGCAGCAGGGATGCAAGCACGCGGATGCGATGATTGCCAAGGAGATGCCTGCTGTTGAGGCCTACCAAAACACCGTTGAAGACACTTACAAGCACCGCGATGAGCTAACGCAATGGGGCGTTGATACGGCTGACTTCGACAAGGCTCACCGCATCGCAAATCTGCCACTCCTGCGCATGCAAAAGGCGATTTCCGATCATAGCTATCCGGGCCTGAAGTTCATGTTGGGTAAGATTGCAGGCAAGAAGGAAGCCTTCGTCAAAGCCTATGATGACGCCAAGGAGCAGATTGATAGGAACCGGGAAGATGCGCAACAGCGGTTGGACAAAACCCTTGCCGATGCCACCGCCTTAAACAAACGCTCATCAGAACTGGAACACACTCCCGATGTACTTGCACAGTTTACAGCTTCTTTTGAGCAGGTTGCTGCTGCGACGCCAAAAGGAGAGCAGGCTTTAGGCCGTGGTGATTATCAGGGTGCGACAGCCATATTGCTCGACAACGAAGGCGCCTTGTTTCAGATGCAACAGCTATGGTTTAGCAATGCGACTGCGGCAGATGACCAAACAGATGAGCCCATCGAAAAAGGCAAACCAATCCCAACGCACAAAAAGATACAAAACCTGCGCCGTGCATTGGAACAAGCCTATGAACGGCTTCCCTTCATCAAAGCCAGTTTGCCAAATGCACACCAGTATGAAGCTGAATGCAAGTCACTGAAGACATTGCTTACATCAGCTCAATCAGATCTGATTTCTGGCAAGGTTGAAGATGCCGAAGAAAAGGTTCTGCCACTCCGGAAAATCCGCTTCCAGCTTTACAGCCTGACCCATAAGGCAAAAGAACAGGTTGAGTGGGTTGAGAGGCAACTTGTTCAGCTGCAAGGCGATGCCAAATCCTGGCTTGATCGCCACAAAGACCTTAAGCTCATAAGCCAGTCAGACGAAGACGCCAAACAAAGCTTTGACGCCTATGAAAAAGAAGCGGAGAACGTGAAAAGCCACTTCAACAACGCAGCAAGCCATATTGAAAACGGCAAAGCGATTCAGGCTCAAAAATCAGTCGATGAAGGTATGCACAGCCTTAAACGGCTGATAGCCCATGCTTCAGATATTGAACTGGACTAGCCCCCTGCTCCGCATTTTAAGGCTGCAACAGCTTTCTGATGCTCTTCGCCAGCGCTTGTTTCGTTTCCGCGCTGTCCGCATTTTCTGTCATCAGCCAGCGGGTCAGCAGCCTGTGCGCCATACCCATAATCGCCTGCCCCAACAATTCGGCAGATGTCTCATCCCAGACTAAACCTTCGCTTTGGCCATGTGCTATTGTACGGGTGGTTTCATCATGCAATGCGACGTGTGTGAACTGGGTTTGCCCTAACCAATAAGCTTGCGGGATATTCAGAAATACAATGCGCGCTATGCTTGGATTGGCGAAATAAAACTCGCACCAGATATCCAGGAACACGAGGCATTTATCGACCGTGTTATCAGCAGAACGCGCTGCTTGCATCGCTTCTGCATAGAGGTTTTCAAGATCCCCTTTGATGCATGCGTAGAGCATCTCTTCTTTATTGCCAAAGTACTTGTAGACTGTTTGCGGACTCACCCGCGCCTCCTGGCAGATCTGCCGTATCCCCACATCCTGATACATCCCGGAGGAGAAGATCTCCAGAATGGTTCTGCGAAGTGTTTCAAGTGCTTCCGGCTTTATTGTTCTGCGGTCTACATCCACGGTCATTCCGATTGGCTCCCCCAATTTCCACCATTGTATCCGTTTTTTTAGTGTCTCCTAGCCGCCTTGTTTGAACATGTACCGAAAAACACTCCAGATTTGATCAAGATCAATTAACTTGACACACCAACAAAACTCGGTAACGCTGTTTCCATATATTCAGGAGGGAGAACTTTGGGGGAGTTTCAAACTTATCTGCCAATTTATGCAGTGGTTCTCGCCGTTATACTCAGTGTCGGCGAAACACTCATTTTGATAAGAACCGATAAATATTGGCCGTTATCTATCGATGACTATCTTGCATGCAGCTTACTTATCTTTTCTGCTTTGATTTTTGAAAGCGCAGTGGGTGTCGCTCTTATGCTTTGTGCCTGGGCATTCATGTCTGGCAATCTTTACGCAATGCTGTTTACACGGCTCGACCCACAAACGGGAACACGCGAACGCATACCTGCTCTTTCAATTTTACTTGGCGCAGTCTCAATCGGTCTCGTTGCAACCTTCGCAACGCTCATTTCAAGGATGGTTTCAGCATGACACTGATAGATACCGCCAACTCAATAGATACAGGAACCTACCAGAAGGATGGCTTCCTGTGTCCAATCAAAGTGCTCGAAAAAGACGATGCCATCCGTATGCGCGCAGAACTTGAGGCTATTGAGAAGCTTCAGGGACATCCCATGGACAAAGCACAGTGCAACAAGTCGTACCTTCTGTATGACTGGGCAGATGAACTCGTCCATCATCCCGTTATTCTTGATGCAGTCGAGCAACTGATCGGCCCGGATATCCTATGTCTGATGACCAACCTGTTCACCAAAGAAGCAGGCAGCAAATCCTACGTTTCCATGCATCAGGACGCTGCTTACTGGGGGGTGGATGCTGATGATGTGGTCACCGCATGGGTCGCATTAAGTCCGGCCACCGCCCAATCAGGCGTGATGAAGGTGGAGCCGGGTAGTCACAAAACCATCCGCACGCAAGTCAACACCTACGCTAAAGACAACCTCCTCACCCGCGGACAGGAAATCCCGGAGGAAGAGCTGGAACCGGAAAACCAGATCTATATGGAACTGAAGCCCGGTGAAATGTCGCTACATCATTTCAAACTGGTGCATGGGTCTGATGCAAACACCACCAATGATCGCCGCATTGGCTTTGCAATCCGGTATGTGGCTGCAAAGAGCAATGTGAGTGCTGATAACCAATCCGCGCTCCTGGTGCGCGGGCAAAACCATACGAGCATCAGCATGGAGAAGCGCGCGAAGGACTTGAACCCAACACAGCGCTATCGCGAACACGCCCGCGCCATGCGCAATTTGGTCAGGTCTATGCTTCTTCCGGAAAAAGGGGCAGGATTGGGAGAACGCGCAAGACTGTTCATCACGCGTCAAGCCGGAGTAATGCTAACGTACTACCGGCAAATCAAGGGGGGATAATGCAATGAGTGAAGCCAATAATAGCCATAACCAGCAATTTGGCAGTTTCAAAGAGTTCTATCCATTTTATCTGGCAGAACATGGGAATGTCGTCAGTCGCCGATTGCATTTTATTGGAACAGCGCTGGTGCTTACACTTCTCACTTACATCATCACGTTCGGTCTTTGGGCTTTACTGCTCGCAGTTCCAGTCGTTGGCTACGGCTTTGCGTGGATTGGGCATTTTTTCTTTGAAAAGAACAAGCCAGCCACGTTCAAGTTTCCATTGTATAGCCTGCTTGGTGACTTTGTGATGTTCTTCGATATTCTGCGCGGTAAGGTTTCTATCCTGAAATAAGTCGATCGACCTGACTTGCAAGGACGGGCAAGCAGGGCAGAATTTCGGAACAATAGAAGCGCAAAGATGTTCGAACGCTGAAGGTAAAGCCCATAGATCTTGGTGCTTGTATTGGTCATGGCAGCAACTCACAATGCTTATGTGACCAATACAAATCTGAGTGTCCCATGAAAAGCCTCAGCCTGGCAGTTTTATTTCTCATTGCCTCATCCAGCCTCACTTCCGCCGGGATGAACGCCAATCTTAACTCCGCCATTGCTAATATGTGCGAGAAACTAAAAACCTGCGCATTCCAGCAAATGGGTATCAACGCGTCTTCAAAACAAACCCCGACAGCAACCGCCATCAACAACAGCGTCAATCAGGCCTGTGCGCTGATCAAAGCAGATTTCACCAGTGCGGCGACAACGAACACCCAGAAAAGAAAAGCGATTGCCTGCGTATCCTCAGTCACAAAAAAGACCTGTAGCGAACTCAGCCAACCCAACGCCCCAAGCCCACCAGCCTGCAAAGGCTTCCAAAGCTTCGAACGCGCAAAATAAGCAAGTTCCAGAACCTTTTTACGGTTCCCATGGTACTTACTCAGAAGCCTTCCATAGCTATCACCATACGTCGAGCCATAACCGTTGAGGTTGATCAGCTGGCTGCAATCGGATTGGACGCCTGGCGACAAAGTATAAAGCCGCTCCTCCCTACTCGTATAGCTCGGGACGTGGAAGCCAATACCCCTTTTTGTTTTTCGTTCATACCAGTATTAAACACATCTTGGTTGTCCAACTCGGTGATAATATTGCAAATTTTTATGCAAGAGAGTTCAACGATAATCGTATCACCGACTTCTGGATCGCTCCTCCCTTCGAAGGCAAAGGCACCGCCACAATGCTGCTCCAGACCCTCGAAGAAAAACCCACAACGCTGGCTATACTACTGCCCTCATCACAGTCATTGCCCAAAACACTAGAGCTCATCAACTTTACACCCATTTAGGCAACGAAGCGATCCGCAAGGAAGCATGATACAATCACGTTTTGAGAACAAGCTTAGAGAAGATTGATTTGATGCAGCGAGTATAAATGAGGAAGCCATTTGCACAGGTTGTGTCACTCGACCCAGAAAGTCAGAAACCGTGAACTTCACCTGTTACTTCTTAAAACGCTTTTTTATACGTCATACCCAAATTTGCGCAGAAACCGATACCAACGTTTGCGAATTGACCGTTTTAAGCGTGAGGCAATGGTGTTCGCGCGTTTTGGTTGGAAAGGATCATCAACATGAGCTTCACCGCCAATATGATGGCATGCACCAGGATTAAGGAAAGCAACCATCCAGCCATCTTTCTTCATGACCATAGAAATGCGCTCTTCCGTTCCATACTGGTCATAAGGTCCGTATTTATCCCACAAGCTCTTTCTTACAAGCCCCGGATTAAATGAGAAACTCAACCACTCAGGATGAATATCAGTCGGCATGAGAGCGTATTGTACGCCGTCAATTTCTTTCTTAATGCAGTTGTCCTGAAACCGTTGCTGTAAGTCACTAAGTTTGCGAACACAAACAACGCTGACTTTTGGCTCTGCATCCATAATTTTCTTACAAGTCTGAACAGTACTCCCCCTCTCAAACAACCAATCGTCTTCACCGTGAAATATGAATGGTGTATTGACGTGGGCATACATTTTATCAATAGACTTCATTTGCCCAAGTTGAGGTTGGTTAAGTAGAACTTCCGTTTCAGGATAATTGGAAGCCACCCACTCTTGGACTTCCTGTGTGTTTGCATCATCAATAATTATAGACTTGGCAAAATCCCCTTGATGGGCTGGCATGAAACTGTCCAGTGTGCGCGATAACAAATCAAGCCGCCCACAACTGGTGATACAAGAAGTGACATCTTTGTCGGCTCCGAGCGCTGTATTTACTTGTTTCAAGTCTCGTTTCCTTTTTTTGCCGCACTCATACCTTATGCAGCAGGCTTGATTAAATCCACGTGAACCCTTAATTACAGCTGAAGCGTAACTAGTAAATATGGCCCCGCAGATGTCACAGGTATTGCCACCGATTTCTATCCTAATTCGTTGCTTTAATGAAGCTGACCGAATTGGAAGAACACTGGAAAGCGTCAAAGAACTTGGGCAAGAAATTATCGTAATCGATTCAGGTTCCACTGATGACACTGTGGCCATTGCAAAATCTCATGGCGCAAAGGTGGTTTACAACCCTTGGAAAGGGTTCGGACCACAGCGAAGCTTTGGAGAGACGCAGTGCAGCTTTGACTGGGTGTTTTATATTGACGCAGATGAAGTTGTAACACCTGAGCTGCGACAAGAATTGACACAGATGTTTGCGGCTGGAGAACCGGAGTGTGCCTGTTATCTGGTCCGCAACACTATGGTTCTTCCTGGCGACAGCAAACCGCGCCTCTTTGCTGATTTCAGAAAAGTTCCCCGCCTTTATAACCTTAAACATGCTCGTATAAAACTTGACCCATCCTACGATCGGATGCAGCTTGATGACGGCTACAAGATGGGAACTCTGCATAATCGCCAGTACCATTACTCGTTCCGCACCTGGGCTCATGCGTTGAGCAAGTTGAACTACACCTCTGAGCTTGCGGCAGAAACACAGAAGCAAAAGCCTGTTTGGTTGTTACGCCTTCGGTTGGTGACCGAGCTGCCGGTTGAAATGTTCAAGTACCTGTTCGTGCGACGCTTTATTTTCGCTGGCTGGAAGGGCTTTGCCTTCGCAGCAACCCAGTCATTCTCCCGTTTCTCCCGCATCCTGAAAATGCTCGAAAAAAAGCAGAACGTTCAACATTAAGAATGTTACTCCTTTAATTTAGTCGGAATTTTTCGTGTCAAACTCCCAGAAACTTGTGATTGCAGTATGTACGCGCGCACGTAAAAACATGCTGATCAATTGTTTATCATCTATAAATCAGCTCGTTAAGCATCCGAGTTTTGAGATCTCCCTTGTTGTGTGTGATAACAATAGTAAACCCATGCCTGTTCTAGGTCAGGAAGATGTACAAAGGGCCTCAGAATATCCTCTAACTTATGTTCACGAGCCTGAACCGGGGATCCCGTTTGCGCGCAACACTGCCATACAAACCGCACGCAACTTGGAACCTGATTGGATCGCATTTGTAGATGATGACGAAGTCATTGACGCTCAATGGTTGATTGAAATGGCACAGGCCATGAAACTATGGCCCGCAGACGTTTATCATGGTTGGACACAATCCACCCCAGAAGATCTTAACGCACCGTGGGCATTCCACCGCCCTCGTAACAAAAGAACGCTAGGCACCCGGATGGAGACCGCTGGCACGGACAATGTTCTGTTTTCTGTAAATGCCGTTAAAGGCTTAAACTTTGACGAGACAATGCGTTTTAGCGGAGGAACAGACATTGATTTTTTCTACCGGGCAACAGATCGTGGCGCGACAATCATCTGGGTACCTACAGCTATCACACGAGAAGTAACACCGCTGGCTCGGCTTTCCTTCTCCTATCAAGTGCGCAGAGCATATTCCGTAGCAAGCGCACAAGCCTACATTTCACGTAAAAGACTGGGCCCACAAAAAGCTTTTAAAAAAGCAGCCCCAAAAGCTATAGGCCGGATACTCGGAGGTATTGCTGGTAACATAACATCATGCATTATTTTTATTTTTCACGCTGAAAAAGGGCGTAAGATGATGCTGTCTTCTTCCAAGAAAATCGCTTCTGCAATTGGTCTCTTACGAGGTGTAAATATGAACTTGGGGCAGATTTACCAGAATATTGATGGGTCATAGTCATGGCCTTGTGCGCATAATGTAGTCCCCAGGACTCATAACGCTTTTACCACATCGCACCTGCAAGGGGCAGAATGTATGCAATACTGGCTCATTTATTTTGCAAAAAATTAGACTGCTTCATAACTTCGGCAACGGGACCAGGAGAGCGAGAAAAAAAGACTAAAGCGTATTTGGAGAAACACGCTATCTCTCTCCCGCCAAATATCTCAAGAAACTCATAAACTCTCTTAAAGCGTTGTAAGCCTTTCAGGTTGTTACGGCGGTAGACTTAAAACAGCTCTACCTACACAGCTTCACCATACTTATCACGCAGGATGTTTTTTTGGACTTTGCCCATGGTGTTGCGGGGGAGTTCGTTGATGATTAAGAGTTTTTGGGGGTGTTTGAAGCGGGCGAGGTGTTTTTTGACGGTGGTCATGATCTGCTCGAGGTCAGGGGTCTCACCCTTTTCGGCAACAATTAATCCAAGCGGGGCTTCACCGAAGTCAGCATGGGGTATACCGATCACAGCACTTTCATGAACACCCGGTTGCTCATCCAACAGGAGTTCAATCTCTTTTGGGTAGATATTGAAGCCGCCTGAAATGATGAGGTCTTTGTTGCGTCCAACAATGTGAACATAACCATCCATATCCACCTTTCCCATATCACCGGTGATAAAGAAACCATCTTCTCGCAGTTCGGCAGCTGTCTTCTCTGGCATCTGCCAGTAGCCTTTGAACACGTTGCGACCACGAACTTCAATGACGCCGATGCTGTCCTGGGGCAGTTCAGCACCCGTTTCAGGATTGGTGATCTTGAGTTCAACGCCGGGAAGCGGAAAGCCAACAGTGCCTGCGCGTCGCTCTCCATCGTACGGGTTCGACGTGCTCATGTTGGTCTCAGTCATGCCGTAACGTTCCAAAATGCGGTGTCCCGTACGTTCTTCAAACTGGCGATGAGTTTCAGCCAGTAATGGTGCACTGCCGGAGGTGAACAGGCGCATATGCTCTGTCAGCTCCTTGGTAAAACGCTCATCACCCAACAAACGGGTATAGAACGTTGGCACCCCCATCATGGAAGTGGCCTGCGGCAGAAACTGCACGATGGCATCCTGATTGAACTTTGGCAGGAAGATCATAGAGCCACCAACAGCAAGGATAACATTGGTTGCTACAAACAGGCCATGCGTATGAAAGATCGGCAGCGCATGTAGCAGAACATCATTTTTTGTGAAGCGCCAGTAATCAACCAGAACATCTGCGTTGGACAGCAAATTGTCCTGTGTCAGCATCGCGCCTTTGGAGCGGCCTGTTGTGCCTGATGTGTAAAGAAACGCTGCCAGATCCTGCAGATCTCGTTCTACAGTCTCAAAAGCAGTTGGGTGAGTTTTGGCTTCTGCCATCAAAGACCCGGAACCGTCTCCATTCAAGGTTTTGAGGAGGACACCTAGCTGATCAGCTAGGGGCTGCAATGTCTCTGCCTTTGCGCCATCACAGGCAAGAAGAGATGCTCCACTGTTCTCGAGAAAATAGGAGATTTCATCACCGGTATAAGCGATGTTTAAGGGCAGGAATATGAGACCAGCCTGAACGCAAGCGGCATAAAGAGCCAGAGATTCTGATGATTTTTCAACCTGTGCAGCAACACGATCGCCCGGGTTCAAGCCATTTGCGACCAGCGTGTGCGCCAACTGTGCGGTTGTTGCCAAGAACTGGGCATAAGTAAGAGTAGTGCCATCTTGAAGGAACAGAAACGGCTCTGTTTTGGACGCGTGGATCCCAAACAAACGATCATAAAGCGGGTTTGCCATGAGACTGCCTTTCACTATTGCAACAGACGTTCACCCGCATCTCAATGTGAGACACTGGTATTGATTCATCGAGATAAGACTAGTGCGAACCCGAGGCTCTGAACAGCCACGTCTTCCTCGGTTTTAGCAAGCAAAGCGCAGAATTGTCCAAAAGGCTTTGACGTTCTATGCTGCAAGAATTGACCAAGGATGCAATTTTCAAATGACTCATCGCACAATTTTCACTGATCCCGATCTGGCACAATTTTATGAGCTGACACCACGAGATCGCGCGGATCACACATATTGCAAAGTGCTTGCACGCGAGGCACGCTCTGTCCTCGACCTGGGGTGCGGTACGGGAGAGCTTACCGTTCAATTGGCTGAGGGTCGCTGTGTGGTTGGTCTCGACCCGGCTGAAGCGATGCTGGAGATTGCACGCAAGCGCCCCAATGGAGAACAAGTCCGCTGGGTACAGGCAGATGCCCGTTCATTTGATCTGGGAGAGACATTTGACCTGGTCTGCCTGACAGGACATTCCTTTCAGTTTTTCCTGACGGAAGAGGACCAGCTTGCAGCTCTGAAAATGATCGCAGCCCATCTAAGCCCCAAAGGTCAGTTTATCTTTGATACCCGCAACCCAAATTTTCCGGGCAAGAAGACGCGCCGCAAAGAAGAAACACTGAGCCGGACGCAACACCCTGCCCTCGGTGCAATTGAGAGCTGGAACATTTCAGAATATGACGAGACCACTCAAACGCTCAGTTTCATCAATGCTTACAGGCAGCTTGAGACTGGTGAGATTTTCAGCGCACCTTCTGAGATTAAATATACGGCACAAGACAAAGTCGACCAGCTCCTTGAAGAAGCTGGCTTATGTGCTCAAACATGGCTCGGTGAATGGACAGGTGAACCTTACCACGCTACCTCACGCGAGATCATTCCCATAGGCAGAAAAGCTTGAAGCTATCGCTCAATACGCGCCAGAGCGAGACCAATGCCAGAACCAATGAAGAGCGTGCCAGTGAGTTTATGTCGCAAATGACCTATGCTCTTGAAGAACGGTGTTGCAGAACGAGCAAGAGCCGCCCAACACAGATCTCCACCTAGAATAACGAGAAGGTAGATCAACGCTGGCTGGGCAAGAGCGTAACTCGTACTTTGATCCCCAACGAACTGAGGGAGGAAAGCCGCACTGAACACGAGCGTTTTCGGGTTGATCATAGCAAGCAACATGCCCTGCCAGAACAGCTTGCGCAAAGGGATGTTACTGGCTTCAGTGTTTTCCAACATAGCCGCCCGCTCTCGCCAGGATTTGATGCCGAGATAGATCAGATAGGCCGCACCAACCCATTTCACCCACAGGAAGGCATCTGCAACGAGTGCCAAAAGGGCAGAAAATCCAAGCACCACAATGCTGAGCTGGATGGCAACGCCAAGCGTTGTTCCCAGTACCGTAGCTGCTCCAAAGCGGAAGCCATGGCTGATGGTATTGGCTGCGATGAGCGCAACGTTGGGGCCTGGGATGGCCACCAGAGCGGTCGTCGCAATCACAAGCGCTAATATCATCTCAACGGACATGAGTTCCCCTCCCAAACATCAGCGGATAGTTTGGGAGGTTCTTTGTCACATTGCAAGCTATGCCTTTGATTGGACTGCAATTGCTTAATGGAAGGCAGCGAGCTTGTCCGGGTTTCGCTGCGCATAAATCGCGTCGACTTTCATGTTATCATCATAACCAAAGGTGAAAGTCGTCGTGATCCCGCTTCCGTCAACTGTGACGAGAGACAGGCAGGAGTTGAGTTCTTCAACCCAAGCTTTGCCACTGTTCGCGGCTGGGGAGATCGCCTTTTCGATAAAGCCAAGCACCTGCTCCAGACCAACAAGTGGTTTTGGAACGGCACTGACCTTGCCGCCGCCATCGGAAATAAGCGCGACGTCAGCTGCCAGAAGCTTGGAGAGTTCAGCTGTTTCTCCGGTTTCCAACGCACTTTGGAATACACTCACCATCGCCCGCTGTTTTTCTGGCGGAGCGACAAAGCGTTGAGATTTCTGCTGAATATTGGCCTTGGCCCTTGAGACCAGCTTGCGGCAACTGGCCGGAGTAACCTCCAATATATCTGCAACGTCTTCATAACTGGAGGAAAACACCTCGTGCAGCAAAAACGCAGCCCGCTCTTTTGGAGCAAGGCTCTCCATCACCAAAAGGAATGCCATTGTGAGGCTTTCGGAAAGCTCCACTCTGTCTTCCGGTGTGTCCTGTGTGGTGGTGTGAAGCGGCTCAGGCAACCACATACCAACGTAATTTTCGCGTTTTTTGCGTGCTGATTTGAGCTGATCGAGGGCTTTACGGGTACAAACCGTCGTCAGCCAGGCATCAGGGTTGGCAATGTCGTCTTGCGCAGCAGCTGACCAGCTGAGATAGGTTTCCTGCACCACATCTTCAGCTTCTGCTGTTGTGCCCAGCAAACGATAAGCCAGCCCCATCAACATGGGTCTGGCCTGTTCAAATACACGAAGTGATTTGTCTGAGTTCATCATCAATGGTTCGATATCGCAATCCGGTTCCAAAGGTTGATCATACCAATCATCGCCGTCAGGGTGGAAATTTCCTGATCACTGTAGTGCTTTTTCAACTCCTGGCGAAGACGTGACAACTGATCTTCCTTGTTGAGTTCTGTCAGTGCTTCGGTCCATTCAAATGCCAGCTTCTCTTTTTCAGAAAAGTCATCGCAATGGCGCCAGATGATGAGGTGGTCAAGACGCTCGTTGGTTTCACCAGCTTTGCGAGCATCACGGGTATGCATCTTCACACAAAACCCGCAGCCGTTGATCTGCGATGCCCGCAGCAAAATGAGGTGGTGCAGCTTTTCGTCAAACCCAGTCGCAGCGATGGTTGCTTCCACGCCCTGAAGGGCTGCCATGATCTGCGCACCGCTCTCGTAGTGATTGATGGTGGTGTGAACGTTCATCGTTATCTCCAGTGATTGTTTTGTTGCATTCACTGGGTCGACGACACAGCTCTCTCAGATGTGACGTGCTTTTCAGTTTTTTTCAGTTCGAACCGTTTCAAGCCATTTATTTCACCGGATGACGATAGACTAAATCATCAGGGTCGAGAGAAGACGCATTCGTGTCGTGGTAGGCACCCATCCGCTCCGCTAGTTTTATGGATCTTGCATTATCAGGTTCGATATAGCTGACCAACGTTTCTAACCCGCGAACGTTAAAGGCCCAACCACGCAAAGCAAGAGCAGCTTCCATTGCGTACCCTTTTCCTTCGGCGTGTTCATAAACATACCAACCCAGCTCGTACTCAGGAAACAATGGTCCACGATTGATACCAACCTGGCCGATGCATTCGCCCGTTTCTAGCAGATCAACCGATAATGCTCCATGACCAGAAAGAGTCCAAAGCGCCACATCATTGCAGAACATGCCCCAGGCACTTTCCGTTGTATGCGGCCCGCCCATATGTGCAGCGCGTTCGGACTTCATCAACTGCTCATAAGCAGGCCAATCTTCAATTGTCATCGGCCTTAAGCGTAATCTTTCCGTTTCAAGTGTCGGTATCACAGTCATTTGATCAGTCCAGCAATGAAAAAAGGAATCTCTGAGCGTAATGTCAGCGGCGAACATTATTCCGGCAGGTGCTTTGTAAAAAGCAATTTTTAGTCTGGCGCACAGGGAACTTTCAATATCGACTAAGCACTCAGGAGTGACATCCAAGATCTTGTTTTTGATTGCACACTTGATTTTGTTAAGGATTCACCCATCTGTTGAAATGAAAAAGGCAGCCCGAAAAACTGCTCGTTCCCATTTGCACATAATCAATACGGAGCCACAATTTTATGAGTGATAAACAAGAATATACCCCACCAAAGGTTTGGGTGTGGGAACAGGAAAACGGCGGCCAGTTCGCAAACATCAACCGTCCTATTGCTGGTTCAACCCATGACAAAGACCTGCAGGTAGGCAAGCATCCGCTGCAGCTTTACTCGCTGGCAACGCCAAATGGTGTGAAAGTCACCATCATGCTGGAAGAGCTTCTGGCAGCAGGTTTCAGCGAAGCTGAGTATGATGCATGGCTGATCAAGATTGGTGAAGGCGACCAGTTCTCCAGCGGCTTTGTTGGCGCAAACCCGAACTCCAAGATTCCGGCACTGGTTGATCACAGCACCGAGACACCAACCCGTGTATTCGAATCTGGTTCTATCCTGCTGTATCTGGCAGAAAAGTTCGGCGCCTTCCTTCCGAAAGATCCGGCAGCACGCACAGAAGCCATGAACTGGCTGTTCTGGCAAATGGGGTCTGCCCCATATCTGGGTGGTGGTTTCGGTCACTTCTACGCTTATGCGCCAGAGAAGTTTGAATACCCGATCAACCGTTTCGCCATGGAAGCAAAACGCCAGCTCGACGTTTTGGACCGCAATCTGGCCGAGCGCCGCTTTATGGCTGGTGATGAGTACTCCATCGCAGACATCGCGATCTTCCCATGGTACGGCGCGCTGGTGCTTGGTTCGCTCTACAGCGCAGCCGAATTCCTCTCCGTTGACGATTACAAAAACGTCAAGCGTTGGGCAGAAGAAATCGCAGAGCGCCCTGCCGTGAAACGTGGCAAACGCGTAAACCGCACATGGGGTGATGAGGACCAGCAAGTCCCAGAACGCCACGACGCCAGCGACCTGGACCCAAAACCAGCCTCTGAAACCGCGTAGAGCGTTTATCATAACACAAAAAAACACAAACCCGGCTTCATTGAAGCCGGGTTTGTCAATTGTCTAAACAACAAGAATTTCTTTAGGCGCCAAGTTGGGCTAGTCATCTGACTTTAAAAACTTTTTGCTTAAATCGCTTTACCAATCTTTCGGCAAACCGGTTAAAGACTTTCTCTTTCTCAAAAAAAGTTCCAAACTCGGTCGTATATGCAGCCAAGTTCCCTCTCCCGGGATCTGCAGGGAGATTGAAGTAGAAAACAATTGGCTTATCCTCAGGACCATATTTGATGTAGCCAGCCAATCGACTTTGGCTCATTTCAAAGAGACCAGCGACGGGAGGGTTATACTCAATTTCAGTAACTTTAATGGCCAAATCATAGGCAGCAGTATCAACTGGCACCCACTCAGAGCTATCTTCAGCAACTTTTTCAAACTTCTCTTTCAATATCCGGGGTGCTATCTCACCATATTCGGAAGCAGGAACAGAGACACTCACTTTATCAATACGATAAGCTATGTGTTCCTCCCCCGACTTATTTCTTGAGGCACAAGCGCTTAGAACAAGCACGGAACAGATCACCAACATAAGCCTGAGCATTTTGCCTAACCATATATACTAATTTTTGATTTGTGCTGAATACACAATCATTGATTGAATAAAAAGGGTAATATCGGTTCTCTTGTGCACCATCCCTCTTTTCCAATCGGATATTGCGGTAGTTCAATTCCTCGCCTGTCTCCCGGGTTTAAGATTTGTTCCAAAGAGCAAAAAGGAACGAACCCATGTCGGAGCTTCTCAAACGGTTTAAGGGCATTACGGAAGACCCTGGCCTCTCCTTTGCGCAAAAGGCGCGGTATCTCTCGCTGGAGGCGGAAAACTCTCTGCCTTATCCTGAGCTTGATGAGGAAACCGCCAAGGCGCTGGAAGAGCGTGTCATCTGCGACATGTATGAGGGGCATGCACCCTTCAAGCCGCGCTATGTGATGCCCGACTATTCTGTGGTTCTGGAAAAGGGGAGTACCTTCCTTGAGTTGGAACCAGCAACCACCTTGGATGAAGCTATCAACTCCCTCATGATTGCTTATCATCACGTGCCGTCTGTCACCAACATGCCGGTGTTCATTGGTCGCCTCGACAATCTCTTGCTGCCGTATTGCGATGAGGTCAGTGATGAAGAGCTTTACAAGAAGCTGAAGCTGTTCTGGCGCTATCTGGACCGTGTGCTGCCGGATGCATTCATGCATGCCAATGTGGGGCCAACCGACAACCGCGTTGCCCGCACGATCATGCGTATTGATGCAGAGCTGAAGCAAATCGCGCCGAACCTGACCTTCATTTGGGATCCTGAAGTCAGCTCAGACCAAATCTTCTCTCAGGCTTGCGAAAGCATCATTGAATGTTCCAAACCACACATCGCGAACAACCCACTGCATCAGCCTCTGTTTGATGACTACGGCTATGGTGTCGCCAGTTGTTACAACGTGCTGCCTCTATGCGGTGGCGCGTCTACTCTGACCCGCATCAACCTGCGAGAAGTAGCGCGGCGATCCAAAGATACTGCAGACTTCTTCGAGAACGTTCTGCCGAAATACATTGACCTCAACTTCCGCCTGACTGAAGCGCGGATTGACCATCTCTTCAACAAATCTGGTTTCTTTGAAAGCTTCCTTGTGAAGGAGGGTTGGATCAGCCGCGATCGCTTCACCGCCATGTACGGCATCTTTGCAATGGCGCAGTGCGTTGACGAGTTGCAGGCCAAGGAAGGTCGCTCCGGCAAATATGGGCATGATGAGATTGCTAACCAGCTTGGCCATCGCATCTCCAAAGTGCTTTTCGAGGCTGTTGAAGCACGCACAATGGAGAACTGTTGGCAAGGCAAGGCTATGCTGCATTCGCAAGCAGGTCTCAGCGATGACGATGGCTGTACACCGGGTGTTCGCATCCCTTATGGCAGTGAACCCGATCCTGTCACGCACGTTCAGGCATTGGCAGAGCACCATGCGTTCTATCCATCCGGTGTCTCTGAAATTCTAACACTGGACGAGACCATCGAGAACAATCCAGCCGCACTGGAGCAGCTCGTGAAAGGTGCTTTCCAACTGGGCTTCCGGGAGTTTTCCGCCAACGTCTCCAACAATGATCTGGTGCGCATCACCGGTTACATGGTGCGCTTGTCAGACATTGCGAAGTTCAAAGAATGCGGTGGGTCTCGCATCAACACAACTGTGCTGGGTGCAGAAGCTGCTGAGACTGGGAAAATACTTGAGCGCGCACCGCGGGTGATGAGCCATGAACTTGCCCCTCGCTACAGTCAGTAAGGTTTTAAAGTTCTCTTGCGTGGACGGGCCGGGCAACCGGCTTGTCCTGTTTTTGCAAGGCTGCAACTTCGCTTGCCCGACCTGCCACAACCCGCACACCATGAAGCTGTGCAATGATTGCGGCGACTGCGTGCCAGAGTGCCCGACCGGCGCTCTGACCATCGTGCAAGGCAAAGTGGTGCACGACGCGAGCATTTGCGACCAATGCGATAAGTGTCTGGACGTCTGCCTCATCAACGCCAACCCCAAGGTCACGCAATACAGTGTTGATGATGTTCTGGCGCTTTTGTACCAGAACAAACCATTCCTGAACGGCATTACAATTTCAGGCGGGGAAGCTACAACGCAGCTGAAGTTCATCATCGCTTTGTTCACAGCGATCAAAACGGATGAGAAGCTGAAGGACCTCACCTGTTTCATCGATAGCAACGGCTACCTGCCCGAAGCTGCGTGGAGGACCGTTCTGCCCGTAACCGATGGCGTGATGCTTGATATCAAAGCCTTCAACAACACCCTACATCGCCTGCTCACCACCCGCAGTAATGAACGCGTTCTGGCCACCGCTAAGCTGCTCTTTGACTCCGGAAAGCTGCACGAACTGCGCTATCTGCTCATCCCGGGCCGCACAGACAGCGATGAGGAAATCGAAGACCTCGCTAACTTCGTTCGTGCACTGGATACAGATACGCCCTTACGCCTCAACGCCTTCCAACACCACGGCGTCAAAGGTGAAGCCCTCAACTGGCCCACCATGAAAGAACCAGACGTGGAACGCATCGCAGAGGAGCTGCGATCAGCAGGGCTGACAAACGTGGTGGTGCCAGCGGTTTATATTTAGCCCTTCCGCTCCATACGAAACTTCTGAGGTGAAACGCCTATGGCGGCTTCGAAGGCGCGGGAGAAGGCGCTGCGGCTGCGGAAGCCGATGAGGTGGGAGACGCGCTCAATTGGGTGGTCTGTTTCCAGCAGCATAGTGGCTGCACGGCGCATGCGCACGTCTCGCAGAAGTTCCATCGGGCCACTGCCGTACGCTTCCTGAAAGCGTTTGGCGAAGCCGCTGCGGCTCATGCCAGCGAGGGAGGCGAGGCTCTCGACAGAGTGCGGTTCGCCCGGAGTGTCGAGGATGTGCCGAAGCACCGGCCACATACGTGGATCGCGTAGCGCAGCCATCCATTCCAACCCGCCGCGCTGATCGTTGAAGCGGCGGCGCATCAGTTCGATCATGCATTGCATCAGGAGTGCACGCACCATGGCGAGGCTTCCGGGCGCGGGATTGGCAAGCTCCAACAGCAATCGTCGGATGGGCGCTTCACAGGCATCTTCGCCAGCCTGATTTTCGACAATTGGTTCCTGCACCAGATCAATCAGATTCTCCATCTGCCGCAAGCTGAGCGAGATACGAGAGCAGATCGCGATGAGCTGGCCTTTGTCCTGTGTGTCACTGTTATGGATCAGGTGTGCCATTTTCAGCTTGTCAGGATTGCAGCTGGGGATTGGATCGTGAACCTGCCCGAAGCTACGTAGAACGTGCTTTTTGAGGGCAGGTACAAGGATCAACGATCCTTTGCTGACCGGAATGGCAGGGCGTCCCGGCAGCACAAGCTCACCTTCTCCGGCAAGCACATAGTGCAGCGTTGCCAAAGGGTCTTTGTCCAAATCAAGATCGCAGGCGCCATTCAGCTCACACAAAGCAAACGGATGCGCCTGTATCTCCATTTCATCGAGAATAAAATGAATATCCATGCTGATCTCTATACGCCGCCAATCGATGGAATGATACATATCAGGACGAAAAGGTACCAATTTTGGACCACAAGGCACATCGCCTATTCCATCTTCTCTTCACCGAACAAGAGAAGGAACAGACGATGTGTAATGATCATGATCACAAGAAAACACTCAGCCGCCGCGATGCTCTGCGCGGTGGTCTGACAGCTGCAGCAGCTGTTGGCGGTGCGGCAATTGCAGGTTCAGCGCACGCCAAAGCGCAGGACAAAGTGAAAGATCCATATGCCCCACCAGCAAAGTCCGTTCTGCCTCCAAGCAACATGAAGCTGGACCTGAGCCGCGCTGCGCTTGTGGTGACCGACCCTCAGAATGACTTCCTGTCTCCTGATGGTGTGACCTGGGGCGTTGTCGGCGAGAGCGTAACCCGCAACAACACAGTCAGCAACATCGAGCGTCTGTTCAAAGCTGCAAAAGCAGCGGACATCACCGTAGCCGTTTCTCCTCACTACTACTACCCAACCGACCACGGCTGGAAGTTTGAAGGTGCGCTGGAAAAGCTGATGCACAACATCGGTATGTTTGACCGCAAAGGCGCACTCAACGTGGATGGCTTTGAAGGATCAGGTGCGGACTGGCTGGACGTTTACAAGCCATACATCAACGACGGCAAAACCATCGTCACGTCTCCACACAAGGTCTACGGCAACGACACCAATGACCTGTCCCTGCAGCTGCGCAAGCAGGGTGTCGATCAGGTTATTCTGGCAGGTATGTCTGCTAACCTTTGCACCGAGAGCCATATGCGCGAGTTGATCGAGCAAGGCTTTGAGGTTGCAGTAGTGAGTGATGGCACAGCTGCTGCTATTATTCCGGATGGTGATGGTTATCTGGCTGCTCTGACCAACTTCCGCTTCATCGCAAACGCGGTCTGGACAACAGACGAAGCTGTTAAGCTGCTTCAGGCTTAACCACCTAGCGCACCGCCTTATTCTTTAAGGTGGTGCGTTCTTTATCTCTCCGTTTCGCTAACACCTCAATTTGAACTGCATGTGCAACCAGTTTCGGTTAGAGAAGAGCTATGGCTCAAAACACGAAAATTGGCCGCCGTGTTGGTGGTTGGCTCTATCTACATCGCTCTGGCGTTGAATTACTCCCTGCGGAGGACGCTGAACGGCTGGCTCAGGTCGTGGCACAGCATCCAGACACCCCATGGAACCTGTGCAAGATCAGCAAGGACAAAGTCTCGCTGCTGCATTACGAGGACTTTGAGACCTCCGGCTTCCCGGCTTTGCTCCACTCCATCACGTTTGATCTTGCAACCCAGACAAGCAAGGCCATCGACTATTCCAAGCGTGAGAACCCGCCAATCCTCCATCGCAAAGAACTGCTCCTGCCGGATGACGCCCCCAACATCCCAATGTATGCCGCTTTAACAAAGGCCGCCGAAGATGCAGGTCTGTTTGCAAAGCCCGCAGGCATTGGAACGCGGAAGGCGTGGAACAAACGCATTGCTGATGCCGGGTTGAAGTTGGAAGGTCATCAGCTGCTGACAAGCAGGTAAGAAGGGAGGCCGCACCTCCCTCTGTTTCACATGGATTTAAACCAGCCGGATTGAAACACCACCGTCAGCGGTCATCGCACTTCCTGTCACAAAACTGGACCGGTCCGAAAGCAGAAACAGCGCGGCTTGGGCAATCTCTTTCGGGCTTGCCATGCGTTTGAGTGGATGCAAGCCAGAAATGAAGGCATGTCCCTCCGGGTCATCCCCTGCCATTGCTGTTTTGGTACCGCCGGGGAGCAGCGCGTTGATGCGGATGCCATCTGGTCCATGGTCTGCGGCCAGCGACTTCACCAATCCAACCAGACCCGCCTTGCTGGCTGCATAAGCCCCCATACCCGGCATGCCGCTGTTGCAGTGCCCCACAAAGGAGGATGTGAACACAATCGCGCCCTTTGTGCGTTTCTTCAAAGCCGGAATCTGTGTTTTGGCCGCATAAAATGCGCTGGTGAGGTTGGTTCGCAGCACATTTCCCCAGTTCGCGCTGTCCATCTCTGGGACTGGCTCCATGTTCCCCACAGTGCCAGCATTGTTGAAGGCCCCATGCAGCACACCGTAGGTGTTGAGCGCATGTTCTACCAATGCGGAAGCATAGGCCTCATCAGTCACATCCCCTGCAAGGTAGGTGGCTGAACCGCCTTGTTTCGTGATCTTGTCTGCCAGCGCAGCGAGCTCTGCTTCACGTCTGGCCCCAAGCACCACGTTAGCGCCTTCATCAACGAACAGCTCGGCTGCTGCCGCGCCAATTCCGCTGCTTGCACCCGTGATGATGATCGTTTGTCCGTGTAACTCCATGTTTTCCTCCAGTGGTTGACTAGAAGCACTATTGGCGTCTGCGCGGACAAAACCCACCCGATTTGCGAGGTTCCAGATCTTTGAGATCTCGCCTTCATCACTTAAGGCATCAGATACTGCATTTGAGAGTTTAAGCTATCGACTGGCATATCCTGTACAGGCACAGGCTCATCAGAGGGGAACTTTGCCAGCTCCACCAGTTCATGCACCCAGAAACTGGTGTACTTCACGAACAGTTTGACGGTTTCTGCAAACTCTTCGACTGACAGATTGTCGACCTGAATGGCCTGGGTCAAAAGCACCTCAGAGCTGCGCTGGTTGATTGAAAGCGCAGCGTGTCCCGTGCCCATACCGTTATAGTTGGCTTCCAGAAGGTGCAGGTAGAGGGACTTGGGGACGTTGTTCAGGCTTGCCAAACGGCTGTTGAGCCGGACCACGTTTGCGTTGAAATCCAAGACCTGAAAAAACACCTCGATCTCACCATCAACCGTCAATGAGCAAATATTCTCCGTGTCCAGTTTCAGGTCCGGCAACCCTATCGTCTCGCCGAATTGCCTGAGTGTGTTTTCAACCATTTCCATTTGTCGCCCCTTAATTTGTAAGTGATCTGCTTTTCCTACCCGCAGACCGCGAAACCCGGTATTTCCAGAGCCTTCACGAAAAGAAGCCACAAACACCAAGTGCTTTAAAATGTGAGAGGATGCCCTGGCAATCTGTGTTGCCTTTCCTCTCACGTTTGATCAGATTACAGAGTGAGTTCTGTCTTGACGCCCCTCAGCGCAGATGGAATTTCACTCATGATGTCATCAATAAAGTGGATTTCTGAACTCAGGTCCTCAACGGACATGAGGCCGCCTTTCACAAGTCCTTCAAAGACATGAAGCGCACGCTCGGCATGGGCAGAATGGCCACGTACCAGCCGATCACCATCACCTTTGAAATCATGCAGGCGAATTGCATCACGCTCTTGCGTCGAAAATTGAGAGGCCGCATTTTGCAGCTGTTTTGAAACAAACCCACGTGGGTTATTGGGTTCCAATTTTTCTGCAGCGTGGTGCAACTTCGTAAAGCTTTGATAAGCCTCAGCTAACCTGCCGTCTTTTAAATTGGAGAAAACGGCGGAAACAGCTGAACTTGCAGCTTCTTGCCGGCGGTCTGCCGTTGCATCTGCGTCGGTTTGGCTCCACACAATCTGCTTGGTTGCCATGCCTTCAAAAAATTCTGAAATCTTGCTCGTTGTGCTGTTCGAGCCTTCGCTAATACGCGTTTCGTTGGATTTAGAAACAGTGTGACCACCCAGCTCTGCCGCCTGTAGAGCTGCCGGTGCATTCACTTCCAGCGGAGCATGGTACGAGGTCGCTCCACCAACTGAAATACCCGTCATAATCTAATGCCTAAAGTTCTTCCCATGGCTTCAACGTACCCAAAGGCTCACACTTCATGTGTGTTGAACGAGACAGATCTCTAATTATTTTAGGGATTACTCAGCTAACGGATAGCTGCGAATAAAGCGATCTGTGAAAATCAGCAGGATGATGCCGGGCACAGACGCGATGAGGGCAATGCCAGCTCCTGTTGCATCCAGAGCACCGCCGGATATTTTTGCGAACAGCAGCGTCGGCAGAGTGATGATTTGCCCCTGCCCGATGAAAAACGTAAGCAAAAACAGGTTGGTTGAGACCAAAAAGGTGAACAGGCAACCTGCAATCACTCCGGGAAGGATCATAGGCAAGGTCACGCGGAAGAAAATCTGTCGGCGATTGGCACCAAGAACACGTGCGTGGTCTTCTGCGTCCGTTCCATGCCCCTGATAAACCGCCGTCAGCATACGCACCATGTAGGGAATTGTTGGGATCAGATGTACCACAATGACGCCTGCATAGGTGCCAGCAAAGCCGAGCGCGATAAAGATCATCAGCAAAGCAATACCAATGGCAGCTTCAGGTATGAGAAGCGGCAAAGCGATCAGAAACTCAAGTTGGTTTTTACCGCGAAAGTTCCGCTGTGCCAGCACGCGAGCAGCGGGCAGACAAATAAGCAAGCACAACAGAGTCACTGCAATGCCGATACCAAGCGTGTTGACGGTCGCTTCTGCAACGCGAGAACTTGGCGAGAACACATAGTCCCATGCCAATGGAAACGGAGAGCGCTCCCGTTGCTCATGCCACCAGACAGTTGGCAAAATGTTCGGCCATGCCCAACGGAAAGCCAAAGACTGGATGATTAGTGGTGCAAACGGTGCGATGGTAAAGGTTGCCATGGCCAACACCAGCAGGCGCTGCCATGGACTGATGGATTTGATGTCCCGGAGGTTTGAGCTTGAACCGATCATCAGACGCGCCCCCTTGCCCGCTCATATCTGCGGTAACCCAACAGGTAAACTGCGAGGAAGATGCCGGAAACCAATGCCAGTGAAACGACCACGGCCATGCCCTGCAACTGGAACGCATAATTGGCATCCTGAAAATACCGCCAAGCCAACACAGGCAGAGTATCCGGATAACCACCACCCAGAATAAGCGGTGCTTCAAATGCACCGATGTTGAACGCAAAGCAAATCAGGGAAGCAGAGACAATGCCCGGCATGATTTGTGGCAGCGTGACACGCCAGAAGATTTGTCTGGAATTGGCACCCAGCACCATGGCTGCTTCCACCGTATCTTCGCCTTTTCGAGCCAGAACGGCGGAAAGGGTGAGCGTCATAAACGGCACCTGCTTCCAAACATAAACAGCGATAATCCCGCAGCCTCCATGGGTTTTGAGGATCTGTACAAACTGAGCCGGATCATCAATCAACCCAAGACCTGCAGAGATGCGCGAGAGCAGCCCGCCATTGCCCAGCATCACCAGCGCCAGTGCAATGCCAACGGTGTACGGCACCATAAGTGGCAAACGGATGAGTGCCCCAAAAACCCGCGAGGCTCTGAACTTCTTAGACAGGGCTATGCTGAGAGGGATCGAAATGACGAGGCCAATCAGTGTTGCTGCAAAGCCGTAATAGAGCGTCAGGCCCAATGACGCCCAAAAATCAACGGAGAGCCAGAGGCGTTCAAAATATCGGGTTGTTGGAAACTCATTGATACCAAACCACGGCGCATAGCCAAAGCTTTGCAGAATGCCCAGCACAACTGCTCCGCCAAACAACCCCAGCAAAATCACAAGCAAAGGCATCACCTCAACAACATCACGCAGGTTCTGCATGAGCGCGGGAGATGCGGCCGTTTTGGAGTTTGCTGGAAGTGCCTTGGGCATCAGTTTTCGTTTCATAAAAAGCGGATGGCAGAAAGCCGCCACCCGCAAAGATGTTAGTTGTTCAGTTCGCCGGAGACCTGCGCAACGATATCTGCCAGAGGCTTATCGTCTTTGCGCTCAATAACCGCCAACCAGGTGGCTTCGATCACATCAACAAGACTGGCGTTGGTGTCTGGCGCGATGTTGTCATCCAGCTGTTGTTGAGTCACGCCGTAATGTGGAGGCGCGGAGGCTGCAACTTCTGCCGTTTCTTCTTCACTCAGGCGCCACATATCCAGACCAACAGGCATGCCTGCAGTTTTCAGCTTGGAGGCCTGCGCTTCTGCCGAAGAGAAGTAGTTGATGGCCACAAGAGCTGCTGCCGGATGTGGGCTGTTAAGTGGAACGGCGAGGTAGTTCTTGTTCTTGATCATGTTGCCAGCCGGGAAGATCATCTCTTCCGCTTGTTCCGGATAGGCACCCGTGATCAGACCGTTGTGATTGCCAAACACACCAAACTTGCAATTGAAGTGCACTTCAGAATTGAGGAAGAGATTATCGAGTTCACCAGAATTTTCAGCATAACGTGGCTTGCCGGAAGCTCCGCCTAATAGCAATGGTTCGATGCTCTTGAGGTACTCAATACCTGGCTCCATCAGGCGTGCCAGCTCTTCGCCGCCCATCTCTTCAAAACTCTGCTGGTAAGGCGCAGCCCCGGTGCCGTCCGGATTGTGCGCATAAAGGACAGACTGCACAAAGGTGTTGCCCAGATAATGCGGAGGCTTCACATAAGTGAACTTGCCCGGATTGGCTTCCAGATAGGTCTTCAGCTGAGCAAAGGTCGCCGGTGTGTTTTCTGCAGAGACGTGGGCGCGGTTGACGGAGCACACATACTGTTCACCAGACCAGGGCATTTCCTGAAAACCGGTTTCAACACCAAAATCACGCAGGTTGAGAAGTGAGCGCGGATCGCTCTCATCCCACTCAAAATTCACAGAGTTAGGCAGGCGGTTGGCAAAAGCACCCCACAGCGCATTCTGTTGCTTGAGAGAGTAGAAGTTTTCGCCGTTGACCCAGACCAGATCCACACTGCCCTGTTCTTCACCGCGACCTGCTGCCAGTTCGGCAATCACCACATCTACCGTGTCTTTAGTTGCTGTGATGCGCACAGGGTTCAGCTTCACCCCTTCGGCGGCCAATGCTGGTGTTGCCACCTGATCAACCCACAGGTTGATGATGTCAGACCCGCCCCAGTAATAAAAGTTGACGGTGCCTTCATCACGCGCTTTTGCGGTGACATCTTCCCACCCCAGATTGCCCTTCAAAAACTCACTGCGGAACATGCCCGGAGCGTCTTCTGCCTGCACAGCGCTACTCCAGCTGACAACAGCGAGCGTGCTTGCAAGTAGCATCTGTTTAATGCGTGATTTTGTGTTCTTCATAAATTGCCCCAACCGGTTCTTCAGCCGCTTTTACTGCAGCAGCCAAATTTGCTCTGGCGGTAAGGTCACAGTGACCGCATCGCCTGTTTTTCTTTTGATTGTAGATGCTTCCTCAACGGTCAGAGATCCCTCTCCCACCTGAAGCGTGTAGCGCATCATCGCTCCAAGAAACTCTGCTCGTGTGATTGTGCCGGAGAACGCATTTTTCTGCGGTGCTTCGAGGCACTCTTCAATCTGTATGCTTTCAAACCGCAGCATAGCCTTTGTTGGCTGTTTAGTACCAAGGCTTGATCCAGCTCCCAGCATGAGCTGTCCATAAGGGCTCTCGATATGCCCATCAGATGTTGGTGTGCATGCAAAGATATTGGAATGCCCCATAAAATGGGCAGTCTGTTCATTGGCTGGACGCTGGTAAATCTCATCGGGTGCTGCAAGATGCGCTATTTTACCGTCAAACATCACCGCAATCCGGTCCGCCAGATCCATCGCCTCAATCTGGTCATGGGTCACCAGCAGCGTCGTCATGCCGTACTCATCATGCAGATCGCGGATAAACTGGCGCATCTCAGTACGCAGCAGCGTATCAAGGCTCGCCATTGGCTCATCCAGCAACAGCACTTCAGGCCTGGTCACCAACGTACGTGCAATCGCAACGCGCTGCATTTGTCCACCGGACAACTGAGCAGGAAAGCGCTTAGCAAACGCCGAGAGACGGACGATCTCCAGCATCTCGCCCACCTGCCGCATCTGCTCATCTGCTGAAAGGCCGCGCACAGACAGACCAAAGGCTACGTTCTGTTCAACCGTCATATGTGGGAACAGGCCGAAGCGCTGAGAAACAAGGCCAACTTTTCGCTTCTGGACAGGCAGAGTGGTCACATCCCGCCCATTGAACCAGATGGAACCGGAGGTCGGCTGCTCCAAACCACAGACCATACGCAGGCTCGTGGTTTTACCGCAACCAGACGGGCCCAGCAGCACCAGAAACTCGCCGCACGCCACATCAAGATCAATGGCATCAACCGCAGGCGTTCCTGAGAACACTTTTGAGAGGTTTTTCAGCTGAACCTGCGTCACACGGCGCCTCTTCACTCATCTTGATCGGGACGTTTGCGTCCATCTGTTATTATTGTTGCTTTCAAGCTGCAGCGAAACCTGCGCAATAGCACAAGCCTACCCCATAAATCGGAGGAGGTCAGGTTTCTCCTGCCAGTTGAGTGATTTGCACCCTAAGCCAGTGCGTTACTAACGGTACAGTAAAACCGGCGTGAGTTTAACGTTATGAGGGCTACCATACAGGATATCAGCGACTTGCCCTCACCCAAAGCCGCTCAGTTCGCACAGATATGCCGTCAGCAAGCACACTGATCTCCACCGATGCTCCTATTCAACCCCTTATAGAGACAAGGGAATTTGAAAGACTGACGGTTTGCAAGCGACACAGAGAACTTGCTCAGGCATCAGCCTTTGCGAAGGCAAACCAGAACTGTTCTGCCACCGGTTTCGTCTGTGAATAGATTTTTCGGAAAGGCGCAGGAAAGTTTGCTTTGGCAAAAGCAATGTCTCCTTCCAGAAAATGCTTGCGATATATCCCCTCAACATCTTTGGAAAGGACCGCTGCTCGTTTGCCCTGCTTGCAATAATCAAGCGCGCTTTTGAGCAGTACATTGCGCAGCCCAGTGTCCTCAATAACGGAAAGCTGCGGAATAACAGATAGTCCAAGTTCATTCAGACCTGAGTTGGCCCGGTGACTGAGATCATCCGGCTCCAGCAGTTTCTTCTCGTAAAACTTGTTTATGAGATCAACATACTCAACCGGATGCTTCTCCATCGCCTCCTGAGGCAGATACGTGACAGAAATCCGCTCTAGTTGCTGTGCAACGCTTTGCCATGCAAACGAGGGGGTGACTGCCTTATTTGCAAATTCATGAAAGGTTTTGGGAGTGCCATGCCACGACAGGCAATGGAGAAAGAACGAGACCAGGAAATCGGTACGGTTTCGCACGGTGACCAGCGTTTTAACTTGCACACCTCGTCGCTGCAGTTCTTTCACGAGCTGAGAATAACGTTTGACGTTGGGATAGAACTGTTTATGGACGAACGCCTTTCCCATGAGCCTTTCGTGAGAAATTCGATAGGTGTCTGTCTCTGGCTTAATAATTGCTTCCTGAAAAAGGTCTGCCAGTTCCTCTGCTTTGGGCTTGATCATACGGTTTTCATAGAGTCGCATAAATGAGCTTGTTTTAAAGCTTGTACAATCATCAAACAAATCAGGGTGTTTAGAGTAGAGCTGCTTTTGCAGGGCAGTTGTACCGGTTTTATGCGCACCGATATGGATCAGAACCTTCTTCATCAGCACAGACCTTAAGGCGTATCCATGAAACGCGGGGTCGGATTTCAAAATGGATTACGCGACAGATTTTGAAACGAGCATCCGTTCAGCCTAACCACATTGGCCTGTACTGCTATTCCCGAATATTGGCCCCTTTAAAGAGAGAGGCCATGTTCATCAGTGAGCCCTCTCAATCCTGATTAGTGCGGACCTGCTTCGACGAGAAATTGCTGGAGCTGCAGGCTACGCACCGCAGTCTGGTCTCCCATGCAAACAGACATGGCGAGCGATGCGTTGCTGCCACCCTCATAAATCAGCGCATTCGCGGAACACGTGTCATCACGAAACTTGATCCAGTTGCGTTGCGCATTCTTCAGGCTGGCTTTCACATTGGTGCTGGCCACCTTCATAATCTCAGCATACGCAGTGTTGAGGCGCTGGTCCCAAACCATGTATTCCTGCACTGCGCAGAAAATCATGTGGCTGTTTTGGTACTGACTGCCGATACACTGCTCCATCACCTCTCCAAAGCAAGCCATAGCCGGATAGCCACCGCCCTTCTCTTCTACACACTTTGCGATAGTCGCGGCCTGTTCCTCCGTTGGCTCATCAGCAGCCTGAGCGAGAGAACAGAGTGAAAGAACCAACGAGAGCGAGAACAGAAACGTGCGCATAAAACTCATAGAAACCTCAAAGTAATTTTCTCTATAAAAAGTGATAGGTGATCTACTATGAGAAATTACTAAACCAACTCTCTGAGAATAGCCTAGCCATTCTCCGCAATACCTCGCAGATTTCCCATCATAGTTACATGACAAACGCGTTTGGTTTGAAACATCACACAAGATCGAAGCGGGTCATTCAACTTGATGCACCTTTGCAGTCGGGCCTCAAATCTGGGCGAAACCAAGCCAATTACAGGAAGTGCTGATCGAAAGGCGCCATATTACGTTTTTGTGAGGGGCTGGGGAAAACGCACGTTGTGCGCATTTTGCGAGCACTGCTTCCCATTGGTTTGCCAACTAATAAATATTCAATTATTTCAGAGCCTTGCGAGAGTTCATAAAATTCAACCTCATAAGTTTGCTGTGATCACGCAACATCTCAAAAAACGCAATTATTGCGCAAATTTCTCGTCATAATTGAGCTAAGCATATTGAGTTATTGGCATAAGTGTCTTAAGTTATTTATTAAATCATTGAGGTGGCTAATTTGGTTGCCGGATCGATTTCAAGAATCCGCTAAAGCTCCCAAGGCACGCGAGCGATCCCTTGCTTCCCTTCTCGTCCAAACGGGGAAGCGAGAGATCTCGCATATTCTGATAGTCCGACAACTCCTGCTTAAAGACCTTTGCCGTGCATCACGACAACTGCGTTTAAGTGAGCCTCCTATTAATAACCGCGAGAGCTGAATCCGGAGGCTGTGATGGGCAGTTTTGAAATACTTCTACACCTTGCTGCCGGCATTTCCCTATTATTTTGGGCCACCAGAATGATCCGGACAGGCGTTGAGCGGGCAGTTGGTCAAAAATTCCAAGGTTGGATGCAGCAAGCTTCTAAAAACCGCTACACCAGCTTCACAACCGGCTTTTTAGTCTCCATCATCTTGCAGAGTGCAACGGCTACAGCCATTCTTGCGCGCGGGTTCATCAGCAAAGGCTCCATTACGCTGGCAGCTGGTCTTGCCATCATGCTTGGCGCAGACCTTGGTTCCACCATGGTCGTTCAGGTGCTCTCATTGGACCTCAGCTGGTTGCTACCGGTTTGTCTTGTTGTTGGTGGCGCCCTGTTCTCGCGCGGCAGCACACGCACCATGCGCCAGACGGGCCGCATCATCATTGGCGTGGGGCAGATGCTGATCGCATTGTCTTTCATCGGCATGGCCTCCGAGCCTCTGCGTGAAAGTGGGGCTCTGCCAGTCATCCTGAACCTGCTGATCGGTGACCCATTCGTTGCGATCATCACAGCAGCTGCTTTGACCTGGCTGCTGCATTCATCCGTTGCAGTGGTGCTCATGATCATGACACTGGCAAGCACCGGCGTGCTGCCGATGGAAGGTGCTCTGCTCTTCATTTTAGGCGCAAACATCGGTTCCAGTATTATCCCTCTGGTCCTTACCATGAGCGATAGTGCAGATGTACGCCGTGTACCGCTTGGCAATATGATCTTCCGCGTGGCCGGTGTGTTGATCACATTGCTGCTGATGCGCTTTGATGTGTTCACCATCGACATGCTGGGCGATGATCCGGCACGTGCAATCGCTAACTTCCACAGTGGGTTCAACCTTGCTGTTGTTCTGCTGGGCATTCCAACCATTGGCATTGTCGCTCGCCTGACCAAACTCATTATCTCTGATAGCGCAGGCCAGTCTGACGAAGATGCTGTTATGGAGCGTCTCAGCCTGCTTGACCGCAAGTTGCTGGAAACCCCCGACCTCGCCTTTAACGCTGCTACCCGTGAAATGCTGCATATGAGCGAAAAGGTGGAAGCCATGCTGCGTGGTGTGATGGTGGTGTTCCGCGGCGATGATGCAAACACAGCCAGACGGTTGATGAAGATGGATGACGAGATCGACGATCTGCACCGCTCCATCAAAGAGTATCTGACTGATGTGACCACCAAATCCATGAGCGACGAGGACTATCAGAAGTATACGGAATTGATGAACTACTGCGTTTGTCTGGAACAGATGGGCGATGTCGTTCAGCGTAACCTGCTTGTTCTGGCAGAGAAGAAATCCGGTCTCAACAAGGAGTTCTCGCAGGAAGGCTGGAAGGAAATCAAAGACCTCCACGCCGCAGTGCTGCAAAACCTGCAACTCTCTCTGCGTGTGCTCATCACTCGCGATGCTGAGCTTGCACGGGATCTGGTTGCTCGCAAGGTTCTTGTGCGTGAGTTGGAATACAAGAGCCGCGATGCACACCTGCGCCGCCTGAGCCAGAACCGTCAATCCAGCCGGACAACAAGCTCCATTCATCTGGAAACCATCAGTGATCTGAAGTACCTGAATGCGCTTTTGACCACTGTCGCCTACCCGATTGTTGAGGGGGAAGGCGAACTACTGCGTAGCAGGCTCACCAACGAGCCACAGAAAAACCCGGTTAGCGCCGTACCAGTGGGCACATAAGCGCCTCTCCTAACTTTGAGGGAGGCACGGCCGAAGTCAGATTGATACTCTGATTTGAAACGCAAGCCAGTGTTTCCCCCGAGGTCAGGAGCTACAAGCATGTTTGACAAGGACTATGATGTAACCTTTTCACTCAAACGGCTTTGGATATTCCTCGCCGTTGGCATGGTCCTCTCATTTGGTGTTCTGCTTTTTTTTGGCGCTGAAATTTACCGCTTGAAACCGCCGATCCCGGACATGGTGGTCTCGGACAATGGCGATATCATCTACACAAAGGATGACATCGAAGAAGGCCAGAATGTTTGGCAGTCTTTAGGTGGCATGCAGCAGGGCAGCGTCTGGGGGCATGGCAGCTATGTAGCGCCGGACTGGTCCACCGACTGGCTGCACCGTGAAGCACTGGCTCTTCTGGATGTTTACCACCGCGATCGAGTTGGTTCCGGTTACACCCCACCAAGCGATGAGCAACGGGCCTTCCTTCAGGTCCTCATAGAAGACGAAATGCGGCGCAACCGCTACAACCCTGCCAACGAAACCATCACAATTTCAGACGACAGGGCAATTGCCGTCAGACATGTGGAAGATCACTTCACAAGGCTGTTTTCGTCCTATGACAACATCGACGGGCAAAACCTTCGAGACGATTACGCCTTCCCTCCCAACATCCTGATCACACCCGACCAAGCCAAAAAACTCTCCGCCTTCTTCTTCTGGACCTCCTGGAGCTCCGTCACCAACCGGCCAGATGATACAATCTCCTACACCAGCAACTGGCCTCATGAACCACTGGTCGGCAATCAGCCCACCGGAGCCGCCTTCATCTGGACCATTGTCAGCATCCTTCTGCTGCTCGGCTGTGCAGGAGCCCTGTGCTTCTATTACGTGCGCCAGTATGATTTATGGCGCGAGCGCATTGTGCCCGAAGGCGGTGCAGCAACAAAGAACCCACTGGCGAATGCCAAACTGACACCATCCATGCGCGCGACAGCCAAATACTTCTGGGTGGTTGTAGCCTTGATGGTTGCTCAGGTGGCTCTGGGAATTCTCACCGCTCACTACGCCGTTGAAGGACAGGATCTCTATGGCATCCCGCTGGCGGAGTTCATCCCTTATTCCATCTCACGCACCTGGCATACTCAGCTGGCTGTGTTCTGGATCGCAACGGCCTGGCTGGGCACAGGCCTTTTCATGGCACCGTTACTTTCCGGCAAAGACCCAGCCTATCAGACACTTGGCGTCAACTTCCTTTGGCTCTGTCTCATCATTATCGTCGTAGGTTCATTTGCTGGCGAATGGCTCGGGGTCAATCAGTTCTTCTCCCGCACAATGAACTTCTGGTTCGGTCATCAAGGCTACGAATATGTTGATCTGGGGCGCTTCTGGCAGATCTTCCTCTTCATCGGCCTGCTGCTGTGGACTGGTCTGGTCCTGCGTGCTCTCTATCCCGCGTTGAAGGGCGGTCATAATCGCAGTCTCATTGCTCTCACACTGCTGTCCGCTGTTGCCATTGGTTTGCTTTACGGCGCAGGCCTGCTTTGGGGCCAGAACACTCATATCAGCGTCATGGAATATTGGCGCTGGTGGGTGGTTCATTTGTGGGTTGAGGGCGTCTTTGAGGTGTTCGCGACAGCCATCATCGCACTCATTTTTGTGAATCTGAAACTGCTACGCGCCTCAACCGCAGCTGTCGCCGTCATTTTCGCCACCATCATCTTTATGGCCGGCGGTGTGCTGGGCACATTCCACCACCTGTACTGGAGCGGTACTCCAATAGGCGTGCTCGCTCTTGGGGCAGTGTTCTCGGCGCTGGAGGTTGTTCCGCTATTGGTTATCGGCTTTGAGGCCTATCAGACCCACAAGCTGGAACAGAACACTCAATGGATCAACCACTACAAGTGGCCGCTTAACTTCTTCGCCTCGGTTCTGTTCTGGAATCTGGTTGGCGCTGGCTTGCTCGGCTTCTTCATCAATCCACCGCTGGCACTCTATTACATGCAAGGTCTCAATTCCACACCAGCCCACGGTCACGCCGCCATGTTTGGCGTGTATGGCCTGCTGGGTATTGGCCTCATGTTGTTCTGTCTGCGCTCCCTCATTCCAGACAATCGCTGGAGTGACAAGTGGCTGCAGCAAGCGTTCTGGGGGCTCAATATCGGCCTTGCTATGATGCTCGGGCTCTCGCTGATCCCGCAAGGGATTTACCAGGCCTACATCAGCTTTACTGAGAGTTACTGGCTCGCCCGTGCACCAGAAACGATCCATGGCGCGGTTATGACTGCATTGGTCTGGGCACGCGTGCCCGGAGACATTGTCTTTAGCTGGGGTATCTTTTCAATCGTCATGTTCATGTATCGCGCTTACTTTGGCCAACCAGTAAATGAAAAAGAACAGACGGCAAAGGCTTAAGGCCTCAAACGCACTCTCATGCTGAGCAAGTGCTTATAAAGCCATAAAAAACAGGCCTCGCCTCATTTGCCGGTGAGGCCTGAAAACGTAGCGGCCTACACCGTTTGTGGCGGAGCAGCAACACATACTCTCATTCATGTGTATAGCCATGTGCATTGCGTAAAAGTGTATCTACAACTAGAAAGAGCTATATATACTGGCTACGATTTTTAGTTTTATTTCCGTAAGGTACATTTCTTAGTTGCTTAGATTTCCGCTGTTCCATCATGAACTGACGCGGGTTCTGCGCATTTCAGGTCCTTTGATGCTGGCCATGTCCGGCAGAACTCTGATGATGATCGTAGACCGACTGTGTCTCGCCGCCTATTCCGAACAGACCCTCACGGCCTCTGGCCCGGCGGTCTTCATGGGCATGTCTGCAATCTCCTTCTTCTCCGGCGTTACCCAGATTGGCCGATCAGTCATTGCAGAAGCTTATGCCCGCAGCGGAATAGAAGCGGCACACAAGATGGGTGGCAGACTGTTCGCCGTCGCAATCCTGTGCGTATTGGGCCTCATCCTCACACTGCCTTTACTGATGAACCTGTCGCAGTTCAGCTCCCGACCGGGTGAAATCATTGCACTGGAGAATATTTATCTCAGTTGGGCCATGCTGTTTGGGTCCATCATGATCCTTGACGGCGCAGCGAGTTGCTATTTTGGCGCTGTTGGAAACACACGCCTCATTTTTAAGGCCAGTATTGCAGGCCAGTTGGTGTCCATGCCCATGACCTATGTTCTGGTGTTCGGGCTCTATGGATTTCCCGAGCTTGGCATGGCGGGTTCCGCCATCGGCACAGTGCTTGGGTCCCTCGCTGTGTTGGTTGTCTACCTCACTCAAACACCTCGCGCCCTGCGGGTTGCAGCGTTGAATGAGGCGAAGGCCTTGATCAGTAAATCACGCCGGGCTTTTGAGATGATTGCGCTCTTCAAACGTGGTGTTCCTCTGGGCGCACATGACAGTACGGATGAGATTGGCAACACCGCCATCATCTGGGCTGTGTCCATGGTGGGGGCCACCGCACTGGCGGCCAACAACTTCAACGTCATTCTCAATTATGTCGGCATCATTCCGGTGATCGGCATTGCCAATGGCGCGACGATCCTGTCCTCACAAGCCATTGGCCGCAATCAGTTTGAACGTATTCCTAAAATTGCCAGCGCCTCCCTGTTCGTGGCGTTTTCCTACGTGGCAGTCGTGACGGTGCTGTTGCAGAGCTTTGATCGGGAGATCACCTCTCTGTTCTCGCTTGGCAATTATGGGCAGGACATTTTCGAGCTGTCAGTCTCCGTCACCTCACACATCTGGTATTATGCGGTGGCTTTTGCTGTTTCCTTCATCGCCAGCGGCATGTTGCAGAGCTTTCACCAAAACACATATGTTTTCAAAACCCGCATCCTCACCATGTGGTTTGGCAGCGTCCCGGCCTCCTATCTGATTGCTTACAACTGGAGCATTGAGGAGGGTGCGCTTCAACTCATCTGGATCTCCCTGAGCACATTCGAGCTGGGGCTCGGCCTGCTGTTCACAGTCAAGATCTTTTCTTGCCTGAAAGAGCACAACCTGCCCGAGCCTGCGTGGGAGACCGAAATTGAGAGAACCGAAGTGACTTGAACCGCAGATCTATGCGATCAGGGTCTCCACATAATCTGCGACATCTCTGGCATCCACGGAGGCCTCGCGGACAAGCCAGTCGAAATGATCAGTGAGCGAGCTGACCCTTTCCGCTTCACGAAAAGCCAGATAGCACTGCCCCACATAGACCACCGCCAGATTTGGTCCGAAGATGGTGATCGGTGCGCTGAAGACTTTGTGCGCATCAAAGAGAAACAGACGCAAGCGGGGGAACATTTGGCGGCAGGTATCCGCCACAAATTTCAGCTGCTCAACCCGCGTTTCTTTATTCAGATGCGCATAATAGCCAATGCCTTGCGCGCAGGCTTGTATCTCATGAAGCGGGATGGCGATTTCATAATCAGACTGGCGCGAGCGCAGCCAGTCCAGCTGTCCGCTGATAGACCCAACCACCTCTTCAGGGTCCAACCCGCGAAACGAGGCATACTCCCACGCCAGCATACGGTCTGTCTTTAAAATGTCAGGCAGTGTGGCTGGCACATGGCGCACTTTCAGTCCGGTTGCTTCCTTGTGCCAGTTGAGGATTTGCTCATCAACGGAGGATCGCTCCGCCGGGCTCAAGGCCATTGCAGCTGCAATGATATCACCCGGACGTTCTGGCCTGTTGGTGAGCCCCAACAACCAATCCGCACTCACCCTGAGCGAGGCTGCCAGATCGGCCAGCAACTGGCTGTTGGGCAACCGCGGATTTTCATTGTTCAGTAACTGACCAACGGTAGAGCGATCAACACCCGCATTGCGAGCCAGTTGGCTGCGCGTCACATCGGCCTCTGCCATCGCTTCAAACAACCTGTTTCGAAACAAAGTCGCTCTGTCGCGTTTGTCCATCAAAATCACCATTGCAGATTATAATCAACAAAATGAATTTATTGCAGCTAATTTACCAAATGTCCAATCTGCATTTTCTCCGGTAGCAACGAGAGTAGGAATTACATTCTTACCTGGACATCTTATATGGACACTGCATCACGCATTTTTACAAAATCAGTTACCTGGCAAGTCATGGGGCTTTTCTCTATGACGTTGATCGGATTTGTTTTTACGGGCTCCGTCACGCTCGGCGGCGGCATTGCTATCGTCAGCTCCATCCTCGGCTTCATCTTCTATTTCCTGCATGAGATGGTTTGGTCCAACATCCAGTGGGGCCGCAAAATCACCGAGACAAACGCACAGCAGGATACCCAGAACTGACTTCACTGAGCTGTCCTCACAGCTCTCCTCTTTCTCTCAGCACGTCAAAGACTTCCCGATACTCAGGAAATGCAAGGTCAGGCAGGCTGACAGCTTCCTCAAAACCCACCCACCGCAGTTCGGTATGCTCATCACCAAGGTTCTCAGCTTCACCCAGCCATTGGGTCACAGTGAACAGGTGAAAAACAATTGCGTCCTGCGGATCGTCAGCTTGTGTTATGAATTCGGTGATTTTTGCAAAGGCTTCTGCCTGAATGCCAGTTTCCTCTTTCAGTTCACGCAAAAGAGCCGCCTCCAGTTTCTCCCCGGCTTCAACATGACCGCCGGGGAAACTCCAGACATTCGGGGAATTCTGCCGTGCTGGCGACCGGAAGCCCATGAGAACACATTTGCTCTGCAGCAGCAGCCCATTCACAATATCAGTCATTATCGGATTTCCCCCAAGGCGAATCTGAGCCACGAAGTGCCAGTTTAAAGAGGCACTCCGTGGTTGTTCAAATCAGATTTCCTTAAAGCGTGCACCTTTAAAGCAACGCACAGGATTTCCGCGTTCCAGTTCGTGATGGAGTTGTCGCTGTGTTTTCCGCAGGCGGTCCTCCTCTGTCACAGAAAGACCCGCAAGTTTTTCCTGCAAGCGCTGCACAGCGAGTTGCTTGTTGCGGTGTTGTGAGCGTTCATCCCGAGCCACGACAGTGAGACCAGTCGGCACGTGGGTCGCACGCACCGCGCTTTCGGTCTTGTTTTGATGTTGGCCACCCGGCCCACCAACGCGCAACGTCTCAAACCGAAGCTCATCTGGTTTCAGCTCACTGCGTTCCTCTGAGAGGGGCGGCAACTCAAACACACCAATGAACCAGTTCTGGCGTTTGTGGTTGGGGCGAAACGGGCTCTGGCATGTCCACTTGATTGTGCCATGCCACGACTTGGCGAAGGCCTCGTTGCCGCTGCCTGAGAGCGTGACTGCAACAGACGCTACATCAGCAGACATACCGGAGATCTCAGGATCACACACTATGGAAAGCCCAAGCTTTTTCGCCTCTTTTTCCATGGCACCAAGTGTATGCCGAATGGCGAGCCTGCATTCCGCAGGTCCGTCACCGGATGTTATCAGCAAGCGCAAAGATGCATTCTTTTTCATCGTTTGCCCCTCCGCTCATCCGCACCACGTGCCGTCTTGAACGTGACGACAGGTGTCATCACTCCAACACATGTGGCAAGCTGTGCTTCAACCAACTGATTGAGCACATCCTCAGAGTTTTTGTAGGCCTGCGGAGCTTCTTCCACGAGGAGCTGTTTATCCTCACAGACAACGCGCCCGCCGTAAGACGTGCGCGCTAAAGCATTGCGAACAGACTTCTGCTTTGCGATACGCCCATGCATGGACGCGCGGTCATATTTGCGCCCTGCTCCATGTGCCAGTGAGGACAGTGCCTCTGGATTATTGCCGGTTGGTTTCAGCAAAAAGCTCTTTGCATCGCGAGAGCCCGCCAGCGGGACCAGATCCACATCGGCTTTGGCTGCTCCTTTGCGGTGAAGGAATGCATCACCATACGGTTCAATGAGGTTATGGCTGCTGTCCACCACCAGCTCCACATCGCAGCGCAGAGCAGCAGCTGCCCGCTCTGCGATCACTTTGCGGTTCAGGCTTGCCCATCGCACAGCAAGGGCATGCCACTTGAGATAAGCGTGAGTGCGCTCCTCCCCACTTGGCATCCCTTCCGGGCCGAGTGCTGCATATTCATCAAAGATGCTGGCTCCCAAGGAGCGGGAACCGGAATGCACGAAGAGCAGTACGTCGCCTTTTGAAATACCAGCTCTCGAGGCAAGGTCCGGATCCGGCGTCTCTGCCAGAACCTGCACCTCGCAGAAATGATTGCCCCCGCCGATTGTGCCGATGGCATTGGGAGACAGATCCTCTGGCAAACCAGCAGATCGCAGATGCGCCTGTCCCTCTTCCAGATCAGAATAATCCTGAAGCATACGCAAACGGTCCGCCAGTTTTTGCGGTTTTAGTTTGTGAGCACTGAGGGAGGTGCGAAACACGGTCATGCCGCAGCCAATGTCATTGCCGATCATGTGCGGATGCACGCGATCAGACAGGATAGCGACACCGACCGGACCGGGGTGAAGATCAGGAAACGCGGCGATCTGTTTGACGCCTTCAAGCTCAGCGAGTTTGTTAAGTTGGACTTCTGCATCCCCAAGGATCCAGGCAGAAGTCCCATAGAATTTATGGATTGGCGCAGGCGCACAGGCAGCGCGGGTCGCGCAATCCAAGCGTAAATTGCCCATAAGAATGGCCTATAGTTCTTGAAAGTATTTCCGAGCAATGGCTCGAAAGAAGATCCTAAAGGCCGCTAGCGCTGGCTCTAAGAAGGATCAGTGCCCTTTTAAGGGCGAAACGCGGAAAGACATGGTTCGCTCCAAACTGTGCTGCGCACCAATTGCTGCAGCTGAGGGCTGGGGAAATAGCAGAGGGAAGCCGCAACGTCAATGTGGCTATCCTCGTCAATCCGAGCACCGTGGCTGGACAACCACATCAGTACGTCTAGGGTACTTTACAAACAGGGGGGACTGTCATGCGGGTTTTGGTTGTTGGAGGCACCGGTTTTCTAGGCGGCGCGATAACGGATGCGCTTGTCAGTGCAGGCCATCAGGTTGCCGTGCTGGTGCGCGGTAGTACCAAACGATCGTTACCAGAGGGCGTTGAAGCAATCACAGCTGATCGGTACGGTGATCTTAGCGCTTTGAAACAACATACGTTTGACTGGGTCTTTGACACCTGCGCCTTCTCACCTGATGCCGTGCGCAGCTTGCTTGGTGCGCTTGGAGACCAACTGCAGCGCTATATGTTCATCTCCTCCATTTCAGCCTACGGCACATTTGCAAAACCTCGTTTGAATGAACAAGACCCTGTGCCCGCTGCGACTGAGGATGATCTGGCTGTTGCTCAGGGCCTTTCACCTGCAGAGCGCAGTTCAGCGGCTTCTTACGGCGCGTCTTATGGTGCCCTCAAACGGGCATGTGAGCTTGCTGCAGAAGAAGTACTTGGTGAGCGGGCAACCTCCTTGCGTGTGGGCCTGCTGGTTGGCGCTGGAGATTACACGGATCGGCTGACCTGGTGGGTCCGCCGTATTGACCAGGCCACACCGCAAGACCCTGCGGTCCCAGCTCCGGCTCCGGCCTCAAGACAGGTGCAGATGATTGACGTGCGGGATGTGGCTGATTTCGCGCTGGCCTGTGCGCAGACCAAACGCGGAGGCATTTGGAATGTCACCAGCCCTCCGCTTCAACTTAGTTATGTCCTGCAGGCCATCATATCAGAAGCGAACTCCTCTGCTCGCCTGCACTGGGTGGAGGAAGAGCATGTTATTGATGCTGGCATTCAGCCGTGGACCGATCTGCCCGTCATGATGCCCTCCCTTCCAGACTTCGCGCACTTCATGAACGTGGACACCACCCGTGCGCAGGCAGCCGGTTTAACCTGTCGCCCACTGAACGAAACACTCGACCCGTTGCTGGCCTGGGACCGTACCCGGCGCGATACAGCTCTCAAATGCGGTTTGACAGCTGATCAGGAAGCAGCTCTGCTCAAGCAGCACACCACAAGCTGAGCGTCTACGCCTTGGCAGCAGCACCGAGCGCTTTGCGGTACATGGGCACCAGCATGGTTTTTGCCTTTGCCATGCGCGTGAACCAGCTGGCTTTCACTGTACCAATTGGCGGCACATCAGAAACACCGGTTTGACTGCCAAGGGTGACGACCATCATGTTATCGTTGGTTTTCTGCTTGTAGTTCTTCAACTTGGCCTGCGGGTTCTTCTGAATTTGCAACACGTTATGGGCCACAGTCTTCACATGACCGCGCACATACAGCGCCTTCTTCACTTCATCAATCCCGGCGATGTCACCAAGCACAAAGACGCTGCTTTTGCCCTTCATCTGGAACGTGTCTTCAACCGCAATATAGCCGCGTGTATCAAGCAGATGAGCAAGATCCTGCTGCATGTAATCCGTGTTCGGCTTGCCGCCTACACACCATATAATCAGGTCGTAATCTACCACCTCGCCGCTAGAGAGCTTGGCTTGCCCGGCTTCAGCCTTCAGTGAGCTGGATGGCGCAGGTGAAAGCACGCGTTCGCCTAGCATGAACGTCACCCCGCGCTGCTGCAGCACTTTCACGGCATGGTTTGCCGTCTTGCGGGAGGTGCCTTTGAGGACTTCACCGCTGGATTCCACCAGAACAACCGATTTTTGCGGGAACCGCTCGATAATCTCACCCGCCATCTCAACGCCAACAGGGCCACCGCCAACAAGCAAGATTTTCTGCGCAGCTTCAATCGCACTATGGGTCGACTTGAACGCAGCGTGTCGCTCCTTCGTTGAGCCAGAGGTCGGGCGGATCAGCTCTGAGGGAAACCGGCTACCAGTTGCCAGAATGGAGATATCAGCCTCCAACGTATGCTCAGCACCATCAACACCGATGACGTGCCCGACTTCACCAGTAAACCGCTCCAGCTTGCCGTGAATGAAGTCCACGCCCTTCAAAAACGAATGAAATGGCATAACCGCCTGATGCGCATAGTCTGGCTGCACCGCCACACGGGGCATGGCCATTGGCACCTCAAAATAATCAAGCGAGCTGACGAGCTTCACATTGGCATGCTTTGAAAGCTGGGTTGCAAGGGTCGCTCCGGCGATTCCACCGCCATAAATCACAACTGACTTGGACATGTCTTTACTCCGTTCTGTTGCGCTTTATATACTACAATGATTTAATAGTTCAATATTATAAATATTACTTTTTTAAAGCAAACCTGATATGACGCCACCTGCAGATTTGAGGACGTGAATGAAATGAAAGACTTACCGGCAAGCATGCTTGTGCTTTTCCAGTTTCAGGAAATTTTGGGACGCATCCATAAATCCTACTCGGAATACGCTGATAAGCTCACACCGACAGAAACCAATATGCTGCTGCATCTGGGCGAACCGGTGCGCATGGGCAAGCTCGCAGACCTGTTGTTCTGCCTGCCCTCCAACGTGACTGTGCTGGTTGATAAGTTCGAGAAACTCGGTTTGCTGCAGCGTCAACGTTCCGCAGAAGATCGCCGCGCAATCGAGGTCGCACTGACGAGCAAAGGTCAGGCGCTCCGCACTCAGACCATCAAACACATTTCAAAGGTCATTGAAGAGCAATCCGGTCTTGAGCAGGAAGATTTTGAAAAGATTTTCGACGTGCTGAAGCAAAAGTCCATGATTGACGGTTCTTGTGGAGCCTGCCCTTCAGCGGAGAGTTAAGATTTAGCCTGCCATCTCGTCCGCTTCACAAAACCTTTCTGTCTGCGTCTCCTGAATGCCCAAGGTTGGGCCAATAAGAACAGGAGAACCAAATGAAGCTTTCACGAATGATTCTGAGCGCGTTTCTCGCCTCAACAATGGTAGTTTCTGGCGCGCAAGCGGCGGTCTACATTGGAGACAAACTAGCGACGGCGGAGCAACTGGCTTCTAAATCCTCCGACAGCGATAAAACCACGATCGCAGAAACGCTTTCCAATTCCGTTCAAGAGTCTATCACGAACGGCTACAACTCCATCGGCAACACAGACCTGGAGATCACCAAGGGCTGGCACAAAGGCGGCAACTTGCCATTCGACAGTACGTTTGAGCACGTCACGGTCCAAGTCTACAAAAATAATGAGTATGTTAAAACCTGCCATGCCTACTCTTTTCAAACTAAACTGGATGGTCCGTATCAGGCCAGTTGCGTAAAACCAAAGTAAGTTATCCATCTGACAGCGTGTCTCTATTCCTGTTGAGGTTTAGGGGCACGTCCCACAAGAATTACATCAATCAATACTTTTACCAGTTGATCAAAAAACTTAGTTTTGAAGTTTTATTCGCACCTGATAAATATTTTCACGCTAATACTTTTGCGAAAATCTAGTAAAATTTGCTCTGACCTACTTGCGCAATACATATTTTCAGGTTAGTTAGCCGACTTTAGCAGAACAATCTCATCAGGCTGTATTCAGCCTCGCAGTGCATGTAGTGCAACTACCGGCAAACGGTAGTGTTATTTCTACTTCTTGCTGTGAGCGCTGCTTTTGCACGCGCATACTTGCGCCCTGCTAAGGTTTACTGTCTCAAATAAGTTAATATACATCAGGATCTAGAACATGGCACAAACCCAAGTTATGGATGAGACTTCACGCGGCCAATCCCGCCTCATGGAGCCAGCCATCCTTCCCGTCTGGCTTAATCAACGTGCCATCTCCAACCGTGGTTACATTGGACTTTGGATCTCGATGGCGGTGATCATCGCAACCTTCCAGCTGGGTGCTGGCGGTGTGGCGGGTCTCCCTCTCCCAATCGTTATTGCAACAATCTTCTTCGCCAACCTGCTGCTTGGCATCGTCATGGCTATGACCGCCGACATCGGCACCGAGCACGGCATTTCCTTTGCAGTTTACCTCCGCGCCCCGTTTGGCACTGTGGGCACGCACATTCCCTCCATCACACGTGGTGTAGTCGCGGCCATCTGGTTCGGCATTCAAACCTACCTCGGTGCGCTGGCGCTAAACGGCATCTTCTCTTACCTCACTGGGTTCGATAACTGGGTGGTCTGGTACATCGGGTTTGCCGTGCTGCAGGTGGCCAACACCGCCATGGGCATTCGCGCTGTTGAGCGTCTTGCGAAAATCGCCGCGCCAGCCATCATGGCAATCTCTGTTTGGATGTACTTCACGCTTGATAACCTTGCCACAGCAAGCGGAAAAGACATCTGGTCCTTTGCTGGTGATGCAGAAATCTCCATCGTTGCCCTCTTCGTTGCCAACATGGCCTTCTGGTCCTCGCTGGCGGTGGACATTCCAAACATCACGCGCTTCCTGCATGTTGAAGCTGGCACCAAGAGCTTCTTCAAGCGCAACAAGAACGTGTTTCTGGCGCAGTTCGTCGCCCTGCCAGTCGTACAGAGCTGGATCGCGCTGATCGGCGCAGTGTCCTTCATCGCAGCTGGTGACTGGAACCCGATCACCGTTATTCAAGGTCAGGGCACTGGCATCACGCTGGTGGTTCTGCTGGTCATGGTGGTGCTGGCGCAGTGGTCCACCAACACAAGCGCCAACCTCATCCCGGCAGCACTGACCTTCGTGAACGCTGGCGCTCCATGGATCACTTACGCCATGGGTCTGGTTCTGGCGGCCATCGTGGGCACGCTGGCGATGCCTTGGCTGATCCTTGATCACCTCTTCACATACCTTGGCCTTTACGGCGCCATGCTGGCAGCGCTGGGTGGCATCATGATCTGCGATTACTTTGTGATTCGCAAACGCCGCCTCAATGTGCCAGAGCTTTATGAGGAAGACGGCCAGTTCAAGTACATCGCGGGCTGCAACCCAGCTGGTCTGATTGCCTGGGCTGTGGGTGGTGCATTGGCGATCTACGTGATCGACCTCTCCTACTTCGTCGGCTTCTTCTCCGCCTTTGCGCTCTACTGGGTGCTGATGAAGGCGTGGATCCTGCCGAAGTTCAAGCAGGATGAACTGGTGCACGCAGATGATGAGAAGTATCTGGCAACCAGCGTCAACCGCAACTGGGTTTATCTAGATGGTCAGGGCATGGTGAAAATGGATTGCGCCAGCATTCCGGACCACGCACTTTCTCGCGAAGATCTTTAGACGCTGCTGAAGCTTACAAATGAGAACCCCTTGCGCCTACCCGCGTGAGGGGTTTTCTCTTTTGAGATTACCCGTTAATGTTCAGGGGTCATTTTCAAAAGTGCATGTTTTATGAATACACCTACACAGCTTGCCACCCCACCCGTTTCCCTTCATGAAATCTGTGAGGCCGATGCGCTCGAAGTCCTGGAGTTTGAAAGCAGCAACAGCACTTTCTTTGAAAAATGGGTGCCCGCTCGCGGGCCTGAGCACTTTGAGGAAGTGTCGCTCCGACAGGTTATCAAAGACCTGATGGCTGATCCTGACAGGTTTTACCTGGTCCGCTCTGGCAGCAGCGAGCTGGTGGGCCGCATCAACCTGCGCAGATTGGACAAAGAGCCTCTGGACACTGTTGAGCTGGGCTACAGAGTTGGCGAAGACCATCTGGGCAAAGGCTATGCCAAAGCCGCTGTTCTTACCGTTGTGGAGCAAATGCGGGCTGATGGCGCGATGAAGCATCTGGAGGCCTTTGCAGCAGACAACAACCCTGCCTCCTCCAACGTGCTATTGGCCTGTGGCTTCCGCTGGGACAAAACGGGCACCAAAACCGTGCAGCTTAACGGCAACCCATTGACGTTGCACCGCTTTGCTCTGACGCTCTGAGATTGGACTTATCCAGCCCGTAGTATCTCTGACCCGCGCAATTACAGACGATCTGAGCGCTAACTACGCCTACACTCCTCTTCCAATAAGAAAGAAAACGGAAGATGGATCCACTCGTCATACAGGGTTTTGGGCTGGCGGCCTATGCCGTCAACATAGTTGGCTTTTCCACCAGACATGATCAACTGTTTCGCAGCCTGCTTTTTGTCAGCTGCTCCCTGTTCTGCATCCATTATGTGCTGATGGGCGCTTATGTTGCAGGCGCAAACCTCGGCATCAATGGTGTTCGATCCTTCGTTTCTCTGCGTTTTAAGGGCTACACATGGTTTGGCATCTTTGCCGTCATCCAAACCATAATGAGTGTGATGGTGTATGAAGGGCTCATCGACCTGTTACCGTGGTCCGCCTCTCTCATGAGCGGTTTTGCGCTGTTTTGCCTGAGTGGAATCCAGATGCGCTTCGCCATGCTCATCTGTGCTCTTACATGGATGGTCAACGCCCTGATCGTTGGCTCCTGGGGCGGATCGCTGAACGATATCACCAACGCCACCCTGCTTGCTTTCACAATTTATCGTATGAAAACCGCAAATGAACGGGAGGCCCAAACCGCTTCCCTCTGACATTCCATAGCACTCAATCTCACCCCACCAAAACAACCCCAAAAAACGCCGGATTTTCAGCGGCTTGGTCAAGGCCTATAAAGTTGATGATGCATTATCTGGCAACAATGAAAGCAGGGTTGGAGAGCCGATGCCCGTTTACCTGACCGGCCTTGCGACAGCGGTGCCGCCCTATGAATTGCCCCAGACGCTGGTGTTGGACTACGCCCGCCGGATCCTCGGGCCAAAGTTCTCACAGTTTGAGCGCATGGCTGGCACCTTCCTGTCTGCTGGCGTGAAGAGACGTTATTCCTTCGCCCCGTTGGAGTGGTTTCTGGAACCGCAAGACTGGAAAACCCGAAATGAAACCTACATGCGCGGTGCAACGGATCTGTTTATTGTTGCCGCCCGCAAAGCGCTGATTAAAGCAGGTCTGCGCGCAGATGAAATCGACTGCGTGGTGACAGTGTCCTCAACCGGCATTGCAACACCAACGCTGGAAGCTCAGGCCTGGAAACAGATGGGCTTTCGCACTGACATCCTGCGTGTGCCCGTGTTTGGTCTTGGTTGTGCAGGCGGGGTTTCCGGCATTTCCATCGCGCAGCAACTGGCCCAGGCGAAACCGGGCAGCAACGTGCTCGTGGTCGCGTTGGAGGGCTGCACGCTTTCCTTCCGCAGTGACCGGCTCACGAAGGCGGATATCATCGCCACGGTTCTGTTTGGCGACGGTGCAGCTGCTGCCTGCCTTTCCACCAGCAAGCCCGAGAGTTCAAAACAGTTGTTTGTACTGGGCACGGGTCATCAGGAGATGTGGCCGGACACACTCAACATTATGGGTTGGAATGTGGAAGAGCATGGCCTTGGCGTTGTATTTGACCGGTCTATTCCCGATTTCGCAACCGAGCATTTTCGTGATGTCACCGAACGCAGCCTGAATGCACTCACTATGGACATGGATGGTGTTGATCGTTTCGTCTGCCATCCGGGCGGCGCGAAAGTGGTTCAGGCGCTGGAAGGTGCGCTGGATCTACCTGCCAACACACTGGATGTAGAGCGTGAAATCCTACAGGAATTCGGCAACATGTCCGCCCCGACCGCCCTGTTTGTGCTGGAACGGGTTCTGGAGCGCTCCCCACAAGGTAACATGGTCTTATGCGCACTTGGCCCTGGCTTCACAGCTTCTTTCCAGCCAGTGTCCGTTGTTGCCAATGAGGCAAGTGGGCGCTGGGAGACCACCGGTTTCCAAAGACCAGAGGGGGTGATCAATGCCTGAGGCGTCCTTGCCTGCCGTAATCTTTCTGGCATTCATCGTCATTCAGCGTCTGTCTGAGCTCGTCATTGCCCGCAGCAACACAAGACGCTTGCTGGCTGATGGAGCCTATGAGGTTGGCGCCTCGCATTATCCACTGATCGTCAGCGTGCATGTGGCGTGGATCATCGCACTCGTTGTGCTGGGCTACGACAAACCAGTCTCCATGCCGTGGTTGCTGGTCTTTGTGGTGCTGCAGGTGTTCCGCCTCTGGATATTGCTGAGCATGGGTCGCCGCTGGACCACCCGCATTATTGTGGCCAAAACCCCGCTGGTGACGAAGGGACCGTTTGCGTTTGTGCGTCATCCCAACTACTTGCTGGTGGCTCTGGAGATTTTCACCGCCCCTATGGTCCTCGGCCTGTTTCCAATCGCCTTCCTGTTCTCAGGCTTTAACGGCGCTCTTCTTGCCCTGCGAATTCGCGTGGAAGATGAGGCCCTTACGGAGTTGCGATAGAAAAGACCTTTGCACAATATGAAGTTATTGGCTTGAACCTGATAGCAGATAGTGATATATCACCGTCAAATTTAGGCTGTGGGCTGCACAACAAGATTGTAGCGCCTGCCAGATAACTTCATGTGCCGAGGAAACGATGCTAACAGGTTGCCATCTCATTGCCGGAGAATGGGTCGATAACGCCCAGAAATTCCAGTCATCCCCGTTCTCGGGCCCTGCTAAAAGCTATGCATGCGGCACTGGCGAACTGGTTGATCGCGCCGTAAAGGCCGCCGAAGACGCCTTCATGACCTTCGGCTGGACCACCCGCGCAGAACGCGCCAAATTCCTGCGCTCGGTCGCGGACGAGATTGACGCGCGCGGTGCAGAAATCACGGAAGTTGGCTGCGCAGAAACCGGCCTGCCGGAAATGCGCCTCAACGGTGAGCGTGGCCGGACTGTTGGCCAGCTGCGTCTGTTCGCCGACCATATTGAGAAGGGCGAGTATCTGGACCTCACTCACGATGAAGCCATGCCAGACCGCGCACCTCTGCCGCGTCCTGACTTGCGTTTGAGCCAGCGTCCGGTTGGTCCGATTGCCGTGTTCGGCGCCTCCAACTTCCCGCTCGCGTTCTCCACCGCAGGCGGCGACACCGCCTCTGCGCTGGCTGCTGGGTGTCCGGTGGTTGTGAAGGGGCATGAAGCTCATCCGGGTACTGCTGAGATCGTGGCACAAGCCATTGATGCAGCGATCAAATCCTGCGGCATGCATCCAGGCGTGTTCTCACTGGTGCAAGGCGGCAGTCGTGAGGTTGGTACGGCGCTGGTGCAGCATCCACTCATCAAAGCTGTTGGCTTCACTGGTTCCCTTGGCGGTGGCCGTGCGCTGTTTGATCTGTGTGCTTCCCGCCCTGAGCCGATCCCGTTCTTCGGCGAGCTGGGCTCCATCAATCCAAACTTCATCTTCCCGAACGCGCTGGCCAACCGCAGCGACGCGATTGCGGCGGGTTGGGCTGGCTCCCTGTGCATGGGCGCTGGCCAGTTCTGCACCAATCCGGGCGTGGTTCTGCTGGTGGAAGGGGCTCAGGCAGATGCCTTCATCGCAAAAGCTCAGGAAGCTCTGGGCGATACCGGCGAGCAGCCAATGCTGACCGATGGCATCGCAGCTGTTTACCGCACTGGTGCAGAGAAGATTGCAGGTGAAGCGGGTGTTGAGGAGCTGGTGGGCACCGCCTGCGCTACGCGCGGAGCCAAGCCGTATATGTTCGTGACAGACGCTGAAAACTGGCTTGCAAACAAAGAGTTGCAGGAAGAAGTGTTCGGTCCGCTCGGTATCGTCGTCAAGCTGAAGAGCATCGAGCAAATGCAGGATGTGGCGCGCACCATTGAAGGTCAGCTGACCTGCACCATCCACATTGATGCAGCAGACCATGCAGAAGCCCGCAAGCTGATGCCATTGCTGGAGCGCAAGGCAGGCCGTGTGCTGGCCAATGGGTTCCCGACTGGCGTGGAAGTGTGCGATGCCATGGTTCACGGTGGACCTTACCCAGCCTCCACAAACTTCGGCGCAACTTCAGTTGGCACCATGGCGATCCGCCGCTTCCTGCGTCCAGTTTGTTATCAGGATATGCCGCTTGAGCTGGTTCCGGGTTTTGAAATGGAAGAAATGGCGTAAGCCAGCCTCCCTATAGGCTAAAAAAGCAAACGTACTCCTGAAAACCGGAGCCACTTTTCGGGAGTACGCGATAACAGCAAAAGCCCTGAGCACATCCGCTCAGGGCTTTTCTTTGTTTACGTCAATCTGATCGATCAAGCGCGTCTCTCGAGGAGGTATCAAGTCCTCGGGAGACGCCCCAAAAGTTCTTAAGCGGCCAGATTGCGCAGGCTTTCACCATCAAACACATGGCATTTATCAAGCGCCATGTTGAAGCTCAGCGTTTCCCCAGCATGCACTGTGCGCGGATTATACATGATGGACTGAACCGGAGAGCCTGCCAGCTCCGTAAACAAAGTTGCCTCTGAGCCCAGATCTTCTGAAAGCAACACAGGCAGCTGCAATTGCGCGATTTCGCCCGCTGTTGGCAACGCATTGCCTTCTGGCGATATATCCTCTGGCCGCACACCCAGCTTCACTGCTTTGCCTGCTTCCAATGTGTTACGCAGGCGCGCCGGAGCGCTCAGCTCGCTGCCATCGCCCAGTTTCAGCACAGGGTTACCATTGCTGCTGGCGACATGCGCGTCGATCAGGTTCATCGGCGGAGAACCAATGAAGGTCGCCACAAAGGTGTTGTTCGGCTTTTCAAAGACCTCGCGCGGGCTGCCCACTTGTTCAATGATGCCATCACGCATGATCACGATGCGGTCCGCCAATGTCATGGCTTCCACCTGATCGTGGGTGACGTAGATGATGGTGTTGCCCACGCGCTGGTGCAGTTTCTTGATCTCAATGCGCATCTGGGTGCGCAGCTTGGCATCCAGATTGGAGAGCGGCTCATCAAAGAGATACACATCCGGATGGCGAACAATCGCACGGCCCATGGCAACACGCTGGCGCTGACCACCAGAAAGCTGCCCCGGTTTGCGCTTCAGGTAGGGTTCCAGCCCCAAAATAGCCGCCGCATCTGCCACACGCGTTTCGATCTCACTTGGTGATACGCCTGCAATCTTGAGCGAGAACCCAAGGTTTTTGGCAACAGTCATATGCGGGTAAAGCGCATAGTCCTGAAACACCATGGAGATGTTGCGCTGGCGCGGTGGCATGTCATTTACCACACGATCACCAATCACCAACTCCCCGCCAGAAATCGTTTCAAGGCCCGCGATCATCCGCAGTGTCGTGGATTTTCCGCAGCCGGACGGGCCAACGAAAACAACAAATTCCTTGTCTTTGATCTCCAGATCAATGCCATGAATGACCTTGGTTGGACCATAAGACTTCTCGAGATTCTTCAGAGTAACTTGTGCCATACTTTCCCCCTCAGGCGTCTTTCAGTTCCAGCCAGACCGGCAGATGGTCAGAGCCCTTCGCCTCTTCATCAACCCGCATGCCCGTAATGCGATGCCGCAGAGAGGCGCTCACAAACAGGTGGTCAATGCGGCGGGTATCAAAGTGAGCGGTCTTGCCGCTTGTCTCTTCATTGCCCAGCCATACCCACGGGTCGACAAAACCATCGAGCGTTTGCACACGGCCACCTTCTTCTGATGGCGGACCAGTGAACACCTCATAGACAGGCGTGCCCGGCCCGTTGTTCATGTCACCCAGCAAAATGCAGTCGGTTGGCATGGTTGGCTGAGGTTCGTCATTGAGCCAATGGGCGTCGATACCCGGCCCACCACACCATGCCCCGCCCTCTGATGGAGCTATCCTGATGCGATCTCTCACAAACTTCGCCTGTACCAGTGCAAAGTCCGGCGACCAGTAAAACAGGTGGGTGTTGTAAACACGCAGTGGCCCACCCGGTGCGTCGATGACGGCCTCCAGAAGAGCGGCCTGAATGGCGTGACGGGTGATGGAGCCCATCTTGGGCAGAGGATAGGTGCGGGTAGAAATGATCGGGTATTTAGAAAGGATCATTTCCCCATGCTGACGGCGACGGTTGACCAGCTTGCCGTTTTCATCGTGAAACGAGGCGTCCATATCAAGCCCCGGACCGTAGACCCAGCGATATCCACCCAGCAGATCTGCCAGTTCAGCAGCCTGATCCACATTGCCATTTCGTTTCCAGAAGCGGTCAACTTCCTGCAGGCCGATAATGTCGGCCCCTTCAAGTTCTCCTGCAATTCTTGCCAGATCGACTTTACCGTCGATACCGGTACCGTATTGAATGTTGTAGCTAACTATCTTCATGGGTTTTTCCGGAGGCTTTCCGAGCAACTCCTAAGGAGCCGCGCAGCTTGAGCGCGCAATTGACGCGAATATTGCGGGGGTGGTCAGGTGCTGTTCCATCCAGCCGGCTCAACACGATTTCCGTCAGATGACGGGCAATCTGCTCAATGGGCTGTTCAATGGCAGTGATGCCCGGAGGGATCAATCGGAACATGTCCGGGTCATCAAAGGTGACAAGATCAATATCTTTGCCCACCTGTTTGCCGTTGCTGGACAAGCAATCCAAACCACCAATGGTCATCAGGTAATTGGAGAAGAACACAGCACTTGGTGGATTTTCCATACCAAGGAACCTGTCCATGGCAGTGTATCCATCCAGCTGGCCCCAATTGCCAACGTAAACCAACTCCTCATCAACACTCAGGCCAGCTTGCTCATGGGCTTTTCTGTAGCCCTGCAACCGGTTTTGCCCTGTGCTTCCATTCAGGTCCCCTGTCACCACACCAATGCGGGTGTGGCCAAAGTCAATCATGCGGCTCACTGCGTCTTGCGCAGCTGCCTCATCATTCACCAGCACCTTATCCGTTTCCACGCCCGGCACATCGTTGTTGAAGATGATGACCGGTTGTTCTCCGCTCAACAGCTCCTGCACCTTCTCCGTCACCTCGTGGGTGCCGGACAAGATGATGGCATCGATGCGCCGCGAGGACGCTGATTCCAGCGCCTCGTTGATGGCATCCGCTTCATCGGAATGGTGAAAGGTTACAATGGAATACCCACGAGCACGCAGAGAACGCACCAGTTGGGTCAAAATCCCCGAGTTGAACTCGTCAAACTTGGGAACCAGATACCCGACTGTGTTGGTGCGCTCTGTTTTCATGGCGCGGGCAAGTGTATTGGCCCGGTATCCCAGATCGGCAATCGCTTGTTCGATCCGGGTCCGGTTGTCCTTCCTGATGCGTTGATCGTTCAGATAACGCGAGACTGTGCCGACAGCGACGCCTGCGGAATCTGCTACATCGAGGATGGTTGGTTTTTTCACTGCACTGCCCTTTATTCCGCAGCCACTGCGTCATCTGCCTGTGAGATGACGGCGGCCCCATGGATATGAAGGCTAGGAAAGACGATGTGCAGCTTTTTGTCGAGGCTGTCATACTGCCATGGCAGTGTTTTACCCGAATAAGCGCAGGTTACATCGGCAGGCTCCTCGTCCATTCGCACCCACGCCTTGGCTTCTTTCAACTCCGGCGCATCCTCGATGATCTCAACCGCACGGGTCTGACCATCATTATACGGCACACCACTGCCACGCAGTTGGGTTGGCGCATAAAGCACGTGCAGCACCTGCCGTTGCTCATCTGCCTGTTTCATCAAAGACATGCGGGTCGCCGATGGCAACTCGGTGCCAATCAGTTGACTTGGCATAAGACGGTTGATGAGCCCGCGCACCAGATACTTGTAAAGCGTCTGACCCGTTGCGCCATAAAGGCGGAACAGCGGGTATGCCACATATGCCACATTGCCCTTTTGCATGATCGCCGGACCGATTGGCTCTGCGTCCGGATCTTCCGGCGTGTGAAGGTGTGAGCAGAACTTGTCCCATGTGCGGTTGAAATAGGATGGACGAACATCAGCCAGCACATCACCATCTGTTGCGCGTAAGAGTGCCCCCTTCTCGTACATAACAACAGAAGCATCGACCAGATCCTCGTCCAGCTTTCCCCGACAGGACAGATAGCTCGGGTCGTACTCCATTGGTGTGTCAGACAGTTCTGCTCCGATGTCGAGGAGGTATCGCTTGCCCTCAACATCAAGGCCGGACTCGCCAGTCGCCAGAATGGCACCACCCGCGTCCGCAAACGCTTTCAGGCGAGCCGCAAGATCATCACTCAGGCGAATGCTGTCCGGTAAAATAATCAGCTTGTACTCATCAAAGCTGCTGGACGAGGAGATGAGATCAAACGGGATCTGCATTTCCAGCAACATACGGGCAGAGGCGGAATCGCTCGGCTCGCTGCGGTGCCCAAGATGGCTGCCAAGCTGGGAGACCTGCGCCTCGACAGAAAGGATCGCCACTTCGCGCTGATAGGTCGCGTTGCTGGCATACGGTTCCAGCGCTTTGACGCGGGAATAAGCCGGGCGGATCAGATCGTAGGTGGCAAAGTCCATATGCCCGTTCGGGTGTAACTGGTCGCCGATAGAACAGCGCGCACCCAGAGACACCATCAGACAGCACTCATAGGACAATGCATCAGCGCGCTTGAAACCGCCGAACTCACCCCAGTGCGTATGAAACCGTCCCGTCATACCAAGGAACGGCAGGTTCAATGTATCAGCGTACCGTGCTGAGACGGGAAAATGGTCATAACCCCAGCCACCGGTCGGCAGGCTCTCCAGCTCCAGATGACCGTAATATTGGTAGCGCTCATCCTGCCCTTTGTAGATGTGGCCAGAGTTGAAGAAAATTCGTGTATCCGGGAACTCGCCGTTGACCGCTTGCGAAAACCTTTCAAAAAACCGCAAAAGAACGCGTTTATCGTTGCTCTTGCGATCATCCGCCTTCAGCGGGTCCAAACCCTCTGATTTCATTGAGGAAAGGCAGGCGTTACAGGTACATTCCCAGGAGGCGAGGATGTCCATAAACAACGCAGGCGGATTATAACGAGCGCAAACTTCCAGAGCGATGTCGATCTGTCGCTGGATTGCACCTTCATGGTTCAGACAGATGGTGTGCCAGGTGGGCGTAAGTTGGTTCATCGCGGACGGCTCTGTGCCCGGATAATTGGCAGCTGTGTTTTGCGACTGCATCACACGCCATTCCGGGTGCTCACGCGCTGTCAGCTCATCCCATTGAACTGTCAGGTAAATCGGGGTCGCAATGTCGGCAGCATGACAGGCTGTGATCATATCCCCCAACAGGTCCGGGTTTTGCAGTTCCGGATGCGGCTTGCCCACATTGGTGGGGTAATAACTCCAGCCGTGATGACAGCGGGCGAACAGCGTGACGGAGTCCACCTCGCCATGCTTCAGTGTTTCAACAAACTGCGCCGGATCAAACTTGGACCCAATCCCCGGAATATGTTCGGAACTATGAAAATCCAGATGAATCTGGCGGTATCGGAAGTCTTTTACTTCTTTTTTATGGCACATGATTTAGCCCTTGGAACCACTGTTATTTTTGCCGTCAGCGGAGAAATACTTCTGGAAGAACAAGAAGATAGCGAGTGGAAGGATGGAGGTAATAATGGTCGCAACAGCGCGCTGATCCCAGTTGGGTTCATAGGCGCCAGAGATCGTGGAGAGCATCACCGGCAGCGTTGCATTTTCCCGCAGGAACAACATCGGTAGCAGAAGCGAGTTCCACGTCCACATAAACTGCAGAATGCCAACTGCTGCCATCGCCGTAATCGTGTTTGGTAACACGATAAAAAAGTAGGTCCGCAAATGCCCGCACCCATCCACCTGCGCCGCATCAATCAGCGACCGCGGGAAGTTGGAGAGGAAGTTTTTGACCAGCAAAACAGCCCAGGCAAACGACAGCCCAACGAACGGAATGACCACAGACCAGTAGGTATCAATGAGCCCAGTCTCTCGCCACAGCTTGAAGAGTGGGATGATAACCACCTGATTTGGAACAACAAATGCGTTCACAAGGATGAGCAGCAAGATCCGGCGAAACGGGAACTTGAGGTAGTGAAATGCATAGGCCGCAGCTGGTGCAAACAGAACTGGAAGGACGGTTGCAAAGCTGGCAACAGCCAGAGAGTTGAGAAACGCACGGCCAATCGGGTAGTTGACCCAAACTTCACGCCAGGCATCCAGCGTGAACGTAAACGGCTCGATCGTCCACCATCCGCTGGTGATTTCCCCTTCGGGGCGAATGGACATGGCGATGATGCCAACCAGCGGAATGATCCAGACAAGCGCCACGGACCCCAGCACATACACAGGCCATTTGGGAGTTTGAGTGATCATTTGCTCTCCGATGCCTTGTCCAGAATAAGTGGGATGGAACAGACGATAACCGCGAGCAGAAGCACCACCGTACTTGCAGCGCCATAGCCCTGCTTAAAGTAGATGACAGACTCCTGATACATGAAGTAACCCACTGTTTCCGTTGCTCTAATCGGACCTCCAGCAGTCAAAATATGGATCATATCAAACGCTTTGAGGCTGTTGAGCAAGTTGATGAAAATCGCAATGCGCACACCGGGAAGGCTAAGAGGCGCCATGATGTACCGCAGGATCTGGAAGTGAGAGGCACCATCCATATGAGCCGCTTCAAGCTGGCTTTTCGGGATCGCCTGAATAGCCGCGTAGCAGGTGAGCAATGGCAGTCCAGCTTGCGTCCAGACATAGGCAGCAACAACGCCCCAGATTGCGGTAGATGGTTCACCCAGCCATGGCGAGGCCCAGCCTTCCAGCCCAACAAGGCGCAGAATGCCGTTGAGGAGACCAAAATCCGGCTGCAAAATACCCAGCCACATCAAGCCACTAGCAGTCTCTGAAATGCCATAGGCTGCGAAGATTGCCACACGGAACGGCGCGGTCTGCTTGGGAGCCAGACCGGAAATCAACGCAACACTCCAGCCAATAGCAACGGAGATGCCCGTACACGCCAACGTCCAGGTGAGTGTCACACGCAAGGCATTCCAAAAGTTCGCATCACTGAACAGCTTGGTATAGTTAGAAAAACCCGCAGGTTTCGGCTGGCTCAACCCGGTCCAGTCCAGAAAACTCACACGGATCGTCTCGAATAACGGATAGAGCACGCCGATGCTGAAGAAGATCAATGTCGGCGCTAACAGAGCAAATGCAATCCAGTCAGCGCGGCGCAGGTTACCTCCGAAGAGCCGGGTGGCGAGGCCCGCAAAGGGCCCCGCCTGGGTCTGGGAGGTTAAGATAGACCCATGTTGTACACTCATTGATAAAGCTCACTCGCTTTTGCTTCGAGTGCTGCTGTGACACTATCAATGCTCGCATCGCTTGGGTCGCGAAGGAACTTTTGCAAGCTAATACGGAATTCACCGCTCAACTCAGCTGGCAAAAGGTCATCAAGAACAAAGAAAACATCGACGAGCGGCAAAATCTGAGCGTATTTGCGCACAATCGGATCATAGGACGAGGGATCCACATTTGCACTCGGGGTTGCAAGGTTCTGCGCCGCGATAATTGCAGAACCTTCCTTGCTCAGAACGAAGTCGATAAACAGTTCTGCCCCTTCCGGGTTCTTCGCTTGCTTCATCACAAGGAAGTTCTTGCCATCAACACTCATTGCATTGCCGTATTCCGGCTTGATCACCGGGAACTGCATGTATGAGTAGTCTTTGATCGGCGTCAGCCCATACTCATTCTTGGCGCGCTGGTTTGCCCAGGAGCCAATCAGCATGAAGCCTGCTTTTTTATTTTTCAACACGGCATCCGCAGCATCCGTCCAGTGAGAGCTAAGCATCGCTCCCGGCTCAGCACAGCAGTCAGCTTCCAGCATGTCACGCAGATTGCGGAAGGTTTCCTTCACCCGGTCATCGGTCCAGGCCACCTTGTGTTCAGACAGCTCTTTCGCAAATGCAGGGCCAGCCGTGCGCAGAAGAGCGTTTTCAAACCATTCGGTCTGCGCCCAGCTTCTCGCACCGATGGAAACAGGCAACATGCCGATTTCTTTCAGGGCACTGAAGGAACTCAGGAAGTCTTTCCACTGAGTAGGTTCACCCGCGATACCAGCTTTTGCCAGCGTATCTGGACGGTACCAGACGCCTGAACGGTTGCCCGCGATGAAGTAAGCGCCATAGGTTTTGCCGTCATGCTTCGCCAGATTACGCCAACTGTCATTCAACGCAGATGACCAGCCGTACTGCTCCCATGCAGCATCAATTGGGCTGATCAGGTTGGCGGCAACCAGTTCCTTCTCAAAGGAAGGCCATGTGTTGAGCAGCAGATCAAACTCTTCTCCAGACAACATCGCTGAACGAATGCCAGACCGCGGATCATCCCCACCTGCTGCCGGGTTGATGTCCTTGATCTCATAATCCGGATATTTAGCTGTGAAACCCTCTTCGAGTGCGATGATCAGATCACGCTCTGAACCACCCAACCAGTTGAAGATCACCAGCTCTTTTTCAGCTGCAAATGCGGTCCCCCCCGCAAATGTCATGGCGGCAATCGCAAGGGCGGATGCCGAATTCAATATTTTCATAACAAGCTCCCAAATATGAAACGTTGTCAACTTAGTTAGATTTCATGAGAGATGTCTAGAAAAATTTACGTATTTTTGATGAAGGATTAATACTAGCTACGTCGAATTAGCAAATTTTATAAGACGTTATTGCCATTTGTGGTGATCAAAATTTCTCATGCATAAATGTTGGATAAATGTACTTTTCGGCTAATTAGCCCTAGAATCTGACTCGTATTTTTGATGAAATTAGCAACTTAACCTAGCTTTAATTAGAAAGGTTTCAACTTTTTATTTTACTGGACAAATACCATCCGCACCTAAAATAAGATGCTCCGATTGCAGCCTTTTGGGCTGACGATCAGCTCAGTAATGATGAAAAGGAGATTGAATATAGACAGGCCTGAAACATCGCTATTTTCACATGAGTCACGGCAATTTACCTTGGCAAAGTGTTCTGCTACTGCCTGAAAGCTTTGAGAGGTGGAAGGCCCGTCTTCAGGCTGACAACCACGATGGCAAGCCCCCACTCACCAACGTTTTTACGCGCCCAACTCAACCTGAAAACGGACCTAAACGGAAGCATCGCCTCCTTTATCTGAAACAACCGGGAAACCCTGATCTCCAAAAAGCCGAAGCCGATCCAGCTGCAGGAGCCACACCCTTTGCATAAAAGCAGGCGATAAAAGGCACACCTGCCCCTTACGAGGTGAATGACATCCTGCTGTCAGCTCCATCAGACAAGCTGCCCGGTTGCTGGCTATCACCCTACTGCCACTGAGGATTTAGCCAATCCACGGATCATGGGTGCCGCAGTTTAAAGGGTCAGGATTGTTAGCAGGTAAATCAGTAAAGGCTCATGGCCCTGCCATTATCGTCACGTAGTTTTCAGGAGATGAATTACCTCCCTCAGATCGCGTTGATTGCGCCGATCCGGTTCTATGGTCTGATGCCTCCACCCAACCCAGGCCCAGAGATATTACGGCGCAGCCCTCTTTAAAACTCGTTGGTGACGTTTTGGAGTGAAACATGGAAAATCCGACAGATCAAAACACAGCAGCCACCCATGACAGTCGCTACGGAACCCAGCCAGGATATATGGTTGGGTTCGGAAATGATTTTGAGACCGAGGCTTTAAAAGGCGCACTGCCTCAGGGACGCAATTCTCCGCAGCGCGTTGAATACGGATTATATGCTGAGCAGCTCTCCGGTTCGCCCTTTACCGCCCCTCATGCAACGCTCGAACGATCCTGGCTTTACCGCATTCGCCCATCGGTTAAGCACTTGGGCCGTTTGCAGAAAGTCAATCATCCTTACTGGATGACCGCGCCTAACAAAATTCCAGATGTGGTCTCACTCGGTCAATACCGTTGGGATCCAACGCCCTTCCCTGAGGACCAAAACCTCACCTTCATTGATGGTATCCGCACCATGACGACAGCCGGAGACGTGGGCCTGCAAATGGGCATGGCCGCGCATGTGTATCTCGCCAATACAGACATGGAGGACGAGTACTTCTACAGCGCCGATGGAGAACTGCTGGTTGTGCCGCAGATCGGGCGATTAAAGATCGCAACCGAATTTGGCGTGATTGATCTTGAACCGCTTGAAATCTGTATTTTGCCACGTGGTATGGTGTTTAAAGTGAGCTTGCCTGACGGCCAAGCCAGAGGCTTCATCTGCGAGAATTATGGTGCCAAGTTTACCCTGCCCAACCGTGGGCCAATCGGCGCTAACTGCCTTGCAAACCCAAGAGATTTCAAGACACCAGTCGCGCAGTTTGAAGACATTGAACGCCCATGTCATGTAACTATAAAGTGGTGCGGCGAGTTCCACCGAACGACTATTGATCATTCACCGCTGGACGTGGTCGCATGGCACGGCAACTACGCCCCCTATAAATATGACTTACGCCACTTCGCTCCTTTAGGTGCCATCAGTTTTGACCACCCGGATCCATCAATCTTCACCGTCCTTACAGCTCCCACAGCAGAAGAAGGCACGGCCAACATCGACTTCGTGATTTTCCCACCTCGCTGGCTGCCTCAGGAAGACACCTTTCGCCCGCCCTGGTACCACAAGAACATCATGTCAGAGCTGATGGGCAATATTTACGGGCAATACGATGCTAAACCACATGGCTTTGTGCCCGGAGGCATCAGCCTTCACAATTGCATGCTACCCCATGGCCCGGATCACGAAGCTTTTGAGCAAGCCTCTCACAACAGCTGGGACCCCGTGAAGCTGAAAGACACCATGAGTTTTATGTTTGAAACTCGCTTTCCGCAGCAACTCACTGAGTTTGCAGGCAAAGAAGCTCCGCTACAGGACGATTATGTGGATTGCTGGTCTGGTTTAGAGCGCAAGTTTGATGGCACAGCTGGCCTAAAATAACGCTTTTTCATGAGCTCTGTCGGTTTTTCAGGGCTCAGGCTAAAAAATGACAGGTATTCACAGAACTTACTTATTGCGCTATATTTCGTGATAGTTTTTCACGGAGATAGTGCATGAATAAGCCTTTTTCACAGGCTGTAACAGTTTTTCACGAAAGCTGGCTTCCTGTGCCCGCAACTCCGGCGGGCTATTCAGCACTTATTGATGCATACGAATTGAGAGTGCCGATCCCGGACACTCTATGCGCCATTGGCGATCGCCACAAGATCATAGAGCAGGACGGCTGGCGGATCTTCACACCTCGTCACGCACCAGAACCAACATTACTGGGTCACCTCACTTTTGCCTTGAAAAACGAAGGGTTGGACCTCGCAGTATTGAAGCGCCTGTTCCTCGCATGCGGGCCTGAGCCTGTTGAGGAGTTGGTAAGATCTCGCCCGACGGGCCGTTATACAAGACGCATCTGGTTTCTCTATGAATGGCTTTTGGGTGAGCTGCTGGACTTGCCAGATGTTGAAACTGGCGCATATGTGGATGCGCTTGATACAACAAAGCAATTTGGCGGCAGCACAGTACCTTCTCCACGTCACCGCGTACGCAACAACCTGCCCGGCACACCGCAATTTTGCCCTCTCATCTTTCGCAATAAAGATTTAGAGAGCTTCCAGCAGGCTAAGCTGCAAGAAAAAGCTATGGATGCGGCGGCATCCGTCCCTAAAGATCTGCTCGCCCGCACTGCAGCCTTCCTGCTTCTGAAGGACAGCAAATCCAGCTTTGCCATTGAAGGCGAGCGCCCTGCCCATGACCGTATCCAGCGTTGGGGCCGCGCCATTGCTGACGCCGGAAAAACACCACTGAGTATTGAGGAGTTTCTCCGCCTCCAGCGCGTTGTAATTGGTGATGATCGTTTCGTACATATGGGCTTACGAGAGGAAGGTGGCTTCGTTGGTATGCATGACCGCGAGACCCGCATGCCAGTGCCAGACCATATCAGCGCCAAGCCGGATGACTTGAGAAGCCTGATGAAAGGTATGATCGACTTTGCACAGGACTACGCCAAGCATCTGGACCCGGTTCTCGCCGCTGCTGTTCTCGCCTTCGGTTTCGTTTATGTGCATCCATTTGAGGATGGCAACGGAAGGTTGCACCGCTACCTGATCCACCACGCACTGGCACAACGCGGCTTCAACCCACCCGGCGTTGTCTTCCCGGTATCTTCGGTTATTTTGGAGCGGATCGATACTTACAGACAGGTGCTGGAGGACTACTCCTCCCGCCTTCTTGGCAAGATTGACTGGCAACCTACAGCGCATGGCAACCTGACCGTGACGAACGAAACAGCCGACTTCTACCGATTCTTTGACGCCACCGCCCACGCAGAATTCCTCTACGCCTGTGTAAAACGTACGGTTGAACACGACTTACCGGAGGAAGCGCGCTTCTTGCAGAACCATGACCACTTTCAACGCGAACTAAACCAAGTCGTAGACATGCCTACCCGCCTTGCAGATTTACTCTTCCGATTCCTGAATCAAAATAACGGAAAACTCTCACACCGAGCCAAGGACAAAGAATTCGCAGCGCTTACAGATGAAGAAACGAAGAGAATTGAAGATATTTATGAAAGATGTTTTGCGTAATAATTTGAACATACTTCCAAAAAATCTAAATAAAGTCAAAAATTTTAGCAACTCAAACTACACAACATACAAGCGCAACAACCTTAAACCTATGACGCTTCATTGAAACGCTCAATGAACAGTAAATATAAAGTACAAATAAACTACATCTAAGAAACCAAAACACTAAAGATCCAAGCAACGACAATTTACAAAACGACAGCACAGAGGTAACAATTCTCACTCTTACATTAACTCCTCCAAAAATATCTGTTGAAGCATTTTTTTTTGAAAGTACATTCCTCTCTAAGTTATATATGGAACTTTAAGTTTAGATACAAACATCACACTTCTGGATGTTGTTCCCTAATTTGAGTGAGTTTTGCTGCGTGTTGGAAATTGTTGGCCTATCTGTTCGTGTTCCTGGAGCTTCAAGCAAGGAAGAGTTGTGGAATCTGCTGTGTTCAAAGCGGAATAGCATCTCCGAAATCCCTGCTGATCGCTGGTCACACTTTAGATATCTGCATCCGCGCATTTCAGAACCCGGCAAAGCGTATACTTTTAAAGCAGGTGTCCTAGATAATTTGTGGGACTTTGATCCTACAGCTTTTGGCATTTCGCCCCGAGAAGCAGAACAAATGGATCCTCAGCAGCGTATTTTGCTGCAGCTCACTTGGGAAGCTATTGAAGACGCAGGCATTTCGCCAGATACAATAGCTGGTGATCATGTGGGCGTCTATGTTGGGGCATCTGCGCTTGATTATGCCAACGAAAGCCTGTTCGACCCTAATGTAGCAACCGGTCATTTTATGACTGGCAATACGCTTTCTATTATTTCAAACCGCCTCTCTTATATATTCGACCTTAAAGGCCCAAGTTTTACTGTCGATACTGCTTGCTCGTCTTCTCTAGTTGCACTCCACGAAGCCTATCGTGCGTTGAACTCTGGAAGAATTGACTGTGCCATTGTCGCAGGTGTCAACGTGCTTGCCAGCCCTTTTCCTTTCGTAGGTTTCGCGCAGGCAACTATGCTGTCTCCTGATGGGCAATGCAAAGCTTTCGATGCGGGTGGCAATGGCTATGTACGCTCAGAAGGTGGTGTTGTACTTGTCATCAAACGAAAAGACGCACCGCGCTGGAAAGGTCAACGCTCCCACGCAGATATTGTTGCCGTCGATGTAAATTCAGATGGTCGTACCGTGGGCATGTCGCTTCCATCGGATGTCGAGCAGGCAAATCTTCTCGACCGTGTTTACAAGGCACATGGAATCGACCCTAATCAGCTTGCATTTGTCGAAGCTCATGGCACTGGGACCCGTGTTGGAGATCCTGCAGAAGCGGTATCGATTGGTCGCACTATTGCGCAGAAGCGACGCGCACCGCTTCCGATCGGCTCAGTTAAAACCAATGTAGGCCACCTGGAACCAGCTTCAGGGCTGGTGGGACTGGCAAAGTCTGTACTGGCACTTCAGAACAATCATTTCCCGGCAAGTCTCCACTTTAACGAACCAAACCCAGACATCGACTTCGACGCGCTCAACATACATGTCGCGAGCGAAGGTGTAGAGCTACCACGTAGTGAGAGCCCGAGATATGCCGGAGTGAACTCGTTTGGCTTTGGCGGAACGAACGCGCACGTCATTCTCAAAGATCCGGAAATCAAGACAGATAATGTCGAGCAACTCACTCAGCCCAAAACCGTAAGCTCATTATTCTTATCAGCGCCGACAAAGGAAGCACTGGTTGAGCTTGCAAGTGGTTATGCGCGTGATGGGGTTCTGACAGAGCAAAGCAACCAGAAGATTTGTGCGGCGGCCTTTCATCGCAAACGGATTTTTCCGGAAAAAGCAGTGTTTTCTGGGACTGATGTTGAGATTCTTAGGGCTACCTTGTCTGACTTTGCATCCGGTCAGAAGAATGCAAACGTCATTTACTCCAATAAAGCTACAAACCCAGGCAAGTGCGCTTTCGCGTTTTCTGGCAACGGAGCACAGTGGGCTGGCATGGGCCGCGATGCCTATGTTGCCAACCAGACCTTCAAGATTGCTTTTGAGAAAGTTGATGAGCTTTTCACAAACCTTTCTGGCTGGTCCCTAAAAACCGAACTGTTCAGTGAGACACTTGACGATGCTCTGAAAAGAACGAACATTGCGCAGCCATTGCTGTTTGCGGTTCAGGTTGCTCTTTGTCAGGCGCTTGAGGACTACGCATTAAAACCAGACATGGTTCTGGGTCACAGTATTGGCGAAGTTGCAGCAGCACATGTCGCAGGCGCCCTCACGCTGGATGCTGCTGTAGCGTTGGTCTATCATCGTTCAGCAGAACAGGAAGTCGTCGCGGGCCACGGAACCATGGCAGCGCTCGTTCTCCCTGCTGATGAAGCCCGACAGCTAATCTCCAAAAGTGGATTTGTCTCCCTTGAAGTTGCCGCGGAGAACAGTCCGAAATCCGTCAGCTTATCTGGTACAAAAGAAGACATAGACGGGTTTGCGAAGTTTGCACGGGCCAACCATGTCGCCTTTAGAAAAGTCGCGCTGAATTACCCCTTCCACAGCCAGCTAATTGAGCCCGTTGAACATCCATTCCGTAATGCAGTCGGGACTGTGACTGCCAAGTCTGCGCAGGTGCCATTTATCTCGACCGTTTCTGGGGCAGTCTCAGATGGCAAGGACCTCAATGCGGACTATTGGTGGCGGAACCTTCGCAAGCCAGTATTGTTCTCCAAGGCCGTTGCGACCGCTCTTGATCTTGGCGCTGAAACGATTATCGAGATTGGCCCAAAACCGATCCTGCAAAGTTATCTACGCCAGGTCGCTGCTGAAAAAGGCGGGAAAGGATCTGTACTTTCCAGCCTTTCGAACGAGCAACTTGGTGGAACAGACCCAATTATCAATCTCGTCGCCCGTGCTTTTGTTGCAGGCATCAATGTTGATACGGATAAACTCTTCGGCAAGAACCCGGATGAACCCGTTAATCTGCTCCCCCTCCCTTGGCAAAATAAAAGCTTCCGCTTTGAAAACAGCGGTGAGGCCAATATGGGCATATTCAGGGGTGGAGATCATCCGCTTTTAGGTTGGCGCCCTAACGCCACCTATAACGTCTGGACCACTCATCTGGACCGCTTCACAGTTCCATTTCTAGAAGATCACGTCATCAACGGACAAATGATTTTCCCTGGGGCTGGCTATGTTGAAATGGCTCTTGCTGCCGGTTCCGCTCTCTATGGGAGTGTCGCTGTAGAACTGCGGTCTATGGATATTTTGCAAGCGCTCGTTTTGAGCGACGAATATCTGACCGAAGTTCAAACCGAAATCTCCGAGGAAACTGGGACTGTTAAAATTTCCAGCCGCATGCGCCTGAGCGGAGATGACTGGACGCTGCATGCCGTCGGCAGGGTTGCAAAACTGGAGACTCCAGCACCAAACATTCAACTCAACTTTGAAGCGGCCCAGCTCATCAACACCGGTGAGGAAATTTACAAAGCGGCGCTCACATACGGACTTGAGTTTGGGCCACGTTTCCAACGCACTCAAAACGTCTCTCAGGTAGATGCAGGTACATTCATCGTGCACTTGTCTGCACTTGAACATGAAGAGCAGGTTTCTTCCTTCGGCATTCATCCTGCTGAACTTGATGGATGTTTCCATGGCTTGCTCTCGCTGTTCAGGGAGACAACATCCCAGAACAGTCGCCCAAAAGCGTATGTTCCAATTTTCTTTGATAAGGTTCGCCAGTATCAAACAGGCGCGTCCCCAGCCTATGTTCGCATTCAGGTTAAGCGTGCCTCTGAACTCTCTATTTTAGCAGACTTCCAGATTTTCGATGAAGATGACAACGTCATTATCGCGATTTCCGGAGGCCGCTTCCGTGCAACTGAACTGGGCCGCAAAGACAACCCATCTGACCTGATCTATCGCGTCGAAGCAGAGCTGCAGCGAAACCCAGCGACCACAGTTGCAAAACTCAACCATAACTTCCCGGCAATTGAAGACTACGTTGCTGAAAAGTTCCGTACTGTTGAAGATGAAGCTGAGCGTGAAGCTTATCTGCTACTAAATGCGGCGGCACAACGAACAGCCTTTGATATTATCTCAAAGTTTGCAGATGGCGAACAGACTGTTTCGGTTGAGGACTTACCAAATAATCATCGTCGGTATTTCGTCACTCTTTTGACGATCCTTCAGGAAGCTGGAGCAGCGACGGAATGCGGGGTAAATCGCTTTGAATTGAATAGCGATTTTGAGCTTCCTGATTTCGATCTTCTGGTTGAGAGTGTGCTGGAAGAAAGCCCGCAAGACATCGCCGCTGCAACCATTCTTGCAACCACACGCAAATTCGTTCTCGATAGCCTTGATCTTGATAGTTTTGAGGGCAATGATTTTGAGCATTCCAGTGCGATGCTCGAGCAATACTGGTACTCCTCTCCGGAAGCACAAATACGCAGCCAAAGCATCTCTGAATGGCTCAGAGCCGCGCTTGCAACCTGGGACACAGACACACCGCTTCATGTACTGGATCTAAGCGGTTCAGGGCTGAATCTGGCAAAAGATATTCAGCAGATACTCCCTAGCCAAGTAACAAAAGTTTCGATCGCTGACAGCAATCACAAAAGCGCCGCGCGTTTGTCTGCCAGTGTTTTGGATGAACCTAACATCACTGTATTTGATACGAGCAATCTGGATAGTAATCACACTTGGGATGCTGCGTTAGAACAGGGACCATTCGATGTAATTGTATCATCAGGTCTTCTTCACGAAGCATGTCAGAGCGAAGCAAACCTTTTCGAAAAGCTCGGGCAATCACTGACAGAAGGCGGACAGTTCCTTGCGATCGAACCGCTTTCAGATGTCTTCCATGATGTAGCCTTTGGTCTGTCTGAAGATTGGTTTGCCAGCTCAATTTCCGACGAGTATCCAGTCGGTCCGCTGAAAACCAGCAATGACTGGCTGAATCAGTTTACCTCAACATCATTTAATGCTCCGATCGCAATTGAGGCACTCAAAGAAGGTGCATCCATTGTTTTGCTGAATGCGACTGCAAAACCTGTAGACGTAAGTCAGCAGCTTGATCCAAAGGCCGATTTGCCTGAGAGCAAGGCCATGGTCATTCTGGCAGGTAACTCAAAGCTGGAGCAGGAAATTGCGAAGGCTATACAGAGTGATGAGAGATTAGCAGCCTGTAATATCAAGATTCTGGATGCAGATAGTGGGCAGTTCGACCTAAATGAAGCCAGCGGTTGGAAGTCCGCGCTTGCTGGTTCTGCTTTCCTTGATGCTGAACTCAAAACCATCATCCATCTGTATGGTCTGGCAGAGGCCGGTGACGCCCCTGTTGACCAAGTCATGAAGCGCTGTGCAACTTGTGTTGGCCTCGTAAAGGCTTATCCGGGCTTAGCTGGTCAACTCGCACTTGTCGCTCCAGGTGGCAGCGGTCATAACGCTGAACTCGAAGCTCCCGCACAAAGTGCCGCCTGGACGTTTGCACGTGTTCTTGGCAATGAGGCTCCAGAACTGACACCTCTTACCCTCGATGTTTGCATTGAAAAAGGTGTCGAAGGTATTGCCTCCGACATATTGGAGGCCGTTCTCTATCAGAATATAGAGAATGAACTCCATCAGCCGCCAAAAAGCCGAATAGTTTCACGTGTTAAATCCGGGTTTGGCCAATCCACCTGGAAACCTGCAGAGAATGTTGAGCTGAACTTCTCAGAGGCAGGTTCCCTCAACCATTTAAACTGGCGTGGACAGCAACGTATTGAGCCATCTGAGGACCATGTTGAGATTAAAGTCGCCGCGACTGGCTTGAACTTCCGTGATGTTATGTGGACTTTGGGCATGCTTCCAGAAGAAGCACTTGAGGACGGTTATGGCGGGCCTAATCTTGGCCTGGAAATTTCAGGTACTGTTACACGTACTGGTGAGAATGCTGGCGACCTGTCCGTTGGTGACAAAGTAGTTGCCTTTACGTCTGGTGGATACTCTTCCTATGTCACCTGTCCTAAATTTGCGGTGGCGAAACTGGACCAAAGTCAGGATCTTGTCTCTGCTGCGACTTATCCAGTTGCATTCCTGACCGCTTATTACTCGCTCATCCATCTTGGTGAACTCAAAGAAGATCAATGGGTTCTCATTCACGGTGGCGCAGGCGGCGTTGGTCTTGCAGCACTACAAATTGCAAAGCATGTGGGCGCTAAGGTCATTGCCACCGCTGGGTCTGAAGAAAAACGAGAGATCCTTCGTCTGCTCGGTGCCGATCATATTCTTGATTCTCGCAGTTTGCAGTTCCCTGACAAGGTCATGGAACTTACTGATGGAAAAGGCGTACATTCAGTCTTGAACTCGCTTGCAGGCGAAGCGATGGAAGCAAGCATCAATATTGTACGCCCGTTTGGCCGGTTCCTTGAGCTTGGCAAACGAGACTATTACGCAAACACCAAGATCGGTTTGCGCCCGTTCCGTCGCAATGTCTCTTACTTTGGGATCGATCTGGATCAGATCCTGCTGCATGATAGTGATCTGGCACGCAAGCTCATTGAAGATGTCTTTGAGCTGATCAAAGACGGTACTTTCACGCCATTGCCTCACCGCGTGTTTGAGGGTCGCAATGTTCAGGATGCCTTCCGGCTCATGCAACGGTCCGGGCACATCGGCAAGATCCTGATCACGCCACCAAAACCTGAAGAAGTTAAAGTTCCGCAAGAGCGTACCTCTCTCAAATTTGCTCAGGATGGTCATCATGTGGTGATCGGCGGTCTTGGTGGCTTTGGCTTGGAAATCTGCCGCTGGTTGGCTGATAATGGTGCACGGCGTATTACACTCACAAGCCGGTCTGCAAAGGTGAGCGAGCAACACGAAAAACTGTTTGAGACCTTGGCGGAAAAAGGCGTAACTGTCTCCGCGGTGAGCTGCGATGTCACAGATAGAACAGCTGTTCACGGCTTGCTGAGCGAACTGCGCCAGTCCGCACCACTCAAGAGCATCACCCATGCTGCGATGGTGTTGGATGATGGCATTATCCAACAGCTGGACGAGAAGCGGTTCCGCAAGGTGCTTGAGCCAAAAATTCAAGGTGCAAGTCTGCTGGATGAGCTGACACGTCAGGACGAGTTGGACCAGTTTATCCTGTTCTCCTCTGCAACCACCCTGATCGGGAACCCTGGCCAGTCTCATTACGTCGCTGCCAACGGATATCTCGAAGGACTTGCAAGAGCCCGCCGTAAAGCTGGCAAACCTGCAATTGCTGTCGGCTGGGGTGCCATCGGCGATGTGGGCTTCCTTGCCAGAAATGCTGAGGTTTCCGACAAGCTTTCCAGGCATCTGGGTGAAGCAACCATTAAGGCTCGTGAGGGTCTGGATATTCTCAAGCTTGCCATGGAGCAGGATGACGGGTCCGCACCAGGTGCAGTGGTTCATATTGGCCGTTTTGCATGGGCAGCAGCTCATCAATCTTTATCATTGTTGAGCAAGCCGCTCTTCCGCGAAATCGTTGGCCGCAGCGATACGGATGGAGACAGCGACAGTGCGACCGATATTCTGTCTCTCATTGAAGGCAAGTCGGATACAGAGGCCAAAGAGATTGTCGCTCATATTCTTGCCGGTGAAATTGGCCGCATCCTGCGCCTACCAGCAGAGGACATTTCTCATCAACGCCCACTTGCGGAGTTTGGAATGGACTCCTTGATGGGGCTTGAACTGAGAATGGGAATTCAGAAACGCTTCAATCTGGAGATTCCGCTGGTATCTATTTCGGGCGGAACGTGTTTGGATGACTTTGCTGCGCAGATCCTACAGAAGCTTCGCAAACGCGAAGGTGGAGAGGCTTCTGCTGAGGATGGCTCTCACAACGTTCTGGCCAGCCAACACCTTTCCGATGATCTGGATGACGCTCAAAAATCAACTGTGCGCGAAATCCTAGATACTCATCAGGACAAAACAGCAAGACTTTTGAACTAATGGCCAAATCAGACAAGAAAAAACTAAGCAAAGACGACCGGTTGAATGCTTTGAGCGCTGTCAGGCGCTCGAAGTCTGCGCTTCCAAAGCAGAAGGCTGCCAAACCTCAAGCTGATAAAGCAATAGCTCCGAAATTTGCTGACCTTCCGGGGTTTAAGGAAATTCGTCTTCAGAAAGCAGCGGCGGATCTGTTGCAGATCAACAATCCCTTTTTCCGTGCGCATGACGCACGCGCAGGGGCAACGACACTGATTGACGGAGAAACTTACCTTAATTTCTCCTCCTACGATTATCTCGGATTGAATGGGCATGAAAAGGTCCAGGAAGCTGCCAAAACAGCCGTCGACCACTATGGCATTTCAGCCAGTGCCAGCCGGGTTGTTGCTGGCGAGCGTGTAATCCATACCGAGCTTGAAAAGCTCATTGCTCGGATGCACGGCGTTCAAAGTTCTGTTGCTTTTGTCAGTGGCCATGCAACAAACGTCACCAGCATTGGCCAGTTGATGCAGCCGGATGATCTGATCATTCATGACAGCTACATTCACAACAGCATCGTCACAGGCGCAAAGCTTTCTGGTGCTGTTCGGCAATCCTTCCCCCATAACAATTTCGAGGCACTGGAAAACATTCTGGAGCTGCGCGCCCATAAACACCCGCGTACACTGATCGTGGTTGAAGGCGTTTATTCAATGGACGGGGACTACCCGGATCTTCCACGTCTGATTGAGATTAAAAAGAAATACGGTGCCTGGCTCATGGTCGATGAGGCACACTCCATCGGCATTCTCGGAGAGACAGGCCGCGGCCTCGCCGAGCACTTTAAGGTTGACCCGAGAGATGTTGATATCTGGATGGGCACGTTCTCCAAAACATTAGCTGGGTGCGGCGGTTACATCGCTGGCTGCAGTGATTTGGTTGACTATCTCAAACTCACAGCCTCAGGTTTCGTGTTCAGTGTCGGCATTGCCCCACCAATCGCAGCAGCGGTTTGTGAAGCCATTCGCCTCCTCGAAGCAGAGCCTCACCGGGTACAGGCAGCTCAATCAAACGGGCAATATTTCCTTGAGAAGGCTCAGACTGCAGGTCTTGATACTGGTGTCAGCCAAGGCTGTGCAGTTGTTCCGATCATGATGGGCGATTCATTAAAGGCGACTGTTTTGGCTGCGCGTTTGCTCGATCGCGGGCTCAATGTATTGCCAATTATCTATCCGGCAGTTCCAGAAAAATCAGCTCGTCTGCGCTTCTTCATCACGTCAGAACATACTGAAGAGCAATTAGATCTGGCGATCGAACTGGTGAACGAAGAAATAGCGAATTACGATAGTAATCCTATTTCAATTCAACAGGTTATGTCTGCTTAATTAGTGATATGAAATTAAATCAGCGCTGATAATTAAAGCGCTGATTTGCCAATCTGCGCAGTTTCCAGGGCAGCAGCTTTCCGATACGAATACTCAGCGCCAGTTGCCATGGGAACGCGTAAAACGCCTTTTTCCGTGCAATCGCTTTCATTATTGAAGAAGCAGCTTCCTCTGCCGTGTATTCATAAGGCCGCCAGCTTTTAAATTGATCGGCCATCGGCGTCAGAATATATCCCGGACAAATCACAGATACCGACACCCCCCACTTATAAAGGTGGTCCCGCATCGCTTCACCATACGCGATCACGCCAGCTTTTGAGGCCCCATAGGCAGGCCCATCGGATATCGGCTGCATTCCTGCCAACGAGCTGATCAACGCAATTCGACCGCTTTTACGCTGCTGCATAAATGGTGCTACCGCTGTCAAAACATTGACAGCTCCCCCTAAGTTAGTCGCAATCTGAGCATGTGCTGTCTCAGCCGTCTCGACAGCGCCATCAACCTCATGTGACCCTGTGATACCTGCATTAGAGATGACCAAGTCGAGAGGCATGTGCCGCTCTAACTCTTCAACCCAGTTTTGAAGAGCCACCGCATCACAAACATCAAGCGCTTTCCAGAACACAATGCCCCCTGCTCGCTCAACCTCACGCACAGTCTCAAACAGCCGCTCCTCATTTCTCCCAGTCAAGCAAAGAGTTACGCCTTCACCTGCATAAGAAATAGCCAAAGCCCTCCCCAACCCGGAGCTGGCACCTGTGATGAGAATCGATCTCGGAGAAAACATAATAAAGGGGCTCCAAACAACGCGTATTTCATATGTTTTGGCAAACAGATAGTTAACGTGCAACCTAGATTCTCCAGACTTCATCAGAAGTCCAACTTTCTCCAAAGAAAACAACAGGTAGTTGCGCTCGCTTCCATTACTAAATTTGAATTCTATCTCAATTTGAGATATTAATCTCTTCATTCAAGCTGGATGTTTTTGACAGGTGTATTTTGATCCGGCGGTAAAGTGGATAGACGTTTTATGAATTTATTTTCCAATTCGACTGAGGTGCGGTCAGCTCAAGTAACTTCAGGTTTCATAAAATCCATTGCCGTCATTGTTCCAGTCTTGGGCGTTTTGTCCGGCTGCGCTGCGCTACCTTCAGCTGGTCCAGTGTCTTCAGAGATCCAGGCAGCCTCTTCTGATCGACGCACGGAACCCTTTGACTATCATCTCATTGATCTTGATGATTCGGTTGTATCAGTACTTTCAGCCTATCACCCGAATGGCTTGTCAAAAGTCTTCACAGGCGGAAAGTGGGCGCCAAAGCATATCGTTGGCGTTGGTGACACTGTTTCAGTCGTCGTTTGGGAGCAGGGCAACGACCGTTTATTCACACCGAATGGACAAGCTGGCGGTGTCGAGCTTGGCCCATTCATGGTCAACCAAAGCGGTGCAATCACCATTCCGTATGTGGGGAAGGTAAATGCGCGTGGAAAATCTGTCGAGCGGCTTCAAGAAGCGCTCCAGGTTGCGCTTGATCGCAAAGCTACTAACCCACAGGTTATTGTTACATTAAAGCAAAATGCTAGCAGTTTGGTCACAGTGAATGGTGCGGTTAAGAAACCAGGTCAATATCCCTTGGATCTAAGCGGCAAGCGTTTGCTCGACGTTGTCGCAAACGCAGGCGGTAACGCATCTCCTGCCACTGAGAGCTATGTGTCGATTTCGCGCAACGGACGTCAAGCAAAGCAACTGCTCAGCACTGTTTTCCAGACGACAGACGAAAATGTCTATGTTCGACCAGGAGATAGAATTTTCGTTACACATGATCCCCAAACCTTTACAGCTTTTGGGGCCGTGCCTAAGGTAGGCGAGCACCCGATTCAAGCATCCAATGTTTCACTCGTCGAAGCATTAGGCCGTATCGGTGGTTTAGATCAGAATGCAGCAAATTCTCAGGGTCTCTTTGTTTTCCGCTATGAAGATCCACAAGTTATCTCACAGTTGAGGTCTGAGTACCTTGGAACGAGCTCGGGCAAGGTTCCTGTGATTTATCGTTTGAACATGAGAGATGCACGATCCTACTTCAAAGGGCAGCTTTTTTCTCTTCGGGATAAAGACGTTGTTTATGTTTCAAACGCATATGGTGCTGAATTAAGTAAGTTTATTAAGATATTAAGTGGAACGTTAGCTATTGGGAAAACAGCAAGTTCATTTTAAGTGCAAGGGCATTGAAACAGATATGATATCTTAAATTTGTATCAAGTAGGAAACACCCTTCTCAATTCAGATTACCGTGGTATGATTCGCTCGGTTGCTAATATTAATTCTGATAAGTAAAGCAGGCGCATGCCAGACGACAACCTGCACGTTTTAAAAGGTGAAGACTCAACATGGAAAAAGGGACAACTGCAAAAGTGGCCGCAATTCGTCCTGTATCGACGAGTGTTTCAGATGATAAGACGAGCAAGCAGGAACAAAAATTAACTAAAGTAAAATCTGCTGCATCTCGTACTAAAGGTAAATCTTTATCTAAGAAAGTTGCGTCGGTTGTTCCTCTGCCAATAGATACACCCAATCCGCTGAAGCTAGTTGAAACTGATAATTTGTTCAACTTTCGGGGACTAAGGCCGCAGCATTTACGTCGCAAATTACTAGCAGTTTCTTTTGCACTAATGGTTATTTTGCCCACCATATTAGGCGCAACTTACTTTTTGTTGATTGCGTCTGATAGATACTCTTCCACCATTGGCTTTTCTGTTCGTGGAATGGACGGCACCTCTGCCGGAGGCGATTTTCTTGGCGCACTCACCGGACTTGCTAGCGTTGGTACAACAACTACTGATTCATTTATCTTGATGGACTATTTGCAAGGCAGAGAGGTTGTCGAACGTCTTAATAGAGATCTTGGTGTAATTGATCATTTTGGTGAAGAAAATGTAGATTTCATCTATCAGCTAGGCGCTGATATTTCAATAGAGGAATTAGTAGCTTATTGGCAGGGAATGATTTCGACCAGTTTTAATAATACATCTAGCATTATTGAAGTAGAAGTACAGGCATTTACTCCGGAGATGGCCGAAGATATTGCTACTCATGTCCTAACTTATGGATCAGAGTTAGTGAATACGCTTTCTCAAAACGCTAGAAAAGATGCAGTCAGGTTTGCCGAAGAAGAAGTTCATCGCTCCGAGTTACGGCTAAAGATTATTCGCATGAGAATGAAGGATTTTCGCAGCGCAGAAAGCTCTATCGATCCAACAAAGAATGCGGAAGTACAAATAGAACTAATCGCAGGTCTAGAAAAACAATTATTAGATACTAGATCGCGTCTTGCTACCCTCGTAGGAACAATAGATGAGAGTTCTCCGACAATTCGCCAATTGCGCAAACAAGAAGAAGTATTAATACAGCAAATTCTTAGCAAGCGAGACGAAATCAGCGGTCGGGGTCCAGCTCATATTCAGCCTTCCTCGAAAAGTAAAGATCGATTATCTTCTCTATCTGCTCTGTTGGCGAATTATGAAGAGTTAGTAGTAGAACAAGAATTTGCTCAACAGGCTTATACTGCTGCGCTGGCTGGGTTAGAACGTTCGAGAGCAGAAGCGGATCGACAGCAAAGATATCTTGCGGTCTTTAATCCACCTTCAAAACCTCAAGAAGCGATTTACCCTCGACGTCTAATCAACTCTTTCATTTTGTTCCTTGTATTAGCCGCTATTTGGTCACTTGGTACAGTCATAGTTTACTCTATTCGTGACCACCTCAAGTAGTTGGTTTCTATGGACAGTGTTTTAAAAATTCAAGTACGTGTCATTGGCGCATTAGTATTGCGTGAAACTAGGACCGCTTTTGGCAATACACAACTTGGCTACTTCTGGGCAATCGTTAACCCTGCTTTGAGTACGCTAGTGCTAGTCCTGATTTTTTCCAGCGTAGGAAGATCACCAGCATTTGGAACCAGTTTTGCGTTGTTTTTCGCAACCGGAATTTTACCATTTCAAACGTACTCAAAACTAGCTAGCTCTTTAATGACAGCAGTGACCTCTAGTAGAGGCCTTCTGAGTTACCCACTTATAAATGAGACTGATATTATAATTTCCAAGTATATTCTCATTACACTCACTTACATTATGATTATTTCGGTCTTTTTTTCACTAATCATTTTAGGTGTCGATGCTCAGTTACCTAAATATATTGAGCAATGCGCAACAGCTTTCCTAACACTTTCCCTCTTAGGCCTTGGAGCTGGAACTACTAATGCAGTTCTTTTCAGATTATGGCCAACTTGGAAGCAATTAGAATCGATCATCAGCAGACCACTCTTCTTTCTTTCAGGTATTTTTTATGTCCCGAGTGATTTCCCGGATCATATTGTCAAAATGCTTTCATGGAATCCAATACTGCATGGGATCGAATGGTTTAGGGAAGGATACTATGGAAATTATAACAGTGTAATCCTAAGCAAATCTTATCTTTTGACTTGCGTCATAATTCTACTTCTGCTTGGCTTTTTTGGAGAACGCTTGTATCGAAAGAAGTCCTTCTAATGATTGAATTTCAAAACGTTCGAAAAACTTATCGGTTGAAGGGTATCGAAAAGGTTGTCTTAAGTGGTCTGACAACGAATTTTCCAAGAGGACGAAATATTGGTATTCTCGGTCATAACGGAGCTGGTAAATCAACATTAATGAGGTTAATTGCTGGAGCAGAGCTACCTGATAGCGGCAAGATTAAAAGAAACGCAAAGGTTTCCTGGCCTCTTGGCTTTGGAGGCGGCTTCGCAGGGAAGATGACAGGCATTGAAAACGTTCGCTTCGTTGCTCGAATGTATGGCGAAGACACTGAGCGTATGATTGAGTTTGTAGAGGATTTCTCTGAACTTGGCCCGTCTATGGCATTACCCATTCAAACATATTCCAGTGGTATGAAAGCACGCCTCGCTTTTGGTGTTAGCATGGCCATCAATTTCAATTGCTATCTGATTGATGAGATTACTGCTGTTGGCGACGCTCGGTTCAAAAGAAAATGTGATAAAGTTTTTGAGACAAAGCTCAAACATGCCAACATCATCATGATCTCGCACTCAGAAGCGACAATCAAAAAGCTCTGCGATACCGCCTGTCTGCTGCATGAAGGCGAATTGACTATGTATGATTCTGTTAACGAAGCGCTTGCTCAGCATCGCAAAAATCAGCTTAAGTAGTTGAGTATAGGCACTATGTCAGTTCGATCAGTTCTTATTCTACAATCCCACCCTTCTGCCTTTTGTCGGGCGCTTGTTGAAGAGTTTGAAGCTCGCAAGGTCAAGTACACCATTGTTAATTTTTCTCTCAGTGACTGGTATTTTCGCGTTGGGTTGGGGGCGAAAGCTTATTGGGCGCGGTTGAAGAACTGGCAAAGCAAGCTGGAGCGGTTGATTGATGAGAATGGCATCACGGACATTCTGTACTATGCGGATCGGCGACCGTATCACCGGGTAGCGCATGATGTTGCCATGCAACGGGGCATCAGCACGTTTGCCTATGAGTTTGGCTATATGCGCCCGGATTGGATCACACTGGAGCGCGGTGGCATGGGAGTGTACTCACACTTTCCGAATGATCCGGCACAGATAAGGCAAAGCGCCGCTGACTTGCCTGAGCTGAAAGCTGCAAGCCGTTTTCCGCATGCGTTTTTACAGGAGGCAACCAATGAGGTCATCTGCAACCTGATTCCGATCTTCTTCCCGTATCTATTCCCGTTTTATCAGCGAGATCGCTACTATCATCCGTTCAGGGACTATTTCAGCTATATTCCACGTCTGATGCGCCAGAAGCGGCTTGGGCAGGAAGCGGAAGAAGCAATCAACACGCTCATAAAAGAGCAGGCCGAGTATTTTGTCGTTCCCATGCAAATGCAGGGCGATTATCAGATCAGGCATCACTCCCACTACAAACATCTGTCCGGTTTCATTCGCGAGCTTTACAGCACGTTTTCGCAAAGCGCGTCAGCTGCAAGCAAACTGGTGTTCAAACTTCATCCGTTTGACAACAACGTTGAGAACTGGCCGAAAGTCATTCGCGAGATTGCTGCGGAGTTTGGTTGTTTGGAGCGCACAATCATTATTGATGGTGGCAATCTAAATCAGTTGCTCAGGCATTCGCGCGGGTGCGTGTTGGTGAACAGCACGGTTGGCATGGAAGCACTGAAAAGCGGCGTACCAGTGAAAGCCATGGGTATTGCTGTCTATGATATTGCCGGATTGACGGACCAGCGGTCTCTGGATGACTTTTGGAGGGAACCAGCTCTACCGGATGCTGACCTTTATCACGACCTGGAAAAGCTTATGGGGCACACCATTCAAGTTCATGGAAGCTTTTTTAATCCCGAAGGTCGGAAGATCGCGGCGCAAGAGTTTGTGAAACGTATGATGGAGGATGGTGTCAACGGACATGGTGCGTTTGTTGAAACGCCACCGCGTCTGGCGCAAGCCAAAGCTGCTGGCGTTCCCATCCCGGAAAATTGTTACTGGAGTGACAAATGACTTCAGAAAACAAGCGCTGCATATTGCTGCTGCAAGGTCCACTTTCCAAATACTACGCCCGCACTGCACACCATTTGGAGAAACTGGGCGCAAAGACGCTTAAGGTCCATTTTTGTGGCAGCGATGTCCATGACTGGGAGCAAACAGAAGCCATCCATTTTTCTGAACCTGCTGAGAACTGGGCTCTTTTTCTGGAAGCCTTGATTGTTGCGCATGGGGTCACTGATATTCTGCTTCATGGAGACCGGCGCTACTACCATAAAGTGGCCATCGGCGTTGCCAAGCGCTTGGACGTCACCATCATTGCAACCGAGCTTGGCTATCTGCGTCCGGATTGGATGACAGTCGAGTATGGTGGCTGTTCTGCGCTTTCGCATTTCCCGCAGAACAAGCAGGATCTGATGGCGCTGGAGACACAGCAGGCGGATGACACGCCCACCGTCCTTTATCCTGGCAGCTATAAGCAGATCGTACTGCAAGAGCTCGGTTTCACATTCTATAACGCAGTTCATGCCCGCAGGTTTCCGCACTACCACAATCACCGCACGGAATCTCGTGTGCAGGTTTATGGTGGCTGGCTCAAGGCTCGCCTGCAGGCCAAGCGCCGAAAGCAGGAAGCGGATGTTATCTGGAACCAGTTGAAGCAAAGCGGCACACCTTATTATCTCTTTGCCTTGCAGCTGAATGGGGATTTTCAGATCCGGGATCACTCTCCCTTTGCCAGCATTTATGAGGCAATTGAGAAGGTCATCACCTCTTTTGCACGCAATGCGCCTGAAGGGACATTGCTGCTGCTCAAGAGCCATCCGCTGGAATACCGCTTCAAAGAGCTGTCTCGGGCAATTGTTGAGGCCAGCCGGAAGCATGGTGTTGAAGAGCGCACGCAGCTCATTCATGGGCAGACGATCAAAGCACTTGCTGAACCATCCCTTGGGATGCTGACCATCAACAGTTCTGCCGGCATTGAAGCGCTTGAATATGGTGTACCGACCTGCTGCATTTTGCCAACGATTTACGATATGGACGGCCTGACGCATCAGGGCGACTGGGAGACGTTCTGGCGCTCAGCAACACCGCCGGAGCCAGATGTGTTCCGCAAGTTTATCGATGCGTTGAAAACCACCATTCAGGTGCGCGGGTCACTTTACAATGCGGCTGGCCTGGAAGCTGCGGCAAAGGGGACAGCAGAAAAGATCCTCTCCACCTCCTACGCAGAGCAACGCCTGAAACGGGTAGAGCCGCCAAGGATGGAAAAAGCACGGAAAATGGGCGTCACCTACGATTACTTTATGTAGTTGACGACCACACTATGCAATTGGGGAGTATGCATGCAGATTTGTCTTGTTTCCAACGCCAGCGTTTACACTGATGCTGCTTTACATTCTTTGCTGGCATATCCGGAAATCAAGATCTGTGGCCTTGTGAAGTGCACCGCCGTATCTGGCAAGCGCAATGACTGGCGGGCTTATATGGACCTGATGCTCCGCTCCGGTCCGCTCTATGCCGGATACCTGGGTGCCGTGACAAAGCCAGCCTACCGGATGCCACATGTTCCCAAATGGAAGAGCATGCGGACCTGGGCTCATAGCCTGCAATGTCCTGTTTTACCAACAAATAACGCCAGCGCGCCACAGACTCTCGACTTTATCGAGCGTTGTAAGCCGGATTTGATCCTGACGGTTCATCTGGGGCAGATTTTGAACGCGGCATTTTACGAACGGTTTTCCGGCAAGACCTACAACATCCATCCCGGTAAACTGCCGATCTACAAAGGGCCGGATCCGGTCTTTCATGCAATTTTGGAGAATGAGCAGGCTTTCACTCTCAGCCTGCATGAGAGCATTCAAAAGATTGATGCGGGTAAAGTGCTGGCGGAAACGATTGTGGTGCCGGAAAAGAGAACGCTCTTTCGCACCAACCTTGACCTGTTCCGCAAGACGGGGAAGCTCGTGGCCTCCCATTTCCTCGGCAAGAACGACTGCCCACCAGCGCCGGATGACCGGGCGCCGCGGTATCGCAGCTGGCCCACCAATGGTGATGTCCTGAGGTTTCTGGCCCGCGGCAACCGGCTTTAATCTGCGCAGCAACCACGCGACACGTTAGTCGGCGCGCGCAGCCACTTCCTCTGAGGTCTCAGGTTCAACTCCCGTTTCCTTCTCAGCCGCACGGATACGCTGGCGAGACAGCGAGAACAGGCCTGCACCCACCACGATGATTGCACCGAGAATGGTGCTCCAGATTGGCAGGTCTGAGAACACTAGGAATCCGATCGGGATCGACCAGACCAGCTGAAGGTAGTTGAACGGCTGAATGTCGCTTGCCTGTGCCAGCGAAAGTGCCTTCATCAGCAGGAAGTGTGCGGAGGTCCCCGTTGCGCAAATGCCGAGCAGCAGCGCCCATTCCACCTCATCAAACGCCATCATGTGTTGAGAGCCGATGATGGTGGAGAGAACTGTGCCCACGATGCCAACATAGAGAAATGACGTGAGCGCGCTGTCATCCTGGCTCGCAACACGGGTAAACAACTGATACAGCGCAAAGCTGACCGAGGCAGCCAGCGCCACCACAGCGCCCCAACCGCCGATATTGCCGTCCGGCTGCAGCATCACCAGCAAGCCTGCCATGCCGCAGAACATTGCCAGAATGCGGCGCCAGCCAACCGTCTCGCCAAGGAAGAGAGCCGCAAGTCCCGTCACGATCAGCGGATGGGCCTGAAAAATTGCCGTTACATCGGCCAGTCCCAGCATGCTGAAGGCGAAGGTGATCAGGCAGATTTCTGCAAATAGCAGAAGGCCACGAATAATCTGAAGCACCGGACGTTTGGTGCGCACCACATTATAAAGCCCTTGCTCACTGATCATGGCCCAGCCAACCGCAATCACCAGCAAAACCCAAAAGCGCACCATCATGATGAACCAGACCGGATGGTCTGATACGAGCTGCTTGGTGATCGCATCCTGCATCGCGAAGATCAGCGTAGACAGGATTGTAAGCGCGATACCCATGTTTCGCTTGCCGAGGAGCTGAGCCATTTTGTGTCCTTGTTAGCAGCACAAATCCGCTTACCGAGGCGAACCGGAAAGCGAATACAGTGGGAGGAAATGTGCTGAAAAGAATTCTTGGATGCCAATCGACATCAATACTGCACGTATACTGTGATGCATCACAAAGCAAATGCAAAAAGCAAGGGACACTCCTTTTTGCATCACAGTTAGGTCAGGTGCTTTGTTTTTTGAAAAACGGAGCTTAGCAGCCTTCTGTCACTTCCTGCAGGTCGGCAGGCTCGTCACATACTTTCACAAGCTTCGACAGCAGGGCGATCACCAGGGGAAAGACCAGTGAACTGATAACAACAGCAAGCGCGAAGGCAACAGAAAACGACTTGAACCACAGCGCCATAAAGTTTTCGACAAACCCGAGGTTCAGCACCAGCATGGCAAATGACATCATAATGCTCATGAAGAATGAAATGCTGATACGCAGCAGGTAGCCATAGGTCCGTGGGGAAACATTCATGCACTTATCTCTAATTTTTGTTTGAGGTCAAACTATATGAAATCAAGTCAAACTGTCAAGATACCGTAGCGCATGGCAGTTATGCAGAGCCGTGGTTTCATCATCTCACCAAAACCACCAGTAATTGCATTGTATTTTCAGTATGATCCGACATTAAATTCAGCGAATTATTAAAGCGGCAATGCCTACACTCGCGCATCGGGTCATTTCCCGCGAGGACCCTCGATGTGACCATCATGATGCAATCGAGTCAGGCTCTATGGATACAAACAACAGCTTATATCGCCCTCCGGCACCTCACCCATACACTGAAGGCACGGGGGACTTTGATGGCGTTGAGACAAACCTCCTGAGGCACCTCCCGGAAGAACTTTACAAAGCAGATATCGTTGACATTTCCACGGCAGAGCAACCCAATTACCTGATCAACGACCCGGACCTCATCTCCGTAATTTTTGAAGAGAAACCCGAGATCTTCGTCAAAGCCGAGGGGATGATTGAATTGCTGCGCCCGTTGCTGGGCGATCATCCGATTGTGACGAGCAACAACCGGTGTGTGGACCAACGTGATATGATCCGGCCCATCGGTACCATGCGCACCCAGCAGGTGAATTTTGAGCACATCCAGAACTCAATCAACCGGTTCGAAGATTATTGCGAAGAAATTCAAAATGAAAACCGGGTGATTGACCTGTCTTTGCTGCTCAGACGCCTGAATGCAGACATCGCTTACAGAATGCTGTTTTCCAACGAGCTGCCGACAGATGTGTTCAACGAAATCAACTCCCATGCCCGTGACTTTGAAAAGCGCATCTCGCAGGTGATCCGTGAGACGGCAGAACAAGGTGTTGCCTGGCAGCTGCCCAAGCTGCCACAAACAGCCATGTATGCGGCCCAGCAACTGCGATATCTGGTCAGTATGCTGATTGATGGCAATATCCAGCACAACAGCTTTTCCCATCACAGCTTCTTACATAAGTTTCTCATCGCCCGCTCTCCAGAAACCAATATCCCCTTCACTCGCAAGCAAATCGTGGACCACGTCACCACAATCCTGAACAGTCAGGAGCTGGCAGCCGCAGCTTTGATGTGGGCGTTCTTTGTTCTCTCCCAATGCCCTGAGGCCAAGCAAAAGATCCGTGAAGAGGTCAGCAAAGTGGGTGGGCAAGACGACATTCAGTTCGAGCAGCTTTCACGCCTCAGATACACCCGCAATGTCTTCCGCGAAATCCTGCGGCTCTACCCGCCTATTCCGCACCTGACCCGTCGCGCCAGCAGACCAATCAAACTGGGTAAACTGGACTTGCAGGAAGGTGCGCAGATTACAGTGTCCCCATGGATTGTGCATCGACATCAGCAATACTGGTTCAATCCGGACCGTTTTGATCCTGAACGCTATATGCGCAAAGATCAGCACATCATCATGAAGAGTTTCCTGCCCTTTGGACGCGGCCTGCGCATGTGCACCGGCGCAAGCTCCGCCATTCTCCAAGGCACGCTCATTTTGGCAAACCTCGTTACCCGGTTCGACATAGACATTCTCAACGCCGACAAAGTAGAGCCGGAAGGTGTCCTCTTCCTCGAACCCACCCGCCCCATCGTCTGCAAAGTCACGCCACTCCGCAGTTAGGCGGGCATTCCAACATCACAACCGCTCGACGCCAGTCCTCATTCAGTGCTAATGCATTGCTCTGCTGAGTAGCTCTGACATGTGAGGGTGGTTATGTCTGTTGAGTTGAAGCCGATGGTATTGGCGGATGTGCCTGTGCTGAAAAATATGTTTCAGCTCTACCTCTACGACATGTCCAAATACATGCACTGGCCGGTTTCTGCATCGGGCGGGTTTGAGTTTGATGAGAACATCGTGCTTGCTTACTTCCGCGAAGCCGACCACCATCCCTATTTCATAGTGCAGGCTGGTGAGATCGCAGGTTTTGCGCTGGTGCGGCAGTATCCCTATAACACCACGCTGATCGACATGGGCCAGTTCTTCGTGCTTGGAAAGTTCACACGGCAAAGCTTGGGACAAGCGGCCCTGAAAGCCTGCCTGAAGCTGCATCCGGGAGACTGGCAAGTTCGCGTGCTACCCAAAAACACTGGAGCACTGGCATTCTGGACAAAGACAATCTCTGATCTGACCAACGCCGCCTATGAGACTCGTTCCAGTGACTATCAAGAAACAGAGATGACCTTCCTTCACTTCTCCAGCCAAAGCGCTCTGGCCTCAAGCACCTAACCAACAGCTGGTGCAAAAGCGTAGCAGAGCATTGCCAACATCAATCACAATGGGTTGAAGGGGCTTTTCGACGGGCGAGCCTCTCCCTATTATCTCATCAAAATTTTAGTGATGATTGAACCCGATCCTATCGGAATGGAGAATTGTATGAGTCAGCAAGCGTTTAAGGCCCATAGCCTTCTTGGTGCATTTGTTGCGGACGCCGCCTCGCTGGGGCTGCACTGGCTCTATGATGTTGATCGCATCCATCATGTCACGCAGGAGCACGATGACTCTGCTGCTTTCGTGCCGCTGACCCCATCTTACTTTGAGGGCGTGCCAGCTTATTTCGCTCATGCCAATCGGCAGGACGGCCAGTTCACCCAATACGGTGAAAACCTTCATCTGGCATTGAAGCACTTGCTGGCTCACGACAAACACCTGAAGATGGAAGAGTTTCAGCAGGCTTTTACGGCTCACTTTGGCGCTGGTGGCACCTATAACGGTTATATTGACCGCCCAACACGGGGTACGCTGGAAAACATTGCTAATGAGAAGCTCACCCCTTCTGGCGTAGATGATGATCAGCTCCCTGCACTCTCCAAGATTCCGGCCGTGCTGTTCGCCTATGAGCAGAGCGAGCAGATGCAGGATCAGGTGGAAGCGATTATCCGCTCCACAAATGACAATGAAGAATCCGTCGCTTACGGCTTTATGTTTGCCGATCTTCTGGACCGCGTTGTGAACGGTGAAGACTTGCAAAGCTCCTTGTCCGCTGCAGCTGATGCCGCCCATCCTGATATTCAAGAAAAGCTTTTGGCTGCTCTTTCTGCATCAGAAACGGATCCTGTGGCATACGGTGAGAACACAGGCCGTGCCTGTCACCTTGGCATGGGTGTGCCGCTGAGCTTCCACATCCTCAGGAACACAGGTTCTTATCGTGAAGCGATTGAAGCCAACATTTTGGCAGGTGGAGACAGCGCTGGCCGTTCCATTTTGATCGGTGCAGTTCTTGGCGCAGTACATGGTTTGGATACCGACAAAGGCATTCCACTTTCATGGATTTTGAAGGTCCGGAACAATGCAGAACTCTGGCAGGAATGCTGCGACTTGACCAGGCATAACTAGGGACAAAATCCGAAGATAAACACCGGTTTTCGGCGCGGAATACGTGCAGCATCGAATAATTATGCATGCTGCGCGTATTCGTATGAACGCAGTGTGTTCTTAGCTGCTTGAATCTCCCAAAACGCTTTCTCGGTTTGTTAGGGCTGTCCCTGAGTTTCCCTTGTGGGTTGCGATAAAACACCTCAAGGTTGCAGGCGCACCTCTTTCAAACCAAAGTGTTTCCAATGGTCTTTCGCCCCCGCAGTAGCAGCCTTAACCGCAGGAATTTCCTTAAAACTTCAGCCTCTTCCGTCGTTGTTGCCGGCCTGTTTGATCTGAACCTCAACAAGCCAAACGTTTCATCCAGCGGCAAGAGTGTGATCATTATTGGCGCTGGCATTGCGGGCCTGACAGCGGCCCGCGAGCTGATGGATTCTGGCTACACTGTGCTGGTGCTGGAGGCGAGCAACAAGATTGGCGGCCGCATCCGCACCAACCGGGCGCTCGGTGTTCCCATCGAGGAAGGGGCCGGTTGGATCCATGGACCTGAAGACAATCCGATCATGAAACTTGCGGAGCAATCCGGCCAGAAAACTTTTGTTACAAAAGATTCCAACTTTGCCGTCTTCAACCACAGAGGCAAAAAAATTTCTAATCAGATGATCTCCGAGATGGGACAGGAGCACCGGCAGATGCTGGATCTGATTGGCTCCGGCATGACAAAAGATATGCCCCTTTCCGAGGCACTTGAGCATATGGCGCCAAAAATGTCTCGTGACCCGATCTTCAAGTGGATGACATCCGCTTACACCGAGTTTGATACGGGCAGTCCGGTCAACGAACTTTCTGCCATGTACTTTAATCAGGATGACATGTTCCACGGTGAAGATGTGGTTTTGGTAGACGGGTACGACAGGCTTTTGGAACCTCTCACCCATGGGATCGCAATACTCACCGGCAAACCGGTGCGCCGCATCGCGTACCATGATCGCGCTGGTGTCTTTGTTCAAACGGACAAAGAAATTTTTGAGAGTGATTTCGTGATTGTCACGGTGCCACTCGGCGTGCTCAAGGCGCAGGACATCGAGTTCATTCCGCCCCTGCCCGAAATACATAGGAACGCAATTGAACGCGTTGGTATGGGAGACGTCACAAAAGTTGCGATGAAATTTGACGAGCTCCACTGGCCTGAAAACACACAGTATTTTGGCTTAATGACGCAAACTCAGGGCCGCTGGAATTATTTCCTCAATCATAAGCCCTTTATCGACGCAAACGTACTCACCGCACTGAGCTTCGGCAACTATTCCCGCATGATAGAGACCATGGATCACGACTATATGCTTGAAGATGCTATGAAAGCCGTGCGCACCATGTTCGGCCCGGACACGCCTGATCCCCGTCACTACATCGCAACCCGCTGGTCGCAGGATCCTTACACAAAAGGTGCTTTCTCCTACGCCAAAGTTGGCTGTAATCCCTATGATTTCAATGTGTTATCCGAACCTGTCAGCAGATGCCTGACCCTAGCCGGAGAACACACAAATTTCCAGTACCACGGGACAGTTCACGGCGCTCACCTAAGCGGTAAGAAGGCAGCAAAAATCGCAATGGAAACAATGATGTAGAGGAATGCTGTTTTCTGACAATCTTGAGTCTAAACGCAAAAAAAGCCGCAGGAGAGCAATCCCACGGCTTTATCTTTTTCAAGAATTACTTTGTTAATACAGTGCCTTACGCCTTCACGTCGATCTCCTCGAGCACATCCAGAAGCTGGTGCGGAAGGCCAATTGTGTAATCCGGCTCTTCATCCGCATTTGCTGGCTCTGTCGGATAGCGCGGTGTCCAGTTGATCCAGACAGATGTCATCCCCAGGCGGTTGGCGCCGGCCACATCACGCTCAAGGTTATTCCCCACCATGACACAGCCAGCGTGGTCCGCTTCTTCCAACCCCAAAAGCTTGACCGCTTCAAGGAACATCCGCGGATCCGGCTTGTGGCAACCAACGGCTTCTGAGATCGACCGCGCATCGAATTTATGCCAGAAATCCATAGCCTTATGGACATTCTCAAAGCTCTCCACCAGACCGTCAGCAACCAGCGCAACCATGTAGCCGCGCTCCTTGAGCCAGTCCACCAGCTTATCCCCGCCCGGGATAGGTTCCGCAGAGAGCACTAATTCCCCCTCAACGAAAATCTGGGAGTCCTCGTCGATCAAAGTATCCCCGCTGTCGAGGAACACAGCCTTCACGCCTTTCGCCTCTTTTCGCAGCTGAGCCAGAACAGAGCGAACCCGAGACGGAACAGAAGCCTTCAACTCTTCCCAGGGCATCATCTCAACAGAGCGTAGATCGAAGATTTGATCGAATTGATAAGACGGTTTGAACGCCTTAGATTCCATATACTTACGAGCGACATGATGATCATAAGGCTTCAAGTCAGCCAGCTCTGCGGCAAACATATCCTGCACAAGAATGGTGCCTGATCCCGCCCGCTCACCACAGCAGATGCAAGTCACAGCAAAGTTCGCCCGCAGCGCTTCAGAACTCGCTGCAAAAGCGTGTTTTCCCGGTTCAGAATAAAGGGTTACCCGCCCTTCTTCCAGCGGCACCTGATGGTCCCAAGTGCTCAATTCTCCCGCACAGCCATGGGCACTGCCTTCAACACGCATCACCTCACCAGCTTCGCTGAGGTAAACCCAGATGTACTCCAGCTCATACAGGTGTTGGATATCCCAGTCCCACCAGATGGCGTACTCAATGGCAAGTGCAGCGCCGTTTAGTTTTATTTTCTGGGCACTTGAGACGGATAAGCCGTCCTGATCGTAAAGCGTATAGCCCAGTGCTGACGGGAGGAAAGGTTCTTTGTCGTCAAACCGAATAACAGGCGCATGCTGCTTCACCAGCTCTGCAATATCTGCCGATGTTGCCTCAGAAAAAGACAGAGGGGCTGCGGAAATGTTCAATTGAAACTCCTTGTTCTTCTTGTCCTGCAAGAAAGTTGGCGCCTTACGCAGCACCTTTAGAAAGAGGAAGAGATCCCTTACGGGGATGGGAAACGGAACGCCGCTGTTTCAGCTCAACCGGCTTGGTCTCGTGCAGACGCTTACTGGAAGGATTACGTATCTTTTCAATGATATAGCGGGCGGCAGACGCGCCCATTTCAGCAATCGGTTGCTGGATAGTAGAAAGCTGCGGTGAGGTGATGCTGCTGATCGGGATGCCATCATACCCGAGAATGGAAATGTCCTCTGGCACACGCAAACCACGGTCAAAGCACGCATGCATTGCACCAATGGCTGCAGTATCCGTAATCGCAAAAAGCGCTGTAATCTCAGGGTTTTGATCCAGCAATTCATTGGCAGTTGCATACCCCAGATCATAACGCTTACGCTCATTAGGCTCTGGCAGGTAGACAGACTTCTCAATCTGATACTCGCGAGCAACTTCCAGTATGCCGCGCATACGTAGGTTGCCAACGCTCTCGCGGCGCGGATCATGATCGGCTTTGGTCGCGAGCACGCCGATATGTTTATGCCCCAACGCCACCAGATAGCGCATGCCAATCCGTCCCCCTTCCGTGTTGTCACAAACCACAAAGGATTCAGAACGACGACCGGGAAGAATATCCACGTAGACCGTCGGAATATCGTTGGCTTGCAAACGCTTAACGTTCTTCAACGTTTCGGCTGCTGAGTTGGAGGGGCGGACGATTGCCCCCGCCACCTGCATCTCGATCATGGTCTGGGTGTACTTGCGCTCCCGCTCCGCTTCTCCCCGTGTGCAGCAGGAGAGGACCTTGAAGCCTTCATCATGCAGCGTCTTCTCAATGGAGGCATAAAGCATGGTTGCGAACGGGGATTTCTGGTTCTCCAAGAACAACGCCACGAGATTGGAATCCTGCCGACGCAAAGAGGTTGCCAGACGGTTGGGGCGATACCCCAACTCATCAATGACAGCCTGAATCTTTGCGCGGGTTTCATCCTTTACTCGCTCATCCTTGTTCAACACACGAGAGACGGTTGCCGTTGAAACACCTGCTTTTTCTGCTACATCCCGGATACTTGCCATCAGTGCTATCCCGCCATCGCTTCAAGCTGGTCTACTGGTGTATTTTGCACCACATCGGGATGATGGCAAGCAAGCAGATGGTCCGTGCTGATCTCACCAAGCGAAGGATCAGAACTCTCGCAAATGCTTGTGGCATAACGACATCTCGGCGCGAATGGGCATCCCTTTGGCAAGTTGGCCGGGTCCGGTACATTGCCTTCCAGACGGATGCGCGTGTCATCCGCGTGGGCATTCGGCACCGGTTCCAGAATCGCACTCATCAACGCTTCGGTATAAGGATGCCTTGACGCGTTGAAGATCGTCTCCGTATCTGCCAGCTCCACAATCCGCCCTGCATACATCACAGCAACACGGTCACTGATATGGGCGACAACACTGAGATCATGACTGATGAACAGGTAGGTGAGGTTCAGCTCTTCCTGGAGGTCTTTCAGCAGGTTGAGGATCTGCGCCTGTACGGAAACATCCAGTGCGGAAACCGCTTCATCCGCAATGATCACCTTCGGATAAGGAGCCAAAGCACGCGCAATACCAATACGTTGACGCTGACCACCACTGAAAGCATGCGGGTAGCGTTTGAGGAACTCTTTTGAGAAGCCAATTTTATCAAGCACCTCAAGCACACGATGCTCAATGTCCTTTGAGCTCTTCAGCTCCTGTCCAACCCGCAGCACTTCAGCAATGATATCATAAACCGCCATGCGAGGGTTGAGTGAGGAGTTCGGGTCCTGAAACACCATCCGAATATCCGCCCAGTATGGACGCAACTGACTGTCCGTTTTGCCAGTCAGCTCAACGTCTTCCTCGTTTGGACGGAACACCACCTTGCCCGTGGTTGCCTTGTGCAGGCCGATAATTGTCTGGCCCAGTGTGGACTTGCCGCAGCCAGATTCTCCAACAAGACCAAGAGTTTCGCCGCGCCAGATGTTGAGCGACACATCATTCAGCGAGCGCACTGTTCCTGTCTGTCGGTTGAAGAAGCCTGAGCGGATCGGGAAGTGTTTGCTCACGTTCTGTAGCTCAAGGATTGGCGCAGCTGTGCGGTCTACCGGGTTTGAGACATGCAGGCAGTCATCAACTTGGGAGGTCGACGCATGTAGTGGGACAAGTTCTGCCTGTGCCCCAAACCCGTGACAGCGGACGCTTTGCACCCCACTGATCGTAGTCAGTTCTGGTAGTTTTTCATTACAAAGACCGGTGACAAAGTGGTCACAACGCTCTTGAAATGGACAGCCCCTGGGCCGGTTCTGAAGGCTTGGCACAACGCCCGGAATGGCATTGAGGCGCGCACGACGCTTGCCATCTGTGTGAGGCAGGGAGGCCAAAAGACCTTTTGTATAAGGGTGTTGCGGGTTGGTGAGAATCTGCTCAACAGGCCCCTGCTCCACCACATTGCCCAGATACATGATGACCACTTCATCGGCGATATCTGCCACCACCCCCAGATCATGGGTGATGAACAACATGGACATATTGCGGGTCTTCTGCAGATCACGCATCAGGTCCAGAATAATAGCCTGCGTGGTCACATCCAGCGCAGTCGTTGGCTCATCTGCAATAAGAAGGCGTGGGTTACAGATCAGGGCCATTGCAATCATGGCACGTTGGCGCATACCGCCGGACAGTTCAAAGGTGTAGCTGTCGAACCGGTCAGCAGCAGAGGGAATGCCCACCAGCCGCAACATCTCAATCGCCTGAAACTTGGCTTCTTCCTTGCTCAGGTTCGTATGCCAGCGCAGCACTTCTACAATCTGGTTACCAATGGTGTAGAGCGGAGACAGCGATGTCATCGGCTCCTGATAAATCATGGAGATCTCATTGCCTTGAATGGCACGAATATGCTTTGCTTTTGCAGGACCTCGGGCAAGATCAAGCAGATCACCACTCGCACGCTGGTATTCTATGCTGCCGCTTTCAATGGCAGCGTGGTTATCCAGAATACGCAGCAGCGCCTTTGCGGTGACGGACTTGCCGCAGCCGGACTCCCCCACCAGACACACCGTTTTTCCCTCGGGAATGGAAAAACTGATGTTGTCCAGCGCGGTTACTTTCCCATCATCTCCTGAGAAGGAAACACTGAGATCCGTGACGTTAATCATGGGTTTCATGGTTTCAATCCTCACTTGGAATACGGGTCGGCAGCATCACGCAAACCGTCACCAAAGAAGTTGAGTGCAAGCACAGCAATCACGACCATCACGCCCGGCCAGAACAGCCATGGTGCATTAGCAATAGAGCGGATGTTCTGCGCTTCCTGCAGCAGAACACCCCAGCTGACCACAGGCTGGCGCAGGCCAATCCCCAGGAAGGACAAAGACGTTTCAGCAACAATCATGCCCGGAATGGCAAGCGTCACCACCGCAATGATATGACTGATGAAACTTGGTACCATATGGCCTACCAGAACACGCGGAACAGAACATCCGTCCAAACGAGCGGCTTTTACGAAGTCCTCCGATTTAAGAGAGATAAACTTGCCGCGCACCACGCGGGCCAACCCTGTCCAACCGATGATCGACAGAATAACCGTGATCAGCAAGTAGGTCTGTAAAGGCGGAGTATCTGGCGGAATTGCAGCGGCGAGGCCGATCCAGAGCGGGATACTTGGCAAAGACTGCAGGAACTCAACAACACGCTGCGTGACCGTATCCACCCAACCACCGAAATAGCCGGAAAGACCGCCGATCAGCACGCCCAGCACGAGGCTCAAGGCTACGCCTACAAGACCGATGGTCATGGATACGCGCGTGCCGTGGATGGTGCGGCTCAACACATCGCGGCCAAGACGGTCCGCTCCCAGCAAAAACATGCGATCACGTTTCTTGACCGGACCAAACAAACGGCGCTCAGCAGGAATGAAGCCAAGCAAATTGTAAGGCTTACCTTTGACGAAAAAGCCCAGCTTCACAACACGGCGCGGGTCTTCAACAAAGGTACGGCGACCTGAGTTGTAGTCAATCTTGGAGCGGTATCCCAACACATGCGGCTGAAACACTGTGCCGTCCTTTGTCTCCAGCAACCAATGAATGCTCTGCGGCGGTGCATAGGTGTTGCGCACGCTGAAATCATTGGGGTCATGCGGTGCTAGGAACTCCACGAACACGGCGATCAGATAGATCAACAGCGTGATGATGCCACCCAGCATGCCGAGTTTATGTTTGCGGAATCGGCGCCACATCAAGCGCCACTGGCCCTCATAAGCGCGTGAACTTGTTGGTGCACCAGCGAAATCAGTAGCGCTCATTACAGCCCCCCATTGTTGAACTGACGACGGATACGCGGATCAAGCCAGGCAAGTAGAATGTCGGAGAACAAAGTTCCAATCACAGTCAGGAAACTGAGGAACATGATAAGAGCAGCAGCCAGGTACATATCCTCCTGACGCAACGCATCAAACAACAACGGACCTGTGGTTTGCAAACCAAGCACAATGGAAACAATGGTGGAGCCAGACACGATCTGCACAAACAGCTCGTTGAGACTGGACACGAACGGGTTTAACGCATGACGAACCGGATACTTGGTGAGCACCCAGTGCTCCGGCATGCCTTTGGCGCGGGCGGTGACCACATAGGGACGGTGCAATTCGTCCAGCAAGTTTGCCCTGATGGTGCGGATCACGCTTGCAGTTCCAGCAGTCCCTAAAACGATCATGGGAATCCAGATATGGGCCATCAAATCACCGACACGAGCAAAGGACCACGGCGCATTGACGTAATCCGGTGAGAACAGCCCACCGACATTTTGACCAAAATAGCGGAACGAAACATACATCAGCACAAGCGCCAACAGAAAATTTGGCACAGCAAGGCCGATAAAACCGAGGAAGGTGGCGACATAGTCACCGAGGGAATATTTGCGAACAGCGGAGAAAATGCCAACGGGAATGGCGACAGTCCAGATGAAGACCATGGAGCAAATCGAAAGCAGCGTCGTCATGCCCAGACGGTCCCAGATCAGTTCTTCAACCGGCAACTCATAACTGAAAGAGCGCCCGAGGTCTCCATGCACTACCATTTTCCAGACCCAGTCAAAGTACTGAGCCAGAACGGATTTATCCAATCCATATATCTTCCGCAGACCTTCGGCTTCAGCAGCAGTGATGTAATCTCCATCCAGCGATGCTTCCAAAACCAGTCGGTCAATATAGTCTCCAGGTGGCAGCGTGATCACCAAAAACGCGACGAGCGAAATCGCGAGCAAGGTTGGGATCATCAGCAGGACCCGTTTGACAACAAACATTCCCATTTAAAGCAGATATCCTAGTTGCAAGGCTCTGCCCCTCCACACAGGGAGAGGCAGATTGGTTCGGGCGATCGATTACTTCTTGGAAGGATCGATGTAGAAGCTGGAGAAGTTTACAGGTGCAGGACCCGGATACAGCCAGCCTTCCAACAGCGTGTCAGGCACATTGCGCAGTTTGTTGCTGATGGAGCGGAAACCACCGCCCGGCAACGCAATACCCATGGACAGGAAGTTGTCTGCAGAAAGCTGCATAAACTCTTCCATCAGTGCCGTTTGCTCATCACCCACCTTGGTTGGTACCAGGTCAGTAATTTCATACATGCGCTTCACGCCGGCAGGCGGCTCTGTTGGTACAACACCTTCACGAACGGTTGCGTTGGCATCCTTTTTCAGGTCATGCCATGCATCCCAGCCTTCCCAGTTGCCATGCTCTTTGAAGTTGGTCAGGCGCTCAAGGTTCACCAGCGGGAACTGGCCGCAACCATTCTCACCTACCCAGATGGTGATCTCTTTGTCAGCACGACCCAATGTGGCCATGTGGATCTCATCACTGGCCACACTCACCACAACCTCAAGACCCTGCTCCTGCCAGTCTTTCGCGATGATCTGCATCATATCCACCCAGTCCGGGCGGAAGCCTTCGTTCACATGAATAATGAACTTGAATGGCTTGCCATCAGGACCAACACGTTTACCGTCCGGCCCCATTGGCAGGATCTTATCGAGATGCTCTGCTGCCAGATCAGGATCGAACTCAGTGTACTGACGCGCCAGCTGATCGTTGTAATACGGCGATTCAGGACGCGGGCTGACCTGATATGGCTCCCCTTGCCCCAGATACACGGCATCAATGATCAGGTCCCGGTCCATTGCAAGAGAGAGACCGATACGGAAGTCTTTGCTTTGGAACACCTGCGCCTTGACCGGATCAGGATGGTTCATGGCGAACATGAACTGCGCATTGTTGTAGTTACAGCTGTTTGCCGTCACGAGACGGTAGTCACCCCGCTCTTTATTATCGAAGAAGACAGAGCGGTTTGGCGGCGTTGAGATGTTGCGCGGAGAGATGTCGATCTCACCCTGAACAGTCTTCAGCAGCGCAACTTCCGGATCTTTCGCCAGTACCCATGTGCGTTTGTCGATGTAAGGCAGCTGGTTACAGGAGCTATCGACTTTCCAGTAATACGGGTTGCGCTCAAAGGTGAAACGCTCTTTGCCAAGAACCGCTTCAGTCGGACGCCATGCCAGCATGGTTGGGCGGTTGGGATCGTTGTGCTCAGCATTTTTACCGTAGGTTCCAATGCGGCCAAGCCACCATTTTCCGAAGTCAGCTTCACCTGCATCTGCCATCATCTTGGCAACGCCGTCCGGGTTCAGGTCTTTCACGAAGTCTTTGACGTAATGCTCAGCAAACTGGACGACACGCTGACCGTAGGGTGAAGCCATGTCCAGCATAAAGACACCGTTTGGCTGGCTCCAAGAGAAGCGCACTGTCGTGTCGTCCAGCGCTTCGACTTTCGCTTCTTCACCATTGACGATGAACATCTTGCGAGGACCCTTGGGGTTGATCTCGCGGTTGGTTTCAATGTGATCCCACCAGAACTGGATGTCCTTTGCAGAAAACGGCTTGCCATCAGACCATTTCAGGCCTTCGCGCAGTTTGAAGGTGTAGGTGGTCGCATCCGCCGAGATGTCCCAGCTCTCAGCGATGTTAGGCAGAACCTCGGAACCATCCGGACTCCAGCGCACTAGCGGGTCATATCCATAACGACGATAGTCACCGATACGGGACCCGGCATATACATCGGTCATCTCACCGCCATAGGTGCCGATACCCTCAATCCCTTCAACAACGAGTGGATTAACCGGCAGGCGATCCGCAACGGCTGGCAGGCCGGACATCTGATCCAGAAGTGGTGCCTGATGATACACTGGACATTGATTGGCAGAAGCTGCTGCTGTGGCTGCCACAAGGGCCAGCGCGCTGACTGCTCCGCCAAACACCATCTGCCGACTACGTTTCAAACTCATTGCAAAATTCCTCCGCAAGCTTTGTGTAAAGATTACCAGTAATCGGAATCACTGTAATCCTTTTCACTTTTTTGCTTCTACACATGACACTCATATGACGAATCGGCGTCTTATATTGAAGCTTGCCAGCAGGTCTCCTCCCATACCGACACCCCTAGGTGATCTATATTATTCGCAGAATTGCAACAGTTGTGAGTTTCAATTTCACTTGTTACGCCCCGAAAATTAGTATAAACCCATAAATCGCAACCATGAAACATCAAAGTGTAACGTTTACATGTTTTTGGTCGTATTTTTACATGACTGTTTTATGAAACTCTGATTCATAGTGACCCGCTCCCACGCTCTTATGAGTGTTACATAATAATATATTTTCGCGAGGACTTTTTTGGCATGACAGATATTCGTCGTGTAGCTGAGGTAGCAGGCGTATCCACGGCCACGGTGTCGCGGGTCATCAACAACACTGGCCCAGTGAATGCCAAAACCCGCGAAAAAGTTCAGCAAGCCATTCTTGAGTTGGATTATCGGCCCAACAAGATGGCAAGCAGTTTGCGGCAAAAAGAGACCCGCATCGTTGGTATTTTGCAGACCGACCACAGCACACATTTCAGCTCAATATTCGCAGATGCTACGGAAGATACGCTCTTCAATCATGGCTTTACTACGATTATGAGCAACACCTATGGTGAGCGGGCAATGGAAAAAGAGCAGATTGAATTTCTGCTCGACATGCGCGTTGGTGGTATTTTACTGCGTCCGTTTAAGGACACTTCGCACATCCCTTCTCTTATCCATCGTCTTGAACAGGCGAATGTGGCCTGCGTGCTGGTGGAAAGCTATCCTGTCGATCCGCTGCAGTTTCATGCCAATCTCAACAATGTGCAGGGTGGGCACATCGCTATCCAGCACTTGCTCAAACTGGGCCACCGGTCCATAGGCATGTTGCTGCCGTTTGAGCCATGGCACACAGAAGGCCCCCATGATTTGCGCTTGGCAGCCGTTCAGCGCGCAATAGCTCAGTTTCCAGAGCCCGTTGAGCTTCACATCAGACGGGACAATGCGAAAGATCAGGTCGCCTTTGGATTTGAAGCAACGCGTGCACTGCTAAAGACTTCGCCCGACATCACTGCAATTTTCGGGACAACTGACCTACTCGCAGCCGGAGCTCTTCATGCAGCTCAGGAGATGAACCTGTCTGTCCCCTCGGATCTTTCGATCATTGGCTATGACGACAGTTATGTCGCCTCATCCATGCACCCCCGCCTGACTACGGTTTCCCAACCCATTGATGCGCTTGGAGAAGCGACGGGGAAATTGCTGCTTTCCATCATTGAAGACCCCACAATCCCACCTCGCTCCGTTTCTATATCCAACATTTTGAAGGTTCGCGACAGCACCGGACCCGCCCGTACTTCCTAGGACATTTCATCGTGATTACAGATTTTTTTCCAAACGCTGATCCCGCTCATACGCTCTGGTACGATACACCTGCTGCCCACTGGAACGAGGCCTTACCACTCGGAAATGGCCGTCTTGGCGCGATGGCCTATGGCAGCCCAATAAACACCCGTATTCACCTCAACGAAGATACGCTTTATTCGGGTGAACCAACTCGTATTTATCCGGTGCCGGAAATAGCAAATCAAATTGCGCATGCAGAAAAGCTTTTGAGAGACGGAAAGCTCTTTGAAGCGCAAGAGTTCGTGCGCAAGAACTGGACAGGACGGCAAGGGCAAGCCTACCAACCAGTCGGCAATCTATTCATCACAATGAAAGACCAAGGTGCAACATCAAACTACTGCCGCGCGCTGGATATTCGTCATTCTTTGCATCATGAGAGCTATGAGCAAGGCGGCGTGAAATACGAGCGCACCACCTTTGCCAGCTATCCGGATAATGTCATTGTCGTTCGCCTGACAACAGACAAGCCGGGCACACTCGCCCTCAGTCTGCGTTATGACAGCCCGCACCCGACATGCCGTACTACGCAGGAAGCTGATAACACGCGCTTACATCTTCGCGGCCAAGCTCCCGCCTTTACCAGCAGCCGTGTGATTGAGCGCATCGAGAATGATCAGGAACAGGCCCGGAATCCCGAGATTTTTGGCGCAGACGGCAAACTCCGTCCCTTTGCTGAGAATGAGCAGGACGGACATCGCGGCGGTATTGTTTACAGCGAAGATGGCCTGGGGGAAGGCACGTATTTTGAGGCAGGCCTTTCTGTTGAGTTGGAAGGCGGGAGTATCCGGCCAGAACGCGGTGAACTGCATGTGGAAGGCGCAACAACCGTTACCCTTCGCATTGCGATGGCAACCAGCTTCAACGGACCGGACAAAAGCCCTAGCCGTGAAGGAAAAGATCCGGCTCTTATCGTAAGAGAGGCACTGGAAGCTGCAGGCTCTATTCCTTATGAGGGCATGCTGCAAAAACACATGGATGATGTGTTGAAGCTGTTTGACCGTGTATCGCTCAAACTGGGCAATGATCCCATTCCCGATCTGCCAACCAGCACGCGGTTAGAGCAGTTTCAGGACAAAGGCGATCCAGCCCTTGCCGTGTTGCAGTTCCAGTATGGCCGCTATTTGTTGATTGCGTCTTCTCGTTCAGGCAGTCAGCCGCCAAACCTGCAAGGCATCTGGAACAACCTGCGCCGACCGCAGTGGTCCTCCAATTATACGATGAACATCAATCTGGAGATGAACTACTGGCCAGCCGTGATCACAGGTCTTTCCGAATTGCATGAGCCGCTCTTCATGCTGATCGAGGAACTGGCAGTCTCAGGAGCACGCACGGCCAAGACAATGTTCAATGCTCCTGGATGGTGTGCATTCCACAACACCACCATCTGGCGTGACAGTGTGCCCTCTCCGTGTGACCCAGCCTCAGCATTCTGGCCCATGGCGGCGGGCTGGTTGCTCTCTCATATGTGGGAGCACTTTCTTTACACTGGCGACAAAGAATTCCTCAAGAACCGCGCTTACCCTCTGATGAAATCTGCAACGGCATTTTACGAATGGTGGCTGTGCGAGAACAAGGAGGGTTATCTGGTGCCGAAGGTCAGCACCAGTCCGGAAAACCGGTATCTGGATGAGGATGGGCACGTCATTACAGTCGATCAGGGCAGCACCATGGACTGCGCCATTATTCGGGAGACCTTCACCAACACCGCCGCTGCAGCCCGACTACTGGGACTTGATGACGTTCTTGCAGAGACATTAGAGACAAAGGCTGCACGGTTGTTGCCTTACCAGATCGGAGCACAAGGTCAGGTGCTGGAATGGTCTCAGGATTTCAAAGAGTTCATGCCAACGCATCGCCACTTGTCTCACCTCTATGGCTTGTTCCCTTGTGATCAAATCGGCAAAGACACACCAGAATTACTGAAAGCTTCCGTGCGCGCTCTTGAGATCCGCGGAGATCTGGCAACCGGGTGGAGCATGGGGTGGAAGATTTGCCTCTGGGCCCGTGTTGGTGACGGAGACCATGCATACAAGATCATCCATAACATGTTCAACCGCGTGGAGAATGAAGCGCCGAAGAGTGAAGACGGCGGCCTTTATGGTAACCTCATGATCGCGCATCCGCCATTTCAGATCGATGGCAATTTTGGTTACACACGCGGCGTTGCCGAGATGCTGATGAACACGACCCACAACGGCATTCAGCTCTTGCCTGCTTTGCCAAGCGCGTGGCCGAAAGGAAAAGTTCGTGGTCTGCGTGCGCGTGGTGGTTTTGAGGTCGATCTTATCTGGGAAGATAACAAGCCCACTCAGGCCCAAGTCACCAGCCATCAGGGAGGCGACCTGACTGTGCTTTGTGAGACCTCATTTGGGGGATCAACCTTTGATCAGACCCTACAACTTTATGTGGCGACACAAAAAACTGTCGCGGGAGAAACGTTGGCACTGGCCTTTAACGAAGCCCTACAGGTCTCCTAGTCCGTAAAACCTGCTAGAAAATGAAGTGACTAATTGTAGAATTCGACTGAGAACTTCGCGTTACTTAGACGGATTCTACAGTTCGCAGTAAATCGGTTGCACTGCAACAAATGTTTCGGTGAATTTCTTGATATTTCATTGGCATTTCATACCAAGGTTGAAGCAGAGTTGAAGTCAACCGCGTTCTGCGGTCCCAAGACGCGATAGCATCGCACCTACAAAAATGAACAAGTCCGCAGTCTTTCTCGCAATGGGGAAGGCCCTTTCCATATCTCCGTTTTGTCTGGCCCTCAGGCAAGACACTCCACATCTATCGGAATACGCCAATGATTAAGACCATTGTCTGGGGCGAAAACGTCCACGAGCAAAAAAACAAAGTTGTTGCCGACATCTATCCTGATGGGATGCACAATCACATTGCTGCTGCTTTGAACAATGATCCAGAAATTTCTGCAACCTCCGCAACTTTGCAAGATCCAGAGCACGGCCTGACCGAAGAACGTCTTGCAGACACAGATGTTCTGATCTGGTGGGGCCACGCAGCGCACGGAGACGTTTCTGACGAAATCGTTGAACGTGTATGTGAACGTGTCTGGTCTGGCATGGGCATGATTTTTCTCCACTCTGCGCACTTTGCAAAACCGTTCAAGCGTTTGATGGGCGCACCTTGTAACCTGACATGGCGCGAAGCTGGCGAGCGTGAGCGGCTTTGGGTTACATCCCGCAACCACCCAATCACTGCAGGCATTCCAGACAGCTTTGAGCTGGAAAACGAAGAAATGTATGGCGAGCCATTTGGTGTGCCAGAGCCGCTGGAAACTGTCTTCATCAGCTGGTTCCAGGGCGGTGAAGTCTTCCGTTCCGGCCTGACTTACAAGCGCGGTGCAGGCAATATTTTCTATTTCCGCCCAGGCCATGAGACCTATCCAACATACCACAACGAAACCGTACAGCGCGTCATCGCCAACGGCGTGAAGTGGGCCTACAACCCGCAACCGCGCATTGCTGATCCGAATGCGGCTCCAAATGTGCCAGTAGATGAAGCACCAGAGAAAATTGAAGAACGCGGACCACGCCTGCACGAAGCAGGCGAGGAAGGGTATCGTTGATGCGTCTCGTTATTGTAGGAACCGGCGGCATGGCAAACAGCCATGCCAACAAGTTCGGTGAAATCGACGGTGTTGAAATCGTTGGCGGCGTTGACCGTAATGAAGAACGCCTTACAGCCTTCTGTGATGAACACAACATCGCCAAACGCTTCACCTCACTGGAAGACGCTCTTGCATGGGGCGAATTTGATGCGGTAGCAAACGTCACGCCTGATGCTGTCCACCACCCAACCACAATGCCGCTTCTGGCAGGTGGCAAACACGTCTTCTGCGAAAAGCCACTGGCAAGCAATTTTGCCGATGCTGACGAAATGGCAACTGCAGCCGAAAAAGCCGGTCTGATCAACATGGTCAACCTGTCTTATCGCGACGTGTCAGCCCTTCAGAAAGCTCATGAGCTGATTGCAGCAGGTGAAATTGGTGAAGTTCGCCATTTCGAGGCCTCTTATCTGCAAAGCTGGCTGACCCAACCTGCATGGGGTCATTGGGACAAAGAAGAGAAATGGCTCTGGCGCCTTTCTGAAGCGCACGGGTCACTGGGCGTTTTGGGGGACGTCGGCATTCACATTCTCGACTTTGCCGGGTTTGCGATTGGCGCGCCGTACCAGTCTATCTCCTGCCACCTGAAGACCTTTGACAAAGCACCGGGCAATCAGATTGGAGAGTACAAACTGGATGCCAATGACAGCTTCACCATGATGGCAGAAACCACATCTGGCGCTGTTGGTGTTGTTCATGCCAGCCGTTTTGCTTCCGGGCATATGAACGACCTGCACCTTCAGGTTCATGGTACCAAGGGCGGCATAAAAGTCACCAACACGGGTGGTCTGGGTGAGTTGTTCGTCTGTTCAGGCCCAAACCTTGAGAAGGCTGAATGGGAGCAGATTGAGCTTGCTCCAACACCAAACAACTACCGTAAATTTGCAGAGGCCGTGCAATCTGGTGTGAATGGCCACCCAACCTTCCGCCATGCAGCGAATCTTCAGCAAGTCCTTGACCTCGCCGTTGAAAGCAGCACGGCCGGCGGTTATCGGGATATCCCGATAACCGCACAGCTGCAGAACGCATAATCAACAAAAAGGAGAGCAATTGCTCTCCTTTTTTGATCTGCAATCTACCCTTGTATACTCCGTGAAAACTATGGACAATAATTAGAACTAAATCTCTAGTTATAAATGTAGTGGTAAATATTCTTTTCCAAACACCCAAAGAAACATCGGCACGATGTTGAATGCAAATTCTATTTCAACTCAAATGCCCTATAAGACTTAATGTTGCGCAAAAATGCGCCAAGCAGTACTAATACATCAACAAAATTTATAATATAAATACACACCAATACTTACGCATACTTCGGTGTTTAGATTTCATTATTCCTAAACGAAACATTAAAGACAATTATAACTAAATCTTTCCCTTAATTATCTGCAGTGAAGCATTGCGATTATCTTTGAGTTTAATTATTCAGTGCATGCAATTTTATTTTGAGTCTAGCCGAGGATCTTGTGCCAGTACCTCCTGAGCTTCTTTCAGTTGCAGTAGAGCAATGTTCTGAAACCATCATGGTTGCAGATCATGAAGGTACAATTGTCTATGTGAATTCGCAGTTTGAGAAAGCGACCGGATACTCCGCAGAATACGCTGTTGGTCGAAATCTGGACTTCCTGCGCTCCGGTAAGACACCACGCGAAACCTTTGATGATCTCTGGACAACCTTGAACCATGGCAAGCCATGGGAAGGTGAGTTCATCAACCGGCGCAAGGATGGCTCCGAGTACGTCGAGCACTCCAAGATCTCTCCGGTTGAATGGCAAGGTGGCAGTGCGAACAAGAAGTACTATCTGGCGATCAAGAAAGACATCACGGCTAAAAAAGAGAGCGAAGAGGAACTTTCCAAGCTCGCTTACACCGATGCTCTGACTGGCCTGCCAAACCGCGCGCACTTTCTGCAAGAGTTGGAAAGCGCTGTTGCAACGACCAAGGATGGTTCAAACCAGTGCGCTGTCATTTATATGGATCTGGATCGTTTTAAAGAGATCAACGATACATTGGGGCATGACGCTGGCGATCAGTTCCTGGTGCAGGCCGCTAAGCGCTTTGAGAGCGTCTTGACCGAGAATGCCCTGCTCTCTCGCCTTGGTGGTGACGAGTTTGTCATTTTGCTGCGAGATACTTCCAACGCGGAAGCCGAAATGACGGTTCACCGTCTGGAGACAGCAATGGTCGCCCCGATTGATTTGGGCGAGCAATCTCCAATTCTTTCTGCAAGTATCGGCGTTGCTGTGAGCCAGCTGGCAAGTGCGTCCAGCAGCACCATGCTCAAGCAAGCCGACATTGCCATGTACCATTCCAAGTACAACAATCTCGGCTTCAGCTTCTACACCTGTCAGATGGAAGAAGCCGTCGTTCGCAAAGTTCTGATTTCCGAAAAGCTCACAGCTGCTATTGAGGAAGGCAACTTACGCCTCAAGTATCAGCCAATTGTAGAGCTGAAGAACGACAAGCTTTACGGCGTTGAAGCATTGATGCGTTGGGAAGACCCGGACCTTGGTGCGATCTCCCCCTCCGAGTTCATTCCGATTGCCGAATGTCAAAATATGATCGACGACATTTCAGACTGGCTCTTCCGCGAGACAGCCTGCCAATATCGTCAATGGGTTGCTGAAGGGTTCGAGTTCGCAGGCCGCATCGCAATCAACCTTTCGGAACGAGAGCTGGCAAAGCCAAATCGTGTGGTCGAGATTCTCGCTCTGCTGCAGAGCCTGGAAGTTCCACCAGAAATCTACGAGATTGAATTGAGTGAGTCCGCATTCATCAACGAAACAGGCCATACTCAAATCAATCTAGATGCCCTTGCCAATGCTGGCATGATCATCGCCATTGATGACTTTGGCACCGGCCATTCTGCGCTTTGGCAACTACGCACCCAAAAGCTGGACAAGCTTAAGATTGATCATAGCTTTGTGCAGAGGATGGAAACAGATCAGGCCACACGCGATATTGTTGAAGCAATCACCGCGATGGCCAGTCTGCTCGACCTGAAGGTTATTGCAGAAGGCGTTGAAAACCTGACGCAAGTTGACCTGCTCAAAGATATCAAATGTTGCTATGCGCAAGGCTATCATTTCGCCAAGCCTCTAACGGCAAAAATCTTTGCCACTGACTGGCTTGGAAAGGCTCAGGCAGTCGCCTAAGCCTTCAGTTCCGCGAGTTCAAACTCACGACCATCTTCACCCAGAGAAAACCCCGCATAATCCTTGATGGCTTCAGCCACGGCAGGTCTGGACGCGTCATCAATGTGGTACAGCACCCAGCGACTGCCTGCTTTTCGCGGCAAGTCTTTTACATCTGCCCAGGAGCCATGCCCGTTTGCAGCAGTCATGTATTCGCATTCTATGAAGGCAAGGTCCGCCTGCGCAGCAAGCTGCTCCCCTTCTGGAGACAAAAGGCCATCGCCTGAATAAAACAGGGTTACAGTTTCGCTTTTGAGCTGCAGGCTGCGGTTTGGAACTGAATGATTACTGGCGGTGGTCGCCGCATTCCAAGGCCCAACGACTGCTAAATCCTCAGAATCTTGCCAGTGGAGGTCAAACCCCAGGTCTTTTTCCGGCCAGTACGCAAATTCCATAAGCCGATACAAAGCCTGATGCTGAGAAGCCTGACGAAAGATAGTCAACGGCTTCGAGCGCTTGAACGATTTCATGTAATTGAGCAGCGTTGTTAAACCAAGACAATGATCCGGATGGCAATGCGAGATGTAGATGCAGCTGATATCTTCAGCTGTCATGCCATTTGCAAACAACGCCTGAGGCACGGTTGGGCCGCAATCAATAAGAAGCTTGAACTCACCTTCTGAGATCAACAAAGATGAGTTCGTTTTTTGCGGATCATACGCGTCGCCACAACCAAGCATTTTCACATGCATACTGTTCCCCCTCGCAGTGATCCCCCAGTTTTAAAGCAGAGAGTTTTAACAATCAAAGCATTATGCCGAACTGGTGGCTGATCTACGCCGCTCCCCCCAAGACTTTTTCCCGATGCCACATATAAATGGCGGACCCAAAGATGACGGCAGCGCCAACAAGAGTCAGTCCGTCAGGAAACTCACCAAAGAACATCAACCCGATCAGCATCGCCCAAATAAGGCTGCTGTAACTGAAGGGTGCGATGGTTGAAGCCTCCCCAAAAGAAAACGCTTTCACAATAGCGTAGTGCCCAAACCCAGACACTGCGCCGATCAATGCCAGCAGAGTCCAACCTTCCAAATCAGGTGACTGCCAGAAAATTGGCGTAAACAAGGAAGTGACGACAGCTCCCAGCAGAGCTGTATGAAACAGAACTGTCGAAGGACTATCAAACTTGCTGGCGTACCGCGCCACGATATGACCTGCAGAATACACCACAATGGTCGCCACGGCGATCAGTGCACCAAAATCAAGCACACCTGCACCTGGTTTTACAATCAACAGCGCTCCGATGAACGCCACGAGGATTGAAGCCCAACGCCGCAAACCAACTTTTTCGCCCAAAATTGGAACAGACATCGCCGTCACCATCATAGGAGAAAGCAGGGCTATGGCGTGGAGCGTTGCGACGGGGATCAGCTGCGCAGCAGCGACCGAGCCAATTGTCATAACCAAAACAAGAATTGCACGCAGGTACACGACTGACCCGTTGTTGGGTGTGATCATGGTTTTCACGCGAGGCGCCAAGAAGATCAGCATGAACAGCAGATGGAAAAACATCCGGCCCCAGACCACCTGCAGTACCGGATAGGACAAAGACAGATACTTGCCGACACTATCGACAATGACGAACATAAACATGGCTGCCACCATCCAAAGGATGCCAAATTTAACGTTCCCCTGAGCTGGGGCATGCGAAACCATCTCACTCATAACTGGCCTGCGAATTCCGGGATTGTGCCGTTGTTCCCGCAGAAATTGGCCAGCGAGCGACACATCGTTTGATTTTGAGGGAAGGTGCTGATACTTATGTCCAGACACCAAAGAATAGATTGCCACCTATCGCAGTTTTTCTTGGTTTTCTATGACTTTCTGCCGCAGAATGTTGAATAAATTGCAGCGTTTGGCAGATCTATTTTTTGGGTACCAATTGTTATTGTTTATTACCAAAATGACGCACAGATATATTTGTAAATTACTCAGCCTGTGAGCAACTTTCTTCAGCCCTCCCCTTCCATAAACACTTATCTCTCCCAATCAAAAAGCAAATCCGACAATACGTGAATCAGTCGTGCGGGTTGACGAAGCCTGAATCTTCATTTAACAATTATGTTAATTAAAGAGATGGTGAAATGAATACACAAACCAACTTGCCGGAAGTTTTTGGCGCTTTGGCCGACCCGACGAGGTTTGCCATTGTCGAGCGACTTCTCAATGAAGGAGACTTGCCAGTCGGACAACTGGCCGAACCCTTCAAGATGTCTGCTCCAGCCATATCCCGGCATCTTAAACTGCTTGAAAGCGCTGGCCTCATCGAACGACGCGTCGAAAAGCAATGGAGGGTGTGTGCATTGAAAAAAGAACGTTTTGCAGACCTGCATCAATGGATCGAGCGTTACCGAGCCTTCTGGAACACCAGTTTCGACCGATTGGAAGCGTTACTCGATAAACAGCAAGGGGAAGACAATGACGGCAGCCGATAGCATGACACAGGATGAAACCACACTGCGCATCACACGGGACTTCAAAGCTTCTCCCGAAAAAGTCTTTGATGCCTGGATAAATCCAGAGATGCTCGTACAGTGGTGGGGCCCTGAAGGTATGACCACACCAGAATGCGAAATGGACGTACGCACAGGTGGCAAATGGAAAACCACCATGACGTCCACCAAAGAAGGCGGAGCTTATACGGTTTCGGGCATCTACAAGGTTCTGGATCGTCCTAACCGCCTTTGCTTCACATGGGGCTGGATAAATGATGGCGTTCGCGGTCACGAGACAGACGTTGAGGTCACCTTCGAGCCGATCAAGGATGGCACCCGGATGACCATGTTACAAAAAGTATTCGCCGAACCAGAGCAGACCAAAAACCACAACCACGGCTGGAGCAGCAGCTTCAACGACCTGCAACGCTTCGTCGAAAGCTAAGACGCTCTCCCCTCCCAAGAAGCGCCCATTCACGATCCGATATCGTGGGTGGGTGCGGCACCTTCAAAAGCGAGTTACCAACCAATTCAACAATGCGGGCATGAGCTGGTGATCGAATTCTTCTGGGCCCTCCATCACGCCGAATACATGATCTGTGTTGATGACAGCAAGTTGCTTTGGTCCCGAATGGCGACGCAGCCAGATTTCACTGACGGTTGGTTGAGGGAAAATGACTCGGTCATTTATAGCAGCAACGACCAACATCGCTCCGGCAAAGCCTGATTGTTCCAGAACTGGCGGGACTTCGGGCAAGTCGTGAAAAAACTGGGCTTTAATCTGAATCTTGGTTCCCCATGGAAACTCCGCGGAAACCAGTCTATCTGGATCTGATAAGGCCGAACAGGTTCTGACTTTCTCACCAACCAAATGCCGGAACGTCTTCCTTGGGTGCACAGTTGGCGCCAGCAAGGCAATGCCATCAAGATCAGGCCGTTCGGTTGTTGCGCAGCCAGCTATGTAGCCACCCTGGCTCCATCCAACCAGGATGAGTTTGGAAAATGAAAATTGATTTTGCCTGCGGACCCAATCAATAACTGCAACAGCATCATCTCTCTGGCTGTCGAATGTATTATCTTCCCAAGCCCCGTCACTGTCACCAGACCCACGAAAATCAATGCGCAAGGAAGCATAGCCAACTTCGGCTAGTATACGAGCCATACGAGAGAAGATGCCTTCCTCTGTCCCTTTGATCGCCAGCTCATCACGGCTTCCATGAAAGCCATGCAGAAGGATCAATAGGGGAGTCTTTGCCTCCGTCGCACCAGCGAGTGTCCCGATAATCTTTTGCTCTCCGATTGGGATCGCGACTGTTTGCTCTTTTAGTTTTACATCCAGCACCTTGCTTGCCCTTAAACTTCCATCATATTGCGGCACAAAGCTTAGTGGAACATCGGCAAAACTATACTGAAAGTTATTCAGCTGCGATCAGCTGCCTGGTGTAAGCAGCTGACCAAGCTCCGCTTTAAAGCTGCGTGTCAAACCACCCTAAGATCGCCGGAACGACTTGCTCATTAATCATCTGCGGGCCTTCAAACGCACTCCAAACATGATCAGTATCAAGCACGACGAGTTTCTCTTCACCATCATGATAAGTCATCCAGGCACCACCAATTGCTGGCTGCGGTCTGATCAGAGCATCCTTAAGACCCATCATTACAAGCAATGGCCCGTCATAGTGCGCCATCGCTGCCAATGGACTGGTAACTGGCATCTCCTGATAGAACCGGGCTTTCAGTGTTGTTTCAACACCCCATGGCAAGCTTCCTGTGATCGGCGTTTCAGGATCAGCAGTCATCGCTTTGTTCACCAACTCCGTTCCGAAGAGGCCCGTAAACGTCACCAATGGGTTGGTTGCGGGTGCCATTAAAACTATGGTGTCGACATCTGGCCGCGCAGCTGCTGCATGGCTGGCAACAAGCCCACCCTGGCTCCATCCAATCAAAGCAATCTTAGTGCCTTTGAATTGCTCTTGAGCACGTACCCAGTCAATGGTTGTGACGGCATCCTTAATCTGCCCGGAGAACGTTGTGTCCTCCCACTTTCCATCACTTTCACCTGAGCCCCGAAAATCAATCCGCAACGATGAAACACCGCGCTCGGCCAGCAAACGTGCCATGCGAGAGAAGACACCTTCTTCAGTTTCCTTTACCGGTAACTCGTCACGCGTTCCGGTAAAACCATGCAACAGAATTGCTATTGGGGCGTTTTCTTGTGCTGCGGTCTCCAAAGTACCGACCACACTCTGGTTGTCGACAGGAATGGAGACAACACGTTCTGCTGCGCCCGCGGATTGCATCATAAACAAGTTGATTAAGCCCAATACCCCAACGCTCGATGCAATAAACTTATTCGACAAATACATTTCAACTATCTCCCTCAAAATTCTTTATTCAGAAACACGCAAGAGTATAACCAGCAAAATTTGCTCAGCAATGGTTGAAAAACTCAACGCCATTTAGGTCAAGTAAAACACGGAGTTCCTCTTGCTAATCCCGTGACAAATAAGGGAATATAGCCACATCAATCAGGGGAGGTGTTTGATATGGCTAACGGGCGCAATGTGCTCTGGATCATGTGTGATCAATTACGGTTTGATTATCTGAGCTGTTACGGTCACCCGCATCTGCACACTCCACATATTGACAAACTTGCGGAACGAGGTGTTCGGTTTAACCGCGCTTATGTTCAATCTCCCATTTGCGGCCCATCTCGCATGAGTTTCTATACCGGGCGTTATGTGCGCTCTCACGGCAGCACGTGGAACGGCATACCGCTTCGTGTCGGGGAGCCAACGCTCGGGGATCATTTGCAAGAGATTGGCGTGCGCAACGTGTTGGTTGGTAAAACCCATATGCGTGCAGATTCTGACGGCATGGCCCGCCTCGGCATCTCTCCGGAAAGCTTCATTGGTGCCCGCGTTGCTGAATGCGGGTTTGAAGTGTTCGAGCGAGATGACGGACTTCACCCCGATGGGTCATACTCTCCAAATCCGCAATACGACAGTTACCTCCAAGCCAAAGGATACAATGGCCCAAACCAATGGGAGCAATGGGCGAACTCAGCTGAGAGCGAGGACGGTGAGATCCTCTCCGGCTGGTTGCTTGGTCACGCTGATAAACCGGCGCGGGTTCAGGCTGAACATGCTGAAACGCCTTACATGATCCAGCGGTTCAAAGACTTTGTTGCCGTCGCCGGTGAGGAGCCTTGGTGTGTGCATCTTTCACTCATCAAACCTCACTGGCCCTATATCGTCCCTGCCCCCTACCATGACATGTATGGAGCAGATGATGTTCTGCCTGTCGTTCGCTCAGATGTTGAAAAGCAAGATCCGCATCCTGTGTTTAAGGCCTTTATGGGTGAGCGCGTTTCCATGGCGTTCTCCAATGATGAAACGCGAGCAAAAGTCATTCCTGCCTACATGGGCCTGATCAAACAGATCGACGATGAAATCGGCAAGCTCATGGCGTTCCTCGACGAAAAGGGCCTGACAGACACCACCATGATAGTGTTCACCTCCGACCATGGGGATTACTTGGGCGATCATTGGATGGGCGAGAAGGAGCTCTTCCACGAACCATCTGTCAAAATTCCGCTGATCGTTGTTGATCCAAGAGCGGAGGCTGACGAGACGCGGGGCACCGTCAGCGAAGAGTTGGTCGAAGCAATCGATCTGGCGCCGACCTTTGTTGAGTTCTGTGGCGGCACGCCCAAATCAAACGTGCTTGAAGGCCGCTCTCTCTTGCCGTTGCTCGAAACTGTTGAGCCTGTTCAGTGGCGTGAGTTTGCCATTAGTGAGTACGATTATTCTATGCGCAATGCGCGGATGGATCTTGGGTTGCCGGTGGCAGATTGCCGCCTTGCGATGATCATGGACAAGCGCTGGAAGTTTATCCATGCGGAAGGTTTCCGCCCTATGCTCTTTGATCTTGAAGAAGACCCACAAGAGTTGAATGACCTTGGCGCTGATCCTGCCTTTGCCGCAGAACGGGAACGTATGAGCGAGGCTTTGTTTACCTGGTATCGCAAGCATCACACTCGCATTACGATGACCGACGAGCAAATCAAAGCCAACGCAGGCAAAGAGCTTCAGGCCGGTATTCTCATCGGATATACCGATGAAGAAGAGTTGCAAGAGGCCAAACGCGAGCAAGGCCTCCTCTGATTGCATGGAGAGGGAGCTTCGCAGCTCTCTCCGTCTACAGCTTCAAGAAGCGTGCGATTTCTTCAAGAATGTCCTCATGGATCTGTGCCCGATCAGTTCCTTCAGGATCATCACATACCGGATCATCATTTTCAGCTGCCAGAACGGCAGCCCCTTCTGGCTTACACTCCGCCAGAAATGTGAAGTGGTGTCCGGGTTTGACGACAGCGAAGCTCGCATTTTCCAGCTTAGCTACCAGGTTACTGCCTTCTGGTCCCACATCAGCCGCTTTCCAAAGGTTCTCTTCGCCAATGTTTAGTAAGAGCACAGGTTGCTTAACCTCCATCAGGCTTTGTTCGTCAATGACATAAGTAAAGCCGGGGTCGACGGCAATCGCGGCGGTAACCCGACTATCTCGTGCCTCTTTTGAAAAGCCTGCAGGCAGCCTGGAAAAATCAACGCCGCCCTTGGAGAGAAAGACGCAGTCTGCTTGTCCTTTACCAATACCGTTGCAGTACTCGTTGTACTGATCGCCCTTAAACCGCAGACCTGCCAGGTTCAGCGCGGTCGCCCCTCCCAAAGAGAACCCAAGTGAGCTGATGCGACTTTCATCGATATAGTCTGCAAAAGCCGGATCATTCACAAGCTCATCCAGAGCTGCCATCAGATCTTTGGCACGCTCATCAAGGCGCAGCGACCGGCGAGGCGAGGAATCGCCGGAGGTGCTGCCCGGGTGATTAACTGCGAGGACCATTGCGCCTTTCAGTGCCAGTCCGGATGACAGCCATGAAAGCCCATCCATATTACCGCCGGAGCCATGCGAGAGCACAATAAGTGGATGCTTGCCCTCTTTGATTGCAGCGCCAACATAGGCGGAGGTGCCCTTAAACACCGCATTGTCGCCAATCACATTGCGGTAGGTTGGTGTTTTGATCGGATACCACACAGACGCTGCAACAGCAGACGTGCGATGAGGGGCCGATACTGTAAGGCGGTCATAGCCCGCAATCTGCTGATCCGCCAAAGCAGACGTACAGGCCATTGCTAAGAGTGTGCCAAGAACCAGAGTTTTCATGTTGCTATCCTTTGTTGTTATAGCAACGTGGTAGGTGGCTCAGTTCTTTAGAGCGTCCTGAAACGCGAATTAGGTCTCCCATATCGTGTTTCAGGACAAAGGAGGTATCAGGTGCGCATCTCGCTGTTGCTCAGCGGGCCATTGCGCAGCTCGGTGATGTATTCGGTCACAGCGGAAGACAGCGATGAAATCTGCTGGTTCATCTCAACAGCAGATCCGATCACATGCTCAGCAGCATTCTCCGTTTCATTCGCGTAGGTCGAAACATCCGCCACGTTGCTGGCCACAAGCCGTGTACCAGAATAAGCCTCGGCAATATTCTGGGCGATCTCGGTGGTCGCTTCAGCTTGCTGTCTTGCAGAGAGCGAAATTGAGTCTGTGACGCTTTCGATCTTGGAGATGGATTCTGCTACCTGCTTAAACGAGACAACTGTTTCCGCGGTAGCTGACTGAATGGCCTCAATCTGACCGGAGATCTGACCGATCGCATCAGAGGTCTGGCCTGCCAGATCCTTTACCTCACCCGCCACAACGGCAAAGCCTTTGCCCGTTTCCCCTGCCCGCGCTGCTTCAATCGTCGCATTGAGCGCCAGCAAATGCGTCTGCTCGGCAATGGAGCTGATGAGTTCTACAACATCGCCGATGGTTTCAGCGGCGGCGCTCAAGCTGCTGATCTTGGTTTCGCCAGCTTCAACTTCCTGAACAGCGGTTCTGGTGACATCAGCGGTAAATTTCACCTGATTGCCGATCTCTGCGGCAGAGGCAGAAAGCTCCTCAACAGCAGCAGATACGGTCTGCACATTTGCGGATGTCTCTTCAGACGCCACGGTCACGGCAGATGCGCGCTGAAGGGTCAGGTCGGCGGATTGTTCCATCTGTTGCGCGTTGTCGCTCATGTTCTGGCCCGAGCTGGAAAGCAGGTCTGTCGCATTGCGGGTCAGCTGTTCAAAGGCATCGGTTTGACCAGAAAAATCGCAGATCCGGTTTTGTACCTTCGCGATCGCCTCATTCACCTGAGTTGCATAAACCAGAAACGAGCCTTGCAGCCCGCGCGTGACAACGCGGCGATAATACTTGTTCGCTGACAAAGCGTGCGTGGATGCCACCATTTCGCGAATAAAGGAATCTGTCTTGTCCGTGGAGTAGTTCACACTCGCAAGCAGGTCCTTCAACTCTCCATGATCCATTCCCACAAGCGTGCGTGCTTCCAGATCACCACTTGCCTGCAAGGTTGCAATTTCAGTCACATGCTTCAGCACGCGCCGTACCTTAAGCACGAAAAACAGTGAGAGCACCGCTGCTACACCTGCCAGACCAGAAAGGATTGAAAGCAGACTGCTCTCTCCTCCCATTCCCAGAAGCGCAATACCAACGCAGGTTGCAGCCGTCAGGCAACTCAGGAAGACACTCTTAGAGAGTGAGGATAAATTCATCATAGGTCACCCGATTATCGGAGAGGTAGTTCGCCAGAAACTCAGAGCTGTTGTGTTGCCCGTCTTTCCGGCTCTTTGGAGCCTGCTCCATCTCAATGAGCTGCTGGTAGAACGGAATGATCGCGTCATTGAGGATCTTTCGCTCTGGCACTCTGCGTGTTGAATGATATCCGATGATCTTTCCTGCATTGTCGAAGGTGGGAGTGACGTGGGCGAACACCCAGTAGAACTCACCGCCCCGGCAAAGGTTCTTCACATACGCAAAGACCTCCTGCCCATCCGCAATCCGCTTCCAAAGAAGTTCAAAGACGCACCGAGGCATGTCTGGATGACGAATAATGCTGTGTGGCTGACCTATGAGTTCCTTGTAGGAGTATCCCGCAATCTCGCAAAAGATCTCATTACAGTACGTAATGCGGCCCTTTAGGTCAGTCTTGCTAACAATGATGTCTGCCTCACTGAATGTTTTTTCAGTATCGGACAGATGTGCACCCGGCGACATAGCTGCCTCTATGTTTTTCTATTTCGTTACTTAAGTGAATAAAATTCAAGCAGACAGAATATGTATTTCATAAATTGACGATCAGTTAATATAAAAAACGATTATTATTAATTCACCAAGTCATTCCTTAGTATATTCAGCATGCATATGTTATTCTATACATATATATCAGCGTTTTGTATTTATCCTTGCGGCACAACAAAGACAAAATACTTACGTGCAATTCTATAAATTCGAACTATTACAACTCTAAAATGCTATTCCTCCTGGAAATATATAAATGAAATCATTTTGTTTAATCAGGATAAAATAAAAGGCAGCTTAGAATATCTAAGCTGCCTTCCAATTTTCAGAATTTTGAGTGTGTTAGCCGACTTTCGCGACCGCAGTCAGGAAGTCATCAACTTCTCTGCCTAGCGCACGCGTACTTTCAGTCACCTCTGTAGAGGCTGTTAGCACACGTGAGGACGCGGTATTGGTTTCACTCACTGCATCAGAGACCAACGTCATATTCTCGTTGACGCTGGATGTTCCCACAGCAGCTTCCTGCACGTTGCGGCTAATCTCAGTTGTCGCAGCCCCCTGCTGCTCAACAGCCGTCGCAATTGCAGAGGTAAATGCGGTAACCTCATCCATTGTATGCGAGATGCCCTCGATGGAGGATACAGCATCTGTCGTGGAGTTCTGAATCGCAGAGATCTGGGAACTAATTTCCTCTGTGGCCTTGGACGTCTGGTTGGCAAGTTCTTTCACCTCAGCCGCGACGACTGCGAATCCCTTACCAGCTTCTCCAGCCCTCGCCGCTTCGATGGTCGCATTCAAAGCCAGCAAGTTGGTCTGCTCGGCGATCGCCTGAATCAGCCCGACAACCTCACCAATCTTGACTGTGGCATCGGCCAGCTCATTGATGCGGTCGTTGGAAACGTGCGCACTCTCAGTTGCTTTGGCAACAACGGAGGTTGTCGCGCTCACCTGACGTGCAATTTCCTCAATGGAGCTGCTCAGCTCTTCTGCGGCGGCAGAAACCATCTGCACGTTGTTGGCAGCATCAGTGGAAGAGGCCGCTGCCCGCTCTGTCTGATCAGAGGTACCGCGAGCAAGATCTGCCATCACGCTGGCTGTCTCGCCCATCTCACCCATGCTGTCATTCACAGAGGTCAGCAAGTTTGCGGCTGTATTTCTGAAGTCAGTGATCAGCTGCTCAATTTCGCGCTGCTTTTCAGCGTCCTTTTCAGCAACATGTGCCTGCTCTTCGCGCAAACGTGCACGTTCCAAAGCGTTATCACGGAAGACCTGAACCGTGCGGCTCATATCACCAATTTCGTCTTTACGCTTTGCGCCGGCAATCTCAACATCGGTATCGCCATTTGCCAGACGTTCCATGATGCCGGTCAGACGCTTGGTCGGACGAGTGATGGCAAGAGACAGACCCAGTGCAATCAACGCACCAAGTACAAGGCCAACAGCAACGGTTGTCGCAATCAAGTTGGTTGCAAGATCACCAGCTGCACTCGCATTTTCAGCCTCAGAGGCTGCAATGTCGATGATCTGTCCCTGAACTGTTTCAGATTGCTCAGTGAGCTTTGTAACAAGGCTGGCAAGTTCTTTCTTACCGTTTGCCATTGAACCGAAACCAGAGCGGATCGCAGCGATTTCTTTGATAGCATCTTTAGAGGCCTTCACGCCGCCTTCAATGTCTTTCACACCCGCTTTAAACTCGCGGCCCGCTGCGCCAAGCTGATCAATCTCCTTGGAGACTTCCTCAGACTTCACACCAGAACCTGCACGCAGGAAGGAAAGAGAAGACGAGCTCACAGCCAGTGTCTGGCGTGTGATGTTGGAGACTGAGGCCAGAGCGGCATCAACCTGCTGCTTACGATCAACCGCTTCAGCCTGCTTCCTGTTCGCATCATCAATAGAGCGATAGGTAAAGCCGATGACCAGCTGAGCCGTTTCGCCGAGCACATCAATACTTGCAGTGATGTCCTGGCGCAGCGAATACATCTCGGAGAAGTCCGTAGAATCGCGCAGGGCTTTCAGCTTATCAACCAGCGTATCTGAAACGCCTGCCAGACTTTGAAGAACCTTGGCATCCAGATGTGACAGCTGGATTTTCTGCAGTTTCTTGATCTCACGGCGCGCTTTCGCAGCGCTGAGCAGCGTTTTGCGCAGTGCGCCTTCTTCAGAGCTTGTTGTCGCCTTCACGAAGAAGTAGCGCATGTTCAGGGCCTGGCTCTGAATAGTCGCAACAAGACGGCCCGCTTTGTCAGCTTCTTTCAACTGCTCTTTGGCCAGCTTGTCCTGCTCAGTCGCCGAGGCCGCAATCTTTGAGATGTCAGCCTGAACCTTTTTGCCAATCATCTGAAGATTGGCAACAGCAGACATCATCTTGGCAACTTGTGATTCCTGAATATCGGTCGACATGCGAACGCGGCTGAACAGGCCTTTCAGAGCCCGCACATTTTCGTGGGTCTCTTCAAAGGCGGTGCCATCTTTGCCATCTGCAACAACCTGCTCATGAAGAGCTTCCAAATCTGCACCCAGCAGATTCAGCTCATCAGCCGCAGCGGTTGCATCATACTTGCTCAAGCTGCGCAGATAAGTTTCGCGCGCTGATGTCGTATCATGCAGGCCCTGCATTAAACGCATGGTTGCATTTGTCATCTCTGTTTGCTTGGTGAGCTGAGAGATAGAAAAGATTCCGATCCCACCAGCTGCAGCGGAAAGCAAGAGTACAATAATGAAGCCACCACCGATTTTCATCGACAGCTGCAAATTCGTAAATAGCTGGAGGACCCGCCTCATGACCCGATTTCTCCCGAATAGAAGTCATTGCCCATGACTTGGCGGCATCCTAAGCTTGTAAATCTCAACCAGTGGTTAACCCGTGGGTATTTAAGGCATTAATTGAGTAATTTCTGAAAGTTTTATCGTTTTATGCGCTCATCATCTATTTATTATAAGTGCAATTAATCATTACATTTTTAACAATTAAGAATCAGCAACCTGTAGTAGAAGCGCCTCAAGTGCAGTACGCAGATTGCCGGAGAGCGCTTGCGGCCTGCGTGTCGCACGATCTACGTACACATGCGTAAAAAATCCTTGTGCCGCAGCAGTCTCAGCATCTTGCGCAAACAAGGCCAGTTCGTATCGCACGGAGCTGTTGCCCAGGTGCCCGACACGCAGCCCAATATCGATCTTGTCCGGGTAGGCGATCTCAGAGAAGTACTGGCAGCCAGATTCCACAACCAGCCCGATCTCATCCCCCTCTTGAATGTTGAGAGCATCATTCTCAATGAGATAGGCGTTCACAGCACTATCAAAGTAACTGTAGTAGACCGCATTATTGATGTGCCCATATACATCGTTGTCTTCCCAACGGGTCTGAACATCACTGAAGAACGCGTAATGTGCACGAGTATGCGCAGCCGGCTTTTTGGGTTTGCTCATCGTCTGTGGTCTCCGCTTCAATCCGCTCTCAAAGAGCCTGCTGGTAGATCTTCAAGGCGCTATCCTCGTCCACCTCACGTGGATTATTCACCAGCAACCGCGTTTGCTTCATCGCTTCACTGGCCAGCTTCACAACGTCTTGCTCACCAATGCCCACTTCACGAAGCGTTGTTTCAACGCCCAGAACTTTGGAAAGCTCCGCCAACCGGTCTGCAAACACGTCGCCTCGATTATCGGTCGGAATCTCTGCGAGCTCCGGGAACACCAGCGGAGCGAGCTCAGCATAAGCCTGCGCACAGGTCGGCAAGTTGAACCGCATCACGTGTGGCAGAACCAGTGCATTGGAAACTCCGTGAGGCACATGGAAAATGCCGCCAATCGGGTAGGCCAGCGCATGCACAGCCGCTACCGGAGAGTTGGCAAACGCCTGCCCTGCCAACATGGAACCAAGCAGCATATTGGAACGCGCCTCTTTATCCAGCGGCGTGTTCACGGCCTTCTCGATATTCGCACCCAGCAAACGCAAGGCTTCTTGTGCTAGCACTTTGGACACCGGGTTGTTGTTTGCAGATGTCGACGTGTAGGCCTCAATTGCATGCACCATCGCATCGATGCCAGTTGCAGCCGTGACATGAGGCGGCAACCCAACTGTGAGGTCAGCATCCAGCAATGCCACATCAGGCAATAAGGACGGAGACACAACGCCCTTCTTTTCAGCCTCACCCGTCGTGATGATGGATATTGGCGTCACTTCAGATCCCGTGCCAGCGGTTGTTGGGATAAGGATCAGGGGCAATCTTTTCCCTTTAGCCATTCCAACACCGTAGATGTCAGCGAGCTGCTCTCCTCCCCCAACGAGCAGTGCGACAAGCTTGGCAACATCCAGCGAGGACCCACCACCCAGACCGATAACACTGTCCACATCAGCCGCTTTTGCTAATTCTGCAGCGTGCAAAACGATGGCTTCTGGCGGGTCGGCAACAACATCATCAAACAAGGTGACATCTATTCCAGCAGCTTCCAGCTGAGTAATCACAGGCTCAACAAGACCTGCCTTCATCAGTCCTTTATCACTCACCAGAAAAACACGCTTGCCGATGGTTTTCAGCGTGAGCTCATCCAACTTCTGAACCGCACCGGGCTCACATACAACGCTGGCCGCCGTGTTAAATACAAAGCCTGTCATTTCATTCCCCCCTCATTGCTCAGCGCAGGTGGCAGATTTGAGCAATGCAGCGAGAATGCCTCAGCCATCAAGCAAGGTCGAGCACAATTAAAGTCGTAACTGCTTGATGGAATGCTTAGACAACTTCCTCTGAAATCACGGGTTCCACGTCTGGCGCTTTGCCGAGGTTAAGCACGGCAAACAGCCCAATCAACGCTCCACCACACATAATAGCACCGCCCGCAAAGAAGGGCATGGATACAAACCACTGCTCTGCCAAAAAGGCGCCGATCGGAATCGCAATCAGCATGAGACCCGATTGCAACATCTCGCCAACCGAAGTGATACGTCCCAGCAAATGCTCAGGCGTTTGCTTAACAACGATTGCCCCAAACGGCACCGTGATAAAGCTGGTAAAGGCGCCGCCAACGAACCAGAGAGCCATCTGTTCCTGCATCCCAAAAGGCACTGAACTGAACGGAATCCAGCCCACGACTATGGTGAGAGCACCCCCGAAGAAAGAGCCAATCACCATCAGCAGGTGCAAGTTGACACGATCTCCTACCTTGGCCGTCAGATAAGTTCCGATAAGCCCGCCAACGCCAATCGAACCCAGGATAGGTCCAGCTGCACTCTCTGGCTGACCGGTTTCCTTGATGAGGAGCAACAGGACAGCCTCATAAAGAAAGACGCTGAATATAAAGAGGCAGATGAGCGCCATGCCTAAAAGAAGACGCGGTGTTTTCCAAAGATAAGCCAAACCAACCTTGGCATCATTCACCACACTGCTTTTCTCGGTGTTTTCCTCCGAGGCATCGTTAGCATCCTTTTTCAGCACCCCTAACAAGCTCAGGCAAATCAGAGAAGCTACGGCAAAGCTCGCGCCCCCTAACAAGAAGACAGAGTGTGGGCTCCAGATGGCAAGCAAAGCACCACCCATAACTGGCGCAAAGATCTTGGTAGATTGAATGACGAAATGATCCACGCTCACCGCTTGTGTCAGCATGTTTGACGGCACGATTTTCTTCAACGCCAGTTGCTGCGCAGGCATAAAGGCGGCTGACACAGTGGCTTTGAGAAACACAAAAGCGATAAGGAGCGAAAGACTGGTTGCAAAGAAGAACATGCCAACCATCAACCCGGCTCGGATAAGCAAACCGGCGATCAGCACAGGGCCAGCCCCAATCCGGTCAACCAGAACACCGGCTGGCAGGCCGAAGATCACACGGGGCAAGGTCGCAGCCATGATGACACTGGCAACCTCGGTCGCACCCATTTCCCAGCTGTAGCTGACGAGCACCATGATAGCGATGAAATCAATCCAGTCCGCGAATGCTGCCGGAACAAGAACACCAAAAAATCGACGAAACGCGCTCAGCTTAAACAATGCCAACACGGAAGTATTTACTGCCTCACTCTGCGCCACGAAGCCCGCCCCAATTTCATTTGATTGATAACACCAGAAAAATCAGCGCACAAAATATCGCGCTCACCAAATTTGCAATCCCATCAGCTTAACCGAAGCCACCCCAGATACAAGGCGCGCATAGGTGAAGAAAATTGGCTGAAATACGGAGAGCAAACGAACTGCAGGTGAGAAATGAGGCTGGCTTTCTCAATCAGAGGTCAGTTTAACAAAACAAGCCACTCAGCTTGGCCAGATCAAATCTTATGGCCGTCGCCAGAGCTCTCGCCACTTAATATATCGAGGTGACGATCTAACCGCCGCCTGATCCGCTTTTTGTTAAGATAATCAACCTTATGAAGAGGCAGCAACTGATGATTCAGGTATGGTTTTACGTCAAAGCTCTTGATGTACTTATTGCCTGCAGCATCGAGAACTATGCCCATGTTTTCTGGCCTGTCGGCAAAACAGGAAACGTGGTTCTGACGTAAGATTTTAAAGTAATCAATCAGAGCGCGAATAAGTTCTTTGTCCTCAACGCGACCATGGCGACTGATGTAATCCCGGATACTGCGGATTTCCGGGTGCCAAAAGTTGTCGATCTTCTCGGTTAGCAAAGCAGGTCCGCGATCAGTCTCCACGATCCCATAGACTTTCGCGAAAGACTGGTGTTCATCCAAACCAACGTCTTGAATGTGCTGCCACCCCAGCAACTCATCCTGATTGCCGCTTAGGCGCTGCTTCTTGTAACCTAGTTTCGCACGCACTGACCGAAACAGATCTTTCAAAAATCCGCGGCTTTTGACTTTGCGCTCACCAGCCTCGTACCGGTCAAACTTCAGGAGCTTCGTTGGATCAGACGCACATTCATAAGTGTCACGGAATCCGCCCCCACGAATGAACTCTCCCACCTGAAACACTTGATCTTCCTGAAACACAATCAACTTTAAGCCAGTCTTTTTTGTAAATTTGAGCCACTTACATAACAAGTTATAATGGTTTGAAAAGCATCTTTCTTGCCACACATGCTTAAAGTATTGCTTCCAAAGATCTTTATTTCATCTGCATGCGCCTTAACCGGACTTTTCAGGGTTTGAGGGATAATTGGTTCAAAGACAAAACGGACACGAACTCCGGGAACCAGCAGGATGCAGATCTGCAGTGCGCGTGAAATTGCGGCCTTTGTGGAAGATGGCGACACCATCGTCATTGGCGGCTGTGGGCGGGGCCTTGCAACGCCGGAAGCTTTGCTGGAGGCCATTGAGCAGCGGTTTCTTTCGACAGGGCAACCCAAAAACCTATTCATCATCAACTCGCTCTCCATCGGAGATGGCGACAAGCGGGGGCTGAACCGGTTTGCTCACAAGGGAATGCTGCGCGGCATTATCACCTCTCACTTCGTTCTCACTCCTTCCCTCCAAAAACTGATTTCTCAAGACAAACTGGAGGCCTATTGCCTTCCGGCTGGGGTTATTCAGCAGTTGATCCGCGAAATTGGTGCGGGTCGTCCCGGTCTCTTCACCCGCACCGGACTGGGGACATTTGTTGATCCCAGACATGGTGGCGGTAAATGCAGCAAGTCTTCCAAGCATGAGCTTGTGGAACTGCTTCACCTGCATGGTCAGGAATACCTCCGATACCGCCCGTTCAAGATCGATCTTGCTTTGATTTGCGGGTCTGCGGCGGACATGAAAGGCAATCTCAGCCTTGATGAAGAAGCCGTCACACTTGATTGTCTCAGTTTGGCGACGGCTGCGCATAACAGTGGTGGCCATTGTTTTGCGCAGGTTAGAAACGTGGTGCAGACCGGAAGTCTGCCAGCCCGTTCTGTTACCGTTCCCGGTGTTTTTCTGGATGCAATTGTCGAAGCTCCGGGCCAGACCATTGCCTATGACACGCCGTACAGCCCTGCCCTCAGCGGGGATATCAAACCCTCTCATACCAGAGTTCAAAACGAACCCAGCGAGATTGCCCGCAAGGTGATTGCTCGCCGGGCTGCGGAGGAGTTGATTGAGAACGCAGCCGTGAATATTGGCTTTGGCGTTCCTGCTGGCATTCGCTTTGCTGAGCAGCGCAAGCAGTTGGCGGAAAGGATCTGGCTCTCTTGCGAACACGGGCATCACAACGGCCAGTTCCTGGGAGATTCTCTTTATGGCGCTGCTTTGGGATCCGAAGCACTGCTTTCTTCACTGGATCAGTTTGACTTCTATAGCGGCGGCGGGCTGGATATTGCCTTTCTGGGCATGAGCGAAGTGGACCGGCATGGGAATGTGAACCTGTCCAAAGTGAATGGTAAAATCGTTGGACCGGGCAGCTTCATAGACATCTCACAAAACGCCAGAAAGCTCGTGTTTTGCGGTTTACTGACGGGCGTGGATTCTCAGGTTGAGTACCGCAAAGACAAACTCAAGGTGACGCGCAATGGAACCCACACAAAGTTTGTGGAGCAAACAGACCACATCACCTTCAACGCCTTAAATGCCAAAACCAATGGGCAGGAAGTGCTTTATGTGACCGAGCGCGCCGTCTTCCAGCTGGGGCCTAATGGGCCGGTGCTGACTGAGGTTGCACCCGGCATCAAACCCAAGCGGGATGTGCTGGCGCATATGGGGTTTGCCTGCAAAGTGGATATACAGCGTAAAATGCCAGAGCACATTTTCAACGCATTGTGATTGCCGCAAACACAAAGAGCACCGCACGGTTTTACCGGCAGTGGTGGAGCTTAAATTCCCGAGAAACGGGAGGAGCAAGGCGAGCAGGCAATACCTGCGCTATTTGGTGTAGTTAGTTTCTTCGGCATTGGCTGTCGCCTTGCCCGGGCATTTTGTTATGGACAACATCGCCTCTTATCCTGAAAGACACGATAGCCAGTTTCCTGGAAGGACAATGGCTTATTCAGGCAGGTTTCCCTGTCCAAACAGTTCCTTCATCCCTGACACGCAACCACTCTGACTGGTTCGTGCCACCGCGTGATGCCCTTCAGACTTGGGTCCTTCCTCTCAAACCATGCGGTCACGTTTGAAAATCGGTTCCACCGGACCACTGAAAGATACGTTACTTCTTCCAGAAGCCCCACCCAGCCTACGACAAACTGACGGACGGTCCGCCAGCTGCCCGTTACGTAGGCATAAATTCAGAGTACGGGAGAAATTGGAAAGGAGAATAAGTTTTGGCTATCAGCAGCCCGCTTCAATGCAGGAAAAACAGCAATTCGCTTGCCGATTAAGCAGTCCGGCACGCCTCTTGCTCATTTCCAATAATAGGGGGGGGCACACTTGCGTAGTTGGGTGTTTGGAGCTGCACCGTTTGGTCGAATGTATCCCCCAGTCGTCAGCTCCAAACGCCTGCGCGTTTTAATCGTAAGCCGCTGTTACGATGACTTCCACCAGGAGTTCCTGAGAAGCAAGGCGGGCTTCACCGCACGCGCGTGCAGGCGCATGCCCTTCTGGCACCCATGCATCCCAAACTTCGTTCATTTCAGCAAAATCACGCATGTCAGAAAGCCAGACGATGGCTTGCAGAATCTGCTCGCGGCTGGAGCCCGCTTCAACAAGCAGTTCATCAACACGGCGCAGACATTCTGCTGTCTGTTCTTTGATGCTTTCACCGCGCACGCCAACTTGGCCACACAGATAGACTGTGCCGTTGTGTTTAACGATCTTGCTCATACGCTGCTTGGTGTACATGCGTTCAATCATGGTGCTATCCCTTTGGTTTCGGGGCTGAAGGATGCAGAGATCAACATCCGCTCCAACGCCCAATCTCAGCTGGATAACATGACTGAAACTGCTCTTAATTTCACTGTGACATTTGCGAGTGTCCAAGTATTTTCAAGAGGGCTACGTTAAACCAGCTCTTCCTGCACCCGGTTTTCCAAGAACCACTGATAGGTATGACGAATTCCCTTATCCAGCGAGATGTATGGCACCCACCCCAACTGTTGCAGGCGAGCCGAGCTCATCAGTTTTCTCGCAGTTCCATCTGGTTTGGAGGTGTCCTGCGTAATGGCGCCTTGATAGCCCAATATTTTGGAGATGCGTTGCGCAAGTTCTAGAATTGAAATGTCTGCACCAAAGCCAACATTGATGTGCTCTTCTGCGGAGTAAGTCTTCAGCAGATGCACCAGGGCATCCGCGCAATCATCACAATGCAGAAACTCTCTGCGTGGCGCACCCGTTCCCCAGATCTCAAAGGATTCAGCTCCGCTCACTTTTGCCTCGTGCACCTTGCGCATAAGAGCCGGCAACACGTGGCTGCTTGTCAGATCGAAGTTATCGCCGGGTCCATACAAGTTGGTGGGCATGGCAGAAATGAAATCACAGCCGTACTGCCGCCTGAAGGCCTCACATAGCTTGATGCCTGCAATCTTGGCGATGGCATACCATTCATTGGTCGGTTCCAGAGGACCGGAGAGCAAAGCCCCCTCCTCTATCGGCTGTGGTGCATGTTTGGGATAAATACACGATGACCCCAGAAACAACAGTTTTTGAACGCCAGCAGCGAAGGCTCCGCGAATGAGGTTGGTCTCGATGGCCAAGTTTTCATAAAGAAACTCGGCGGGGTACTCATTGTTTGCCCAAATGCCTCCCACTTTGGCGGCAGCAACAATCACAACCTCTGGCTTCGCCTCCTGCAAAAAGGCAAGGGTTTCGGCCTGCATAGTAAGGTCTACTTGCCCCCGGTCCGCAGTCAGAAGAGTACAGTTTTCCCACGCCAGCCGCTTCATGAGAGCACGGCCAACCATGCCCTTATGCCCAGCTACGAAAACCGTTTTTCCAGTCAGATCAAAGTCAGTGGCTTGCGGCTCAGGCATCTTCAAGCACCTTGCTGTCTCTCACTTCTAGCAAGTCTGCCTGCACCATCTCCTCAATCAGTGTTTCGAGGGAGGTTTTTGCCTGCCAACCGAGTTTATCCCGTGCCTTGCTAGCATCCCCCAGCAGCTCATTCACTTCTGAGGGGCGGAAATAGCGTGGATCGATCGCAACAAGAGTGCGACCACTTGAAGAACAAATCCCTTTCTCATCAACGCCGCGGTCTTGCCATTCCAGTGTGATGCCGCATTTTGAAAACGCCAGTTCTGCAAACTTGCGCACGGAAGTCGTGATGCCTGTTGCCAGCACATAATCATCCGGCTCATCCTGCTGCAGCATGGCCCACATGCCTTCAACAAAGTCGCGCGCATGCCCCCAATCCCGGGTAGCCTCAATATTGCCCAGATACAGCTTGTCCTGCTGCCCCAGACTGATCGCGGCTGCGGCGCGAGTGATCTTGCGCGTTACAAAGGTTTCACCGCGCAGAGGGCTCTCATGATTAAACAAAATGCCATTGCTGGCGTGGATTCCGTAGGCTTCCCGGTAGTTGACCGCAATCCAGTAGGCATAAAGCTTGGCCGCCGCATAAGGGGAGCGCGGATAAAACGGTGTCGTCTCTTTTTGGGGCACTTCCTGCACTAAACCGTAAAGTTCTGAGGTCGAGGCCTGATAAAACCGCGTTTTCTGCTCAAATCCGAGGATACGGATCGCCTCCAGCAACCGCAAAACACCCAGCGCATCACTGTTTGCAGTGTACTCCGGCGTTTCAAAACTCACCTTCACATGAGATTGCGCGCCGAGGTTATAAACCTCATCGGGCTGCACCTCCTGCATGATACGGATGAGGTTGGTGGCATCCGTCAGGTCGCCATAATGCAGGATGAAACTGGCATCATCCTCATGGGGCCCCTGATAGATCCCCTCAATCCTACCCGTGTTAAAGCTAGAGGAGCGGCGTTTGACGCCATGCACCACATATCCCTTATCCAACAGAAAGCGGCTGAGATACGCTCCGTCCTGTCCGGTAACACCTGTTATCAAAGCGGTTTTCTGCAAGGCCATGGCACGCTCAAAAATTTGAGGGAAACAGAGCATGAACCTAGAAGCAGATTGGTTGTTGTCGCAATTCTGAAAACACGCCCCTGTATTCTTTGGGTGTTTCTACAATCTGATGTTTTTAAACGGGTTTTGATTTTCACCCACAAAGATATCCAAGTCCCGTCAAAATTCACTGGCAATCCCGTAAAGCAGCGTGTATCAAGCTCGCCCTCCCAAATGCCTAGGGAGGTATCCCGAACCTGAAAACCCATTGGTGCCGCCAATTGCCTGGCAGCCGTCCACCTTTGCCTGACTTGAGGCATGATGAGAGGTCTAAAAAATGAACAGCGCATTCGCAGGCATTGATTTTGGAACCTCCAACTCAACCGTGGGCATCTTTTCCGGCGCAAGCCCTGAGCTTGTGATGCTTGAAGATGGCCACAGCGAAATGCCGTCCGCCATCTTCTTCAATTTTGAAGACGAGCAGATCGTTTATGGACGCAAGGCCAAGGAAGAGTACATCAGGGGCGATGAGGGCCGCCTTATGCAGGCGCTTAAAAGCGTTTTGGGCACATCCCTCATTCAGGAAAAAACGGCTGTCATGGGTGGCCGTATGGCATTCAGAGATATTATTGCGCTCTACCTGCGCCAGCTGAAACGCAAGCTGGATACACACATGCAGGAGAACGTTTCCAGCGTGGTTCTGGGGCGTCCGGTGCATTTCATCGATGGCAATGAAACCGCTGACCGTGCAGCAGAAAAAACGCTGGAAGGGATCGCCCGTCAGGAAGGGTTTGAGCACATTGCCTTTCAGTATGAGCCGATTGCAGCGGCGCTGGCCTATGAGCAAACAGTAACGCGCGAAGAGCTTATTCTGGTACTGGATATTGGCGGCGGTACCGCCGACTTTTCTGTCATTCGCGTTTCACCAGAGCGCAAAAACGCAGCAGATCGCACCAGTGATATCCTCGCCAATACGGGTATTCATATCGGCGGAACCGACTTTGACCGGTTGCTCTCACTTGCGCAGGTTATGCCGCATCTGGGCTATAAAACGCTGACCAAAGATGGCAAACGCGCCCTGCCCTCAAAATACTATTTTGATCTGGCAACCTGGCAGTTCATCAACCAGCTTTACTCGCCTAATATCCTGCGGGAATTGGGGGAAGTGCGCCGCGAAGCAGCGCAGCCTGATCTGGTGGAACGTCTGCGCGAAGTGATCCGCGCAAAAGACGGCCACATGCTGGCCACCCGCGTGGAGCAGACCAAGATCGACCTTTCCTCTGCAGAGATCGCAAGTCTCAAAATTGAGTTGGAAGAAGAAGACGTTCTGGTTGATGCAACCAACGCTGATTTCCATGCCGCTATCGGCCCATCCGTTGGCAAAATCGAAGCCACCATTCAGGAAGCGTTGAACAAGGCTGGCGTAACCGCAAATCAGATCAACAGCATGTTCCTCACTGGCGGTACAACCCGCATCCCGATGCTGCGCGAACACTTCAAGTCCTTGATGCCAAACGCGTCTGTGGTTGAAGGCAACGTCTTCGGCGCTGTTGGCCTTGGCCTTGCAGCAGATGCCCGCCGCAAGTTTGCCTAGGGTTATCGAGCCAGAACCATGCTGAGTGGAGCCTGCGCCTTGCTCAGCATGTTTTAGTTGATGACGAACGTGCGTACACCTTCCCAAAAAACATCAAGAGGCCACCGGGCCTCTTTTTTCTTGCCTCGTCTCAGCATGAACGAATAGCCCCTCCCCCGCTGCGGCGTAAGAACAAGATCCTTTGCCTTGTAAAAGGCGTTCCCCCCCTCAAAAACAACACCCCCATATTTAAATCTACGTTATCTCTCTACCCTGATTTTGGAATTGTCACTTTCAACCAATTCAGGTTCCCTAGATGCAAATGTTAATGAATTCTTAAGAGGAGAGGTGCTGCCGGAGGGTGGATTGGGCGCCTTGAGGGGGCGTCATGAAACAGTGGCAAAATTTGTGTTTCAAACAAGGTTGGTTTTACCAATTTGCCAGCATGATGGTTGCGTCCTTCATGGTCACATCCAGCGGCGCAACCACGTTTCGCGACGCAGTAGAAGATAGCTTCCTCTTCACCTCAGCTGAAACTGGTGGGAGTTGGATCAAGGCATCAGAGCAAGAGAAGAATGACCTTTGCCTGAGCGTTCTTGAGGCCTATCTGACACTTCACCTGAACACCCGAACTCTTGAGATTTACAGCAAATCTGAGAGTGAGTTGAAGGCATTTGTCGCAACGCTAACAGATACTGAAGGCGTCCATGTTCCTGAGGCTATCGAGCTTGTTGGGAAAGTATCCGAGAGCTCCCTTAACACACTGAATAAATTGAATATTTCAGCGAAAAGATATCTTACTTCTGCGCATACAAAATACGTTGAGCTGACTGGAGAGAGAGCATCAAATCTGCAATCTTCCCTCGGTCCCTCTCTCTTCAGCGGGTCCACGCTCACCAGAGATAATCGCAGAACTGAGAAGCGTTTTCAGCGCGCCGTTGACCAGCACAAACAGCTGCAATTTCACGCGGCTCGGAGAGCACGTGCTTATCATCAGGCCCGCGCGGCCAATCTGGTTGATCCGGCATTGTTTGCGGAGTTTCTGAGTGCCCTCAATGATCTGCAAAAAGCAGACCTGAAACTGGCAGTGTCTGAAGCTGACCTCGTACGCCTGCATTTTCAGGCGAGAACCAAACAATCAGACATACTGTTGCATCTGGGGCTTTCCCCCGGCTGCTTGAAAAGAAGAAGCTCGCCCGCAGGAAGTATCTGGCACGCCAGCACGTCAAATAAGCACAGAGTAAACCGGAAGAAAGAGGAGACGCAGCCATGACGAACCTGACCGCAACGCCCGCGACTGCGCCTTCTCAGTCCGCACCACCACCAATTCTGCTTGCCGAGCCGCTGGCGCCCTCCCGTACACCAATCTTGATGGTGCGGGAGCAAGGCCAGCTTGTTGACCTCTCCAAAACCATCGGCACAGCAAAACTTATCCGTGATGGAGACGAGCTTCATATTTTGGATGGGAATGGGCAGATTGTTGTCATCGAACAGTTCTTTGGTGGACCTGCCAATGAATTCTTCATTTTGATGCCATCTGGTCCGCTCACAACACAGAGCCAGTTTCTGAAGGCCGTTGAAGTCGAGACGGCACCAAGACTTGGCAGCTTTCAAGTTGACCTCCCCTCCCCTGCCCAGAAAGAAACGGAGGATGCTGACAAGTCCTCAGAAGAAACCAATTGGCAGCCCATATCCAAAACAAGTTTGCAGAGTGTTCACCACGAACCAGCGCTTGAAAAGCTGAACAGTCTTACGCAGTCTGATCAGCTTTCTGAAAACACGCAGGATAACTATCAGGCTGCTCCACTTGTAAGCGCTCTTAATACACAATCAGAGAACATTATCGTTCCGCGGTTATCTGTCTCTGATCTATACGTTCAACCAAACAGCACAGTTACCCGGGCAAGTGATCTTCCTGTCCATTCAGTTCAGGAAGCATCCTTTCGCACATCCAACAGTATTTCTGTCAGCGATAGTCTCGCTCTTGATTTCGGCGTGGATGGAACCAACTCCCGCGCACTGCTCTTTACACTTGATGCAGCCGGACGCCCACTCGGCCGCTCAGGTGATCCGCTCGATATTACCTGTGGCGGTGCGCGGGTTCTTTTTCAATCTGAGTTTGGCCCGCAAGGCCAACACATATTGAAAGGTTTGAAAGGCGACGGAACGCTTGTTTTCAAGGTTACGCTGGATCCGAGTACACCAAACGGCACATACAGCTATGAGCAATTTGCGTCCTTGGACCATCCGGGTAGTTCAGCAGAACTCTTAGTGAGCTTTAGGTTCATTGCAAAGGATGCGGATCGCGACACACTTGTTTCTTATTTAGACATACGTGTTGAAGATGATCCGATGCCAACAGAGTGGAACCTGTCAGCAACGGTTTCAGAGGCAGGGCTCGCGGGTGGTTCAGATGGCAATCCGGGGCAAGCTTCAGCCTCTGGGGACTTACCGATCACTGCTGAACAAGGTCCTGTCGCTCTGTCTTGGAACGCAGCATCTCCGGTTGAAGGCTTTAGTTTTCATCAGGAAGGACAAACGCTCCTGATCATGCAGGGAAACAAAGTCGTTTTGTCAGTCACACTCAATTCAACAACAGGCTCTTACAACGTCACCCAGCACAGCGCGATCAATCATGGATCTGCTGCGGAGGCCGTCTTTAACCTCAGTTTCAGCGCGACAAATACGCAAGGTCAGACGACAGAAGGCAAGCTTCTGGTTCCGTCACTGGATGATGCGCCAAAAGCATTTCCGCTCAACCAGATCAATTTTGATGAAAGCCAGCTGAGCACTGAACCTGAGCTGAGCTATTCGTCACAGTCCTTGCCTCATTCAGCAGGGGCAGATGCGGCCACGATACGCTGGCAATTACCTGATGATCCCGATGGTCTGATCTACATTATCGAGGGGAAACAGCTCAGTGTCTTGCAGGGCGATACGGTCATTCTCACTGCTCAGTTTACCGGCAGCAATGGCGCTTACTCGGTTCAACAACACAATCCATTGCAACACCAGCACGGCGTAGACCAACAGACCATCAACCTTCCCTTTGTAATTACGGATGGAGACGGCGACACAGCTTCAGGCAACTTCATGGTGTCAATTAAAGATGACACTCCAGAAGTAGGAGCAACGGTCAACCTCAGTTTAAGCGACGACGCATTTGCCCTATCAGCGCCTGGAAATGCTCAAGCTGAGGATACTCATACGTTAACCGGTGTACTCCCGATCTCAGCTGGTGTAGATGGAGGGCAGGTTTCATGGACTCAGTCCGCGCTTCCTCCCAGCTTCAGCTGGGACTTGACTGGCGAGAAACTGACGCTTTTCCAAAACACGACGGCAATTTTCACCGCGACGCTGAATTCCAGCAGTGGCGCGTATTCTGTCAATCAGCATGCGCCGTTGAACCATGCTCAAGGCATTGAGCAGTTTCAACTGCATTATGTTGCAAGTGATACAGATGGCGACAGCGTTAATGGTCAGCTGCAAATCACGATTGCAGATAGCACGCCCGTCCTCAGTTCCGCGCCTGAAGCACTTAGCCTTTCAGAAAATGCTCTCTTCGAAGCGCGTATGAACGATGAAGCCTTGATCGTACAAAGCGGTGATCTGAACGTTCACTGGGGTGCCGACACACAGTCAGCAACAACGCTCACCTTCTCTTCCAGCATGAGCGGCAGTCTTGCTCCCTTCACTGTCAATGGCGCTCAGGTCTATTACTCCATTGAAGGTACGGGCAATCAACTCAGCGCAAAGACGCAGGATGGCACGCTTGTTTTCACGATCAAACTGGATCCAACCGGATCAGGGAACTACGAGGTCGAGTTCTTCACACCGATTGACCACACATCTGAAAGCGAGGTTTCACTGTCGTTTTCAGCAGTGGCTTCTGACGGTGACGGAGACACGATCCCTCTGGACTTCACCTTCAGCATCTCGGATGGAAAGTCATCCGCGTCCCCTGATCAGTTTTCTGGTACGGAAGATACACCGCTTGTGTTGGACCTGTTAGGCAATGATACTCTTAGCAGTGAAGGCTTCACTGTTCACATCGTCTTGGCACCTGCCAAGGGCCACCTCGCTCAGAACCCGGACAACACGTTTAATTACACGGGTCACCCCAACGCCAATGGCTCGGACAGCTTCAGTTACTACATTGAGGATGCGGATGGAGAGCGCAGTGATACCGTCACCGTCTCTATAGAGCTATCACCGGAAAACGACGCACCCATCTTTTCCGGTGTTGGCCACGATACGCCGCTTCACATGAGTGTCGAGGATGATGGTCCCGATACTGTGTTCACGGCAAATGCTTCAGATGCTGATGGAGACCCTCTCCATTTTTTTCTCGAAGGGTCTGACAAGGCCCGTTTCAACATCGACGAGGAAACCGGCCAGGTAAGCTGGAAAGAAGATGTATCCTTCGAAGCCCCCATGGATCTGGACGGTGACAACATCTATGAGATCACTGTAGTCGCGAAAGATAGTTCTGGCGCGGAGGCTGCGCAACAGTTCCGCATTGAAGTCACTGAAGGCACGAGTCCGCCCGCTGCACCGCCCACCATTTTCCTTCACACCCGAGAACCTGGCAGTTACCAAGTCAGCTGGACTTTCGACGAACCCTCGTATTCTTCTGAGCTAATGGGGCAAATTCAATCCACGCCTTGGGCAGAAAGTGGAGATGATGGTGAAGCCAAAGCCGCCAGTGATGGTTCCTCAGATATCTACATAGACGCCAATACTGGCGAACTTGTTCTCTCAGATCGCTCCGGTTCATCTTCAGAGGGAGACGACAATCTTGCCTGCATCAACAAAACGTTTGACCTGACAGGCGCGCAAAGTGCCGCGATCCAACTCACATACACAGTAGAGTTCGCAACGAACGGTCCGGCGAAGTCATTCTACATTGAAGCCCTGTTGGCTGATGGGTCCGTCCACCAGATTGGCGAGATTTCCAGTCTGATCAGTCACACTCAGTCTCAGACGATCAACCTTGATCTAAGCGATTACATCTCATCTGCGACAACGATCCGTTTGGTTGCACCAGCGGATCTCACTGCCGCAGACACATTGAGAATTGAGGAGCTGACGGTTTCAATAGTCCAGCCAGAGCCACTGGAACAGCAACACTTTGAGGCATCCTTTCAGCTTGGAGATGACGACTTGGCAATTGCCAAGTCTGCCAAGATCGATGGAGTTCAGGATGAAATTTCGGGTCTGACTCTCAAACTCTTCAATGCGCAGGATGGTGATCATCTCAACTTCTTGGATGTCAATGGCGTCTCCAGCCAGCTGGAAGACAACGGCAGCGGAGTTATGACACTCACGTTCTCTGGAGTAGCTGATGCTTCGACCTATCAGAATTTGTTGAACTCAATCACCTTCACAACCACATCTGAAAGCTTGCAGGCGCGTAGCCTCTCAGTCGTTGTTCACTCCGAGGATGGGAACTCCAACCCGTCCATTACCAGTATTCGAGTTCACCCCGATCCAGATGATGGGTCCACTGATGCGAGGAACCAGATTGACGGGACAGCCGGCGACGACACTCTGAAAAGCACCGATGAAGATGATGTGATCAATGGTTTTGAAGGCAACGACCACCTGACTGCCGGAGCCGGATCAGACGAACTAACAGGTGGTGAAGGCTCTGACATCTTCTTCTTTGAGCAACTCGATGGAGCAGCAGATCACATCACAGACTTCCAACTGAACAGCTCTTCAGGCGGAGACCGAGACGTTATAGATCTATCCAAATTGCTCGAAGATTATAGTGATAAATCATGGGATCAACATTATCACTTTCCCGACCAGTTCATTCGCATAATAGAAAATCAAGCAGGACAATACGCAGTGCAAGTCGACTTGGACGCACGCGATGATGACCAGACATGGGAAACCGTCACCACATTAGACTTCCAAAACGCGGACGCAGTTGGTGCCACCTTAAGTGTTGACGTAAAAGGCTATATGCCGGAGGTCGAGCTACCAATTGAAAATGCATTCCCGATGTCCTAGGCAATCTAACCAAATTTGGCAGCTGCCAAGTCGAGAATTTTGAAATAAAATCACTATTCTGCTTTGGTAGAGCTTGTTCTCCCATACGGTATGACTACACTTCTTCTGACATTGCTGCAGAGGAAATTCCATGCGTTCAGATACCCCCATTCAGAAGTTCGTCCATGCAGGAGATCATAAGATCTGTCTTCACGAATGGGCGGGCGAAGGCCCTACATTCTTGCTTCTCCATGCCACAGGATTTCATGGTCGCGTCTGGGATTACATCATCAAGCATTTTCCCGGTCGCCATGTCATAGCATGGGATATGCGCAGTCATGGCCAAAGCGACAACGCCGCCTTACCGAAACTCTGGACTGATCTGGGAGAAGATCTATTCGCAGTGGTCGAGCAACTCGGGCTCAATCAAGTATTCGGTGTCGGCCATTCTTGTGGAGGTCATTTGTCTATCTTGGCAGCTGCCAAGTTTCCTGAACTCTACAAAAACATTCTTCTGTTGGATCCGGTCGTGTTTCCTAAACCGCTGCTTCCGTTCTTCAAGCAAATCGCAGATCAGGACCATCCCGTTGCCCGACGCCGAAACCAGTGGGCGGATGTGAGCGAAATGTACGAGCGGTTCAAAACCCGCAAACCATACAACAGCTGGCTGCCTGAAGTTTTGCAGGATTACTGCGATCACGGATTAGTCGCTTCAGAGCAGGGCGAAGGATACCAACTCGCTTGTCCACCAGATGTTGAAGCCGAGGTTTATCGCACTTGTTACGGAGACCACATTTATCCACTTCTGGATGCTGTGACTGTACCAACGACAATTGTACGCGCACGTCGTCGGCAACCAGATGAGCCCTTGCATGATTTCTCACCATCGCCCACCTGGGAGCTGTTGGCAGAGAACATGCCCAATGCAAAAGACATTTACGTTCCCGATCACACTCACTTCCTGCCAATGGAAAACCCAGCCGCCATTTTGAACATGATGGTTCAAATGGAGAGGGGAGAGCAAATTCAGTGGCAGGGTGATGGAGCGATCTTGAACGACATGTAAACACCAAGTTTGGCAGCGGACCTGAGGAAAATCGGAACCTGCCAAGTCAGGGGAGGGGAATATGGGGAATTTTGAAATACATGGCGCGTTGGGCTCACCATACTCAATGAAGGTGCGTGCAGCGTTCCGAGCGAAACGCATTCCACACGCATGGAAGCTCTGCGCACCTATGGGGCCAAACAGCCCAACCAAACATGTGAAGATTCCAGTCATCCCTGTCGTCAAGTATCCCGATGAGACGTGGGTGAACGATTCCACTCCGCTGCTTCTGGACTTGGAGGCAAAAGGGGAGGGGAGGTCGCTTGTTCCCGACGATCCACTGATACGGTTCGCGTGTTACCTGATTGAGGACATGGCAGACGAGTGGCTTGTGAAAGCCATGTTCCATTATCGGTGGTTTTATGAGGAAGACCGAAAGATCGTGCCGAACTGGTTGCTTTACGACGCTTGTCTTGGTCTGGATGAAAAAACCATCAAGGCAATGGGCCAGCAGTTTGGCGCACGTCAGATCAGCCGCATGCCAAAGGTTGGATGCACACCGGAAACAGCGCCGATCATTGAAGCGTCAACCAAGCGTATGCTCTCTATTTTAGAACAAGCGGTTTTGTCCAAGCAGCATTTCCTGTTTGGCGATATGGCCTCATTGGCAGATGTGGCTCTCTTCGGGCAGCTCTACCAACTTAAAGACGACCCAACCCCGTCTGCCATGTTGCAAAAGGAGTTCCCTTTCGTCTTCCGCTGGCTCGACCACATAGATGACGCCTCCGGCTTTGAAGGTGATTGGATCACCGAACTTACTCCTGCAGTCAAAGAGCTTCTTAAGATGGCAGGCGATACTTATCTACCATTCCTGTTAGCGAACTCCAAAGCCATCGACAAAGGGGAGGCGTCCTTCACTGCAGATCTGCCAGAAGGTTTCTTTACGCAGGACATCTTCAAATACCAGAAGAAATGCCTCGACCGCCTGCGGGATGAGTGGGCAAAGCTGACGCCTGAGCATCGTGAAACACTGAGCGAGTTCCTCATTGGAGGGACAGAGATCCTCGACGTCTCACTGGTGCAGCCCGCCTCTTAAAAATCCGACTTGGCAGCAATTGTTGGCAGCTGCCAAGTCATCCACGCCCTGCCAAACTCACCTGCTTGTGCGTTACTTTTCCCCAAAATCGGCAGAAAACTGCGATGGTGTGCATCAAAATGTATCCATCAACGGCGCTTATCTGTCCAAATTGTAACCGAGTTTGTCAGAGTTCAAGATGAGCGACAGCCGATTACAAAACTCAAATTGCTCTCTTTCAATTGATCCCCGATAGTCCCTTCAACGCAATCAAACAGTGTCTTTACCCCAAACAGACATGTTGGACGACCGAACCACCGGAGATCAGAATGAAAAGAATTGCTATCGCAAGCGCCGCTCTCGTTACTCTTTCTGGCGCAGCTTTCGCCGATGCTTTGACTTTTTACGACAGCAACGGCACCAAGACTATTATTCAGACAAACTCATTAACCGGATGCGTTGCCATTTATGACTCCGGACGCAATCCACTCCAGATCTGCCGAATGAATGCGGCGCCTGCTGCAGTTGTTGTACCAGCCCCAACCACAACAGTTGTCACTCCCGCCCCGGTCGCTGTCGCCCCCAAAGCATGGGACCGCCGTCAGGACAGAGCAACCGCGCGCCGTGTCATTCGCAGAACCGAAGCTCGTCAGGATCTTTTTGACTAAGCTTCACCTTTAAAGTTGCCTTAAATCCCAATGCTGGCAACGGTGCCCGCCTCCTAACCGAGGCGGGCATATCTTTATGAAAATGCGAGATAATCTGAATAGAATATTTCCCAATAATTTTAATGGGTTAGTGAAAGTGTAACGACCTGTCACAAGGATCGGAACGAAGACGTTCTCTTACACTATTTGGTTTGCACTTAACGCTGCGTCCACGCACTGTTTTCATGAGCCATCGACTTACAAAAAAAAGGAGCCCCCATGTTCAAGGCAATCGCTCTCTCCCTGTCTCTCCTCTTTGCAACAGCTCTCATCGCCCAGGCGGATCCTGGCAAGGGTCAACGTTTGGAAATGATGGCTGAAAAGCTGCAGCTGACGGATGAGCAGAAAGAAAAAGTCCGCCAAATCATGAACCAATCCATGGAAGAGCGCCGTGCGATCCTGAAAGATGCTGGCATTGAGCGTGGCAAGAAGCCAACCCTTTCACAACTGCGCGAAGTTCGTGGTCCAATGCAAGCGTCCAGAGAAAAGATGAATGAGCAGATGGCTCAGGTTCTCAGCGCAGAGCAGATGGAAAAGTTCAGCGCGATGCAGCAGGAAATGCGCGATAAAATGAGAAAGAAATTCAAAGAAGGCAAATAAGACAGCGCGCCTACAAAAAGGGAAGGGGAGCATATGCTCCCCTCTCATATCAACCAAGTATGGTTTCAACTTTCCGCTTCAGATCAACCATTGCTTCCCGATAAGGTCCCGGCCCAAAGCTCACCCGCGAGACGCCAAGCGTTCCAAGCTTAGCGATTTCAGGCATGCCCTTCATCATGTAAGCATTCACAGGCAGTGGCACCGCCTCACAAATCTGAGCGATCAGATCAGGATCCGTTAAGGCCGGAATGAAGAACCCGCTGGCGCCAGCTTCGGCATAGCGCTGTCCACGCAGCACAACTTCTTCAACCAAGGCAGCATGTTTGCTTGCATCTGGTTCCTGCAAAAACAGATCAGTTCTCGCATTGATGAAAAACGGAATGCCTGCTTCATCTGCGGCATCCCGAAAGGCTGCAATCCGCGCACATTGCTCATCGACCGAGTAAAGGCCGGAGCCGTGGACCTTCTGATCCTCAAAATTGACGCCAACAGCACCCGTTTTGATGATCCGAGCTGCATTTTCCTTCACATCCGCAGGGCTATCTGCATAGGCGCCTTCAAAATCGAGAGAGAAGGGGACATCCACGCTTTCCGCAATGCGGCTTGCTATAATTTCGACCAGGGAAAGCGGAATTTCTTCGCCATCAACATATCCATGCGCCGCAGCAACTGATGCGCTTCCCGTTGCAACGGCCTTGGCACCTGCCTTTGTGGCGGCCTGAGCAGTGCCCGCATCCCATATGTTGTAGAGGACGATAGGCTCACCTTTTTTATGCAGAGCGGCGAACTGTTTTGCTTTATCAGCCTGAGACATCAATAAGGCCTTTCGATCTTGCTATTTTCAATTCAACATCAATCAATTTCTGCTTGCGCCAAAGCCCGCCACCATATCCGGTAAGGCCACCATCCATCCCAACAACACGATGGCATGGAATGACAATGGCAATCTGGTTTGCTCCATTTGCACGGGCAACAGCGCGGGTAGAACTGGGTTTCCCAATCTGTTTGGCCAGCTGGCTATAGCTTTTGGTTGCGCCGATCGGAATACGGCGCAGTTCGCGCCAGACATCCTTTGTAAACTCGGTTCCGTGCATAACCAGCGGCACGTCAAAATCCAGTCGTTTGCCCTCAAAGAACTCTCGCAGTTCTGAGGCGATCTGGTCGGTTGGTGCAGTCCGGCCAAGACCCAGATCACCCTTAACTTGCTTACGCAAACGGGCAAGTTCTGCAGGCAGTGCTTTGCGGTCCGCAAACTCCAGCAGATGTAGTGCGCGATCATCACTCACGCCAATCATTGTACCAAGCGGTGTATCGAACCAATCAGCCTTAAGGAGACCATCGCCTTTCAGTTCCGCCGGTTTACATCCCAGCAAACGGGCAAATGCCTGCCGGAAAGCATCCGGAGACGAAAACCCTGAGGCCAACTGCGCCTCAACCACCTTGCCGCCATCGGAAAGCGTCTCAAATCCATCACGCAAACGAGAAAGACGGGCCATTTCCAGAAACGTAATCCCGAACTGGCGTTTGAAGGCGCGGCGAACGGTGGAAGGATCTAACCCAAGTTTCGCAATATCGGACTCGGACCATTTATGATGCGGTTTAGCTTCAAACTCACACAGCAACCGGGTCACGACTTCATCGTTCTCGGCAGACGTGCCCACCGGATGGCAGCGTTTGCAAGGGCGGAACCCAGCTTCAAAGCATTCGGAAATGGTCTCGAAGAAACAACAATTCTCAAACTTTGGCTTGCGGGCGGGGCAGGTGAGGCGACAAAACACTCCGGTTGAGCGCACACCAACATAAGCCCGACCATCAAAGTCCGGATTTCGGTCAATCAGCGCCTGATAAAGCACTTTGTTATCTGGAAGTTCAAAAAGCATAGTTTCTTATAGATCCAGTTGCCCCCAAATGCGCACGGTTTTCGGGCGTCTATTAAGGACATCTGCTTTCATGTTACCTCAGCACCTGACCAAAGCTAATCAATAGCAGCATAGAGCAAAGCGCCGAATGCAGAAATTATGCAGTACCAGTCGGGCTCTAGATCAACCTAAGTTCAGGTTTGCGATGCGAACTTGCATAACGCGGGCAGGGGTGTAGATGTCCGCGATGACCTCAAACTCGGCCTCGCCGCAATCAATGAAGCCGAGCTTTTGGTAAAACTGCTTGGCTTCCTCATTCCCTTCAAGCACATAGATTCCGGCGACTTTATCCTCGGGGAATTCGGAGACAGCTTGTTTCATCAGTGCCCGGCCCAACCCTTTGCGCTGAAAGTCGCTGGCCAGATAACACGCCCAGATAAAGACCACTTCGCCGCGAAGGGCACAGGCCAAAGACCCGACGATCTTCTGCTCGCTCTTGGCAAGGTATAGATACCCATATTCTCCAGGAACAACGCCGCCCAGATCTTCGCTTTCCAGCCTTGCAACCAATTGTTTGGTCAGCTCAGTGCCCAACTCATCCTCATGGGCCTGTGTCCAGGCCGACGCTAGAAAATCACGCAGCTCCTGTTTGTCGTCCTCCTGAAACAACGTGATCAGAGGCATTTGCGTTGTAGCTGATCCATGAGCCATGAGTTTTACATCCAATTCTAATTGCTAAGGGCAAACCACCTAACTCAGCGCTAGTTATCTGCAGCAGAGGACCCGGAGGCGGCCAGACCAAACAACGTGCGGTGCAAGGCCAGCTTTCCATCAATTGCCCGGTCAACACAAGCGCGGAAATATCCAGCCGGTCGTGCAATGCTTTCCGGATCGCGCAGGGCTTTCTCAACCGTGGTGATCAAAACCGCAGAAGCCGTATAATCGCCAACCCGTTTTCTCGCATCAAACCAGCCTTTTTGAGAGAGGCCAATCAGCAAACGCATGTCATCGGACGCGTCAATCAAACTGCTCCAGCTGGAAAGATCGAGCCCAATTGCAGCTTGAGTTTCTGCAGTTGCTGAACTGATCAACCCAAGGGAAACCTCAGACAGGAGAGGGGAGAACTGTTCGCTTTGATGAGGATCAACATGTTCTGACCAGTTCAGACTTTCAGCCTTGCTCAGCTTTTGGCTTGTGGCACGAATTTCGCTTTCTGGTTCCTTTTCAGGAGCCATTTCAAATCGGGTGTAACCTGATTTGCTTGTATTTATGGATGCGTCGTTAGACGCATTCCGTTGTTGCTTACTTTTTTTCCAAGAGTCTTGAGAGGTTGTATTATTATATGGGGTGACATCGTTGTCTTCTGCGCATGACATTTCTGAGTTTCTATCAAAAAAAACATCATGTTCAGCAACATCAGCATCACCCTTTTCTGTTGGTGTTTCGCTCATATCAAAGCGAGCTACTAAAAGCTCATGAAGCATGGTCAATGCCTCAGAGCGGTCAACAACACCCATTGGCTGGTCCATCAGCTCATTGAATGCGGATGCGATCTCTGAGACTTCCAGTTCCTCAAGGCTGGCAAGACGGAACAGGTCTGCCATAGCTCTTGAAAGCCGGCTTATTGTACGCTTGGCTTCCTTTTCCTGGGCAAGACGGGCTGCAAACTCAGTACCAATCTGCTTTAGTTCAGTCAGACGTTGACGTGCCGGAGAGAAATCCAACCCATAGCCACGCTCAATCTGACGATCTTCACCCGCGCGGTAGATATAACGACGTCCCGTTGGGCTATCTTTGTAAGCAAGAACACCAGCTTCCACTAGCCTGCGTAACGAGCGCACGACAGTACGAGAGGAGCGGCTGACATACTCAGCGAGTTTTTCATTGGAAATTGCGACAAGCGGACGGCGGTCCTGCGACCAGTCCTCTGCAGCCGTCAGGCCAATCAGAATATCGAGAATATGATAGGTGGTCCCATCAATTCCCAAAGCAGGCGCGGCCTTCTTCAAAGCCATTGCGACCTCTGATTTTGTCGTCTTCACAATGTCATTGGCCATCGCCAGTTTTTGACTGGCAACCATTGCCGGCGTCAGTTTTCTGAACGACGCCACTGAACCAACAGATTGCATAGCTACACCGTTCACCTACTAAGTCTAGTAGGTGTTCTTATGGGTCAGGACACAAAACATCCTCCCCAAACTGAGGATAAACGGGACAAACTGGCGATTAGCATGCAGAAAGACGCTTCAACACCTTGGTGAAGGGTTGATTCGTACCGCGTCTCGAAGTAATTTGAAGATGCAAAAAAGGGTTACATCGAGCGCTATCGTTTGTTTGTACCCAAGGAATTTCGGTCTTGTTGATTGCCGTCAGCAGGACCGTTTTTCTTTGGAAGAGACGTAACTAGACCGTCATGCATCCTCCTTCAGAATTTCTTCTTCAAACTCATCCATCAGATCCGGCAGGCGGCGCTTCAAAAACGCGGCAAGTTCAGGCTGCTTTTTCGCATCCACCTGAAAGCTCAGCGCATTCGGACCATCCTTCATCAGGATCTGCTTGTCGCCAATCCAGCTTTTAGCGGCTGTGGCGATAGAACCAGTTGTGATTGCTGCCGTTGTCTCGGCAGACTTGCAGGCAGACAGGATCGCGCTGAAGCGCTCGTCACTTGCAGAAAGCTCAAAATCGGCGCTGATCATCACGGCATCAACGCGGGCCTTGAACGGATCAGGCAACTGGCCGTGATTGAAATGACCAGCAAGCTCTTCCCATCTTGGACGCCCGATCTTTGGCGCAGGGCCAATCTCGCGGACAAATTCTTCTGGCAGCGCATTCATCAGCTTGAGCAGCTTGGATACGGTGGTCGCGTCCTTACCAATCGCCTTGGAAATGACCGTCTGCGGGAATGTCTTTGCCAGACGAGAGGCAAACAACGCTGTCTCGATGAAAGACAGGTTCTTCCGCTCATGGTTTTCCTGACCCTGAGCAATCAGAAGGGCTTCATCGGAAAGCTCTTTGATGATCCCGCGAACCGAGATGCCAAGGTCTTTACAGGCGCGCCAACGACGGTGACCAAATGCGATCTGATAACGATCCGGCAGGTCCGGATGCGGGCGCACCAGAATAGGCACCTGCTGGCCGCTGGCAGAGATGGAGGCCTTGAGCTTCTCAAAATCCTCATCATTGGCCACGACCATACGGTCAGACACAAAGGATGGGTCAAGGTCTTCCGTGTTCAGCTCATGCGCGACACTGCCGTCCTCGATCATCTGGCGCAGCTTTTCGTTTTCCTTCTCCACGTTGGAGAAGGTGTTGCGCATAGACTTGATCGCCCCCGGAGAAACGCGTTGTTTCGTTGTCGCCGTCATGGACGGGGCAGGGCCGGGCGATTTCGCCAGCTCAGCCGGATCAACACCGCCAAACATGGCACGCATCTTCTTGGAACGATCAGTTGCCTTGTTCATGGACGACCCCATACCTGTTTGATCAGTTGGAACACTTCCGTATTGGCTGCATCGACCGATTCAAGAGCACGATTGAGGGTATCGCGGGTCATGTTTCCGCGCTCAACCTCGTAAAGGCTCTTTTTTTCCAGTCCCGCATTGGCAATCGCTGTGGTCTCCACAATGGACGCCGCCAGCACATCCTCACCAAAAAGACCTCGCAGAAGCGCTGCAACGTTCACCTGCGGCACATCATGAGGTGTATGGCGTGTTAGCAGGTAACGCACGAAATCGTGGCTCAGGGTGCCGCCAGCCTCTTCAATCACCGCCAGCAGTTCTGAGGTCATGGAGAGGAACTGGTTCATGGATGACACGTCCAGCATGGCCGGATGCACGGTGATGACAATTCCGGTTGCTGCATAGAGCGCGCCAAGGGTGAGATACCCCAGCTGTGGCGGCGCATCGATAAGCACAACATCATAATCATCTTCCACCTCCTTCAGGACGGTCGCCATGCGGCGGAAGAACATGCCATCGCCGCGCGAAAGCCCCTGAGCAATTGCCTGCGGGGTTTCGTGCTCATATTCCATCAGTTCCAGGTTACCGGGGACAAGATCGAGCCCATCAAAGTAAGTTTTGCGGATAACATGGCTGAGTGGAACGCGCTCCTCGTCGTCATAACGAATCGCAGCATAAAGCGTCTGGTTCTCGTCAACATCGAACTCTGGCTGATACCCGAACATGGCAGACAAGGAGGCCTGCGGATCAAGGTCGATGGCGAGCACACGCAGGCCCTGAAGCGCAAGATAGTGCGCTAAATGGACGGTTGTGGTGGTCTTTGCAGAGCCGCCTTTGAAGTTGGCGACGGCCAGAACCTGCATCTTCTCGCCATGACGGCGGCGCGGGTCCAGACGCAGGGCATCTGCAGGGCGTTTTTCAGCCAGATAACGACGTAATTCGTTGATCTGAGGAAGGGTATAAATGCGTCTGCCGTTATCCAGCCTTTCGGGGATAACTGCTTCGCCGTTGAGTGAAAGCTGGCGCAAACTGGATTCGGCAACGCCGAGCAGGCCTGCAACCTCGCGCGAAGAAAACGTCTTCAGCTTCTTCATAGCTTCAGGCGGATACATCTTCTCCCTTAAGGATTGCAGTTGCCGTGACAACAAGTCAGAATGGCGTGCAATCTTCTCAGCAGAAGTTTCATCATGTTCAGCAGCGAGCAGCATATTGCCTCTTAACCTCTATGACGGTTTTGAAGTTCAGAGCGAAAATAATCCGTCACAGCGCATCCTTCTCCGTTTCAAAACGCGCGTCAATATCTTTATAGTTAACGAGTATTAACCAATATTAAGAGATCGTTAAGGTTCTTTCCGCTGTCCTTGTACTGCGGAACTGGAGAATTACCAGATATTGCGTAAACCACCGATTTTACAGCAACATTTCCATAATAAGACAGAACAATCTTATTAAGAAACGTCACTTTCGCCAAGCCAACAAAAAAACCAGGACATGACGGTTTATGTGCAAAAATCGATGAAATACCGATTTGACAGTTCGAACCTTCCTCTCAACCGGCAGTGTACACGTGAATCAGTCATAGATTCGCACTGAGTCGTAAAGCCCCCAAGTACACGCAAAAACCTAAACCATTAGAGCTTTCCCAAGTTCCGCAAGGCTTTGGCGAGAATCTGTCTTGTATGGTCCGGCCCAACCGGTTTCGTCCTGTTTTGTCCTGATTTCCAGCTGATCTTGGGGGGCCTGTGGTTTCCGCTGTCAAACTTCATCTTTATCGTGTGTCCAGTTCAAACAATGAAGTGGTCTTTTCCAAAGGTGCCCTTCAAAAAATCGGCGCCACGGCCGGTGAACACCTGTCCTTCAAAATAGGCGCTTGTCACCGTTTTTCTGCCAAAACGGCAATCAACACAGAGCGCAGGTCAGCCCTTGGCCTGCCAGCAGATGTGTTTGACGAACTCGGCCTTGCGCTCATCGATGGCCTTCACGTAAAACGGGACGGGGACACCATCCACATCGGCCCGACTATTGGCATCATGGGTGCGGGCAAGTTTGATCCTGAGCGCCGCCACCAGCAGGATATGCTGACATACGCGCAAACCTGCGGCTACATCGCCTTTCTGTTTTCGCCTGAAGATTACAACTGGGCGACAAACACAATCACGGGGGAGACCATGCCTGGTCACCGCCAACCCGGTCTGCCCCTGCCAACCGCCATTTACAACCGCATTCACACCCGCGACGAAGAGCACAAACTGCGTGTGGAAGCGGTGAAGAACCGGATGCGTGCTCTGGGCTCTCATATATACAATCCCGGCTTCTTTGATAAATGGGAGGTGCATGAGCACCTGATGTACGGGCAAAAGCTGCGCAAGTACCTGCCCGAAACCCACCGAGCACCGACACCACCGCTTTTAAAGAAGATTCTGGACCGCCATCACTCCGCTTATCTCAAACCCGTCGACGGGCGAGGGGGCAAACTGCTGATGCGCTTGTCCAGGCGCGATAAAGGCTACCGCTTGCAATGGTTGACCGATCTATCCTGCCCGCATGCGGATTTCATGCAGCTGGAAGACGCGTTTGAGTTTGCCTTCAGTCATACGTCACTGGACCAGTATCTGGTGCAGCAAAGTCTCGACTTTTCTTCGTTCGATGGACGGTCTGTCGATTGCCGCGTTCAGATGCAAAAGGACATCAGCGGCACATGGCGCTGCTTGATGATCGGCCCAAGGGTCTGCGCGCACGGTTGTATCTCCTCCCACTTCAGCCAGGGTGCGGATGTGATTGATCCGGATGACTACTTCACCAACGCGTTTGGCAAGAAGGCCGAGGCGGTAAAAGCGGCTGTCGAGGAATGCGGTTTCGCCATTGCCCATCGTATGGACGACTATCACACCTCTCCAATCGGGGAACTGGGACTGGATATAGGCGTCGACAAAACAGGTTGCCCCAAGCTACTCGAGATCAACGCCAAGCCCGGACGCATGATCTTTCTCGATCCGCGCCACGCAGAAGCAAGAGTGACAACGCTGGAGGCGAGCATCGATTACGGCGCGTTTCTTTCCGGCTTTGGCGACGAGCCTGAGTGACGAGCGGTAAAACATATAGATGTCAGAAAGGTCTTAGCGCTCCGGTTACTTTGATTGCTGTTTGGCCTGTCAGGCTCTCACGTGTTGAGCAAAAACATACGGCATCTGTACTAAAACAACTCTTTGAGCATCTACGCGAGCAAGATCACGACGAGAGTTCAGTCGCATCTGGAGGTCACTGTGGCGCGGAAACTAAATGAATCCTCAGCAGTCATCGTCGGAGGCACATCCGGCATCGGATTTGCTTCTGCCAAAACACTCCTCCAATCCGGTCTTCAAAAACTCACCATTTGCGCACGCGACGTCACCAAGGGCCGCAACGCCCTGAGCAAACTTGCAGCAGAATTTCCCGGCGCCTATCTGCATTTTGTCCAATGCGACGCTTCAGACCCCGGCCGCACAGAAACCGCTATTACCCACGCAGAACTGGCCATGGGGCGAATCGATGTGCTGGTCAGCACCGGCGGTGGAGGGCTCATCCCCAGACCATTGCATGAGCTGAAACTGCAAGAGCTCATGCCCACAATCACCTCGCTCATGAGCAGTATTCTGCACCCAATTCATGCGGTTTATCCGGTCATGACGAAGCAACGCTGCGGTTCAATTATTTGTTTAACCTCGGATGTTTCCATAATCCCGACCTTTGGAAGCACAGCTGTCGGGTCTGCAACAGCAGGCATCTCCATGTTCTGCCGTGCCCTAGCGGTAGAAGCCAAACAGCATTGCATCCGGGTCAATTGTGTCAGCCCAAGTGTTGTACGTGGAACCCCTCTTTATGATAAGCTTCAAAGAGATCCTTTTGCTGCAAGCCTCATCTCAAAAGTCGAGCAGAACGCTCATCTGGGCGTCATCAAGCCCGACGAAGTAGCCGAAGCGATCAACTTCCTCGCCGGTCCGGGCTCTGCTAAAATAACAGGACAAATCATTAGCGTTTCCGGAGGAGGTACACCGATTTAGATTTTACAGGTCACCAGTCCTATGGAAAGTTTAGAACGCACTTTTACCCTTTCTGAAATGAGCGAAACCCCCGATTTCATTCCCACCATTGCCCATCGCATCTGGCAGACCTGGTGGCGAGACAAAGGCGTTTTGCAAGACGAGATCGAAGTCAAAGTCCGCGCAGCTCTTTGTCCTGAAGCTGTCCCCACCGCCTTTGTTGCTCACCGCGACGGAACATACCTTGGCAGCGCATTGCTGATTGAAAGCGACTTTGCCGCCCGTCCTCAACTGACACCATGGGTCGCCGCCGTGTGGACCGAGGAAGTTCATCGCCGCGAAGGCATTGGCACAGCCCTTGTTGCACGCATGGCCCAACTGGCGTTTGAAAACGGGTACTCACGTGTGTATCTGTGCGCCTCAGACGACAACACCCCGTTCTATGAGAAAATGGGCTGGCGCGTGCTTGAGTATCACGTCAAACAGTTGAACGTGCTGGCGCTGGATAAACCTGCCTCGTCATAAGCTGGGTGGGCGTAACACCAAGGCGTTTTTTGAAGGTCGAGCTCATATGTGCGTGGGAGGAAAACCCGCAGGTATAAGCAACCTGGCTGAGTGTGCTGTATGGTGCGCCAAGAAGTTTGCGCGCCCGCGCCACGCGTCGCTCCACCACATAATCGTGGGGCGTTTTGCCAGTGGCACCTTTGAACGCACGATTGAAAAAGCCCGCTGACAGATCCACACATGCTGCCAGATCAGACATGGACATCTGCCGGGCAAGGTGATCTTCGACAAACTCTTCCACCCGCTTCAACCGCGTATCTGTCATAGATGCTGCGGATGGAGGATCTTCATAGGCGCCTGCCTGAACTTGCTCCACCACATCCAGCAGAGCATAGAGCTGAGCTTCTATCGCTAAGGTGTCCTGAGGTTTTGCTGCGAGAAGTGCCTTGCGAAGATGAAAAGCAGCTTTAATCGCATCAGGCGAGATGGCATGGTTGAAGCGCATCTGTTCTCCGCGATCTGGCAGGAGTTCAGCTGGTACCGTAAAGGTCAGATACTCGCCGCCGCGCTCGCTCTCTGAGGTCACATCGCACCCCTTCGGCACAAAGGCGAGGCTGTTGGGGCGGGTCCAGAAATCAACCCGGCGATCGCTGTCAAAAGAATGCGCCCCGCGCTGGCTTTCAAACGCAAACCCGATTGAGGCCCGCGCCGCCGTGTAGGCAACAGCATAGGCACTGCTTGGCAACAACTGCAGCTTCCACTTGCTGATAATGTCCCGCGCTGAACTCATAGCCTCAGTTGCTTCAATAGGTTCATCTGATTTCCGACGCATTATCTATAAGCCGACTAACCCACGGCAAACAAGGGGACATTGGCCAAAGGCGTTTAGGTCAGTATTTTGAAAGCCATCATCGGCGTCAGGTTTTAAGCTCATGGCAAAGTGTTTTTAACTGCCAAAAGGAAATCGAATGCCGCTGTTTTCGCTAGAGGATCTGGAAGCTGCCCACACCACTGTTAAGCAGTTTGTCCCCGAAACCCCATGTTATGCATGGCCATTGCTGAAAGAACGTAGTGGTGTTGATGTTTTCGTGAAGCATGAAAACCATACACCAACAGGCTCGTTCAAGGCTCGTGGCGGGTTCACCTATGTGGATGCCTTGATGAAGTCTGCGCAAAAGCCCACCGGGCTGGTGACGGCGACGCGTGGCAATCATGGTCAGTCCGTTGCTCTTGGCGCGAGCCGAAATGGCGTTCCCTCTTATATTGTTGTGCCCGAAGGCAACTCACTGGAAAAGAACGCCGCCATGCGCGCGTTTGGAGCCAATGTGATCGTTGCCGGCAAGGATTTTGATGAAAGCCGCGTGGTTGCACAGCAATTGCAGGAAAAGCACGGCTATCACATGGTGCCTCCATTCCACGAGAACATCGTCAAAGGTGTCTCCACCTATGCGCTGGAGCTGTACCGTGCGATTTCTGATCTGGATGTGGTCTATGTGCCAATTGGCATGGGCTCCGGTATTTGCAGCCTCATCACGGTTCGCGATCTGCTCGGCCTGAAAACCAAGATCATTGGCGTGACCGCTGAAAACGCAGCTGCCTTTGCACTGTCCTTTAAAGCTGGCAAGGCAATCCAGACAGATACAGCCAACACCTTCGCAGATGGGATGGCCTGCCGCGACCCGCAGGCACAGCCGCTGGAGATCATCCTGAAAGGCGCGGAAGATGTGGTCAGCGTGAGCGAGGCGCAGATTGCTGAAGCGATGGCGGCCTACTACAAAGACACCCACAATCTGGCAGAAGGGGCAGGGGCTGCACCACTAGCCGGCCTGATGGCGAACAAACACAATTTACAGAGCAAACGGGCAGGTGTGATCCTGACGGGTGGCAACATTGACCTGACCACCTTCCTGAGTGTGATGAACACCCACTTACAGGCAACTGGTGAACTTGCTCCAGCCTAACAAAAAGGCCGGAGAGACGTGTTTGCTCTCTCCGGCCTTTTGATGAATTAAGCCTGATCTTGCTGAGGCTTGAGCTCCGGCTCGTCCTCTTCAACTGGCGTGTCAAACGACAAGAACCGTTTGTTTGCCCAGGCAATACCAACCAGTGTTAGTCCAAGACCAATGAACGATGTTGCGCGGGCAAGACCATACAGACCCGACATGTCGATGAAGAACACTTTCAGGCAGGTGATGATGATGAACGCCAGTCCTGCCTGCCCAACCCGTTTACGTTGCTTCACTGAGGCAAAGGCGATTAGCCCAACTGAGAAGATCAGCATCGCGACGGTGTAGCTGTAGAGTTCCTCCAGAACCACACCAGGCGCTGTCAACACAGGCCCCTGCCAGAAGGCGCGGATTTCCAACCCGACAAACATAACCAGCAAGACGCCCGCCAGACCGCGTGTCACGTTTTGCAGGTAAGCCTCACGGGTCCAGAAGCGCTCAGTTGCCAACAGCAATGCCAGAGCAGGATACAGATAGGCAATTGAGAGGCTATCAATCGGGAAGTAGCCGAAGACATGGTCCCGAGCCAGTGGGTTGGCCAAAATCGCAACCAGACAGTTCAACACTGCAATGGCCCAGTACCAATGGAATAGCCCTCGTCTCAACTTGGCGAAGGAATTTGAGAAACTCATCCGCTTCAGTTGAACGGAAACCTGAATTGCCAGAACAAAGGCATAGGACCCATGCATCACATACATGGGCATGTCGCCCTGATCGCGGTAGAACACCTGAAGCAAGGCGCAGAAGAACAGGGACAGGGCTGCCCAGACAGTCGTTTCAAACACAACTGCTTCGCTGTCATCCCCGCGCTGCTGGCCGCGCCACCAGCCAAATGCGCTGAGCGCGAGCACTGGCAGGAACAGCAGCGAAATGTCTCCGTAACCCGCTTCACCAAATCCGTCGATGTAACGCTGCGTGGTGAAGAAGACCATGCCACTCAGGTAAGCAAAGAACGCCTTTCGCGCTATGCTAAGCCCGAACAGATCTGAGATTTCGAGAACCACAACGGCTCCGATCATGAGAACCATCGGAAGTGTGATCTCGCCAAAGAAGTAGTAGGCAAATGGCAAGAATAGCAGGAAGGCAAGCGCAGCACTGCCCTCAGTTCCAAACTCAAACTTATGCGGTGACTTGCGGAAATAGACCGCCACGCAAACTTGCAGAGCAAGCGCAAACAGGTAGCCAAAGGCTCCGATAGCGCTCAGCAGCTCTGGCGCGTGCAGGACCGTGTAGACAAAGTAGACCCCCGCGCCAAGCCCCGGCAAGGCGACGGCAGACCAGTTCCAGAACCACGCACGCGTGGAGGTTTGGCCACGCAGCAAGCTGCCACCTGTCACCGCTGTGATCGTGACAGCCAAAGTGGCAAGATAGAACAGCTGATCGTCTGGCACAGATTGCCAGGCCAGCGCCTTCGGCATCCACATCATCAACGCGAAACCTGCAAGCAGTGCTGGTCCAATCAGGTCAAGGCTTTCCGCTTTACTCAAAAAGAACACATGGGCGACCAGCAAACCGGCGAACATCAGCGTCATTGGCCGTGCCAGACCCATGTCTTCACCCGCAAAGAACAACCCGGTCAGGAGCACGAGACCTGTCACCGCATAGCTTAGCAAAGCTGGATAGGTCTTCTTGTAGTCCCAAAACACGTTGTCCAATGGCCAGCAAGAGATCGCTGATTTCGGCGGAAAACCAAAGGCAGGCACCGTAATTGTCAGCGCAAGAATTGCGGCCAGCATAAGCGGTGTCAGTTGTTGCTCCGGCATCTGGATCTGCAACAGGAATACCCAGACGAAAACGGAAAGGACGCTGAGTGTGGAGAGCCAGATCCAGCGCTGCAAGCGTTCAACCGCAAAACTTGTTGCCAGCACCATCGCAAAATAGAGATAGAGCAAGGCGGACGGTTCTGACCCACCCACCAGCAGCGGGGAGTAATAGGCACCGAGAATACCAATGGTCGCGAGCACTGGGCCATAAAGAAGGCCACCGCCAATCGCGAGCCATGACACAAGCGCCAATCCGATGAAGGTGGTCGTTGGGCCAATCAACCCATAAAGCGAATAAGCGCCCACTGTGGCGCCAAACAGAGACGCAAGACCACCACTGGCCGCCGCAACCAGCGGGCCGAACGGATCAACATGCGCCTCTTTCTGCCGGTAGCGGAAGAACTCGGAGCCAGCAATCAGCAAGACACCAAAGGCCAGCGCACAGCTGATGCGCATGGCTGGTGAGAGGACTCCGTTCTCAATTCCGTATTGAACAAAGAAGATACCGCCGAATGCAAGCGACAGAGCACCCAGCCAGACAACCCAGTTTTTGCGGACGTTGTCGATAACGCTGCGGGCAACACCGGTAAACCACGCTTCAACCGGATCAGCCTTTGGCTGAGGTGGCGCAGATTGATGCGAGTCTGCCTTCTGCTCAGATTTTGGAGCGTCTTTCTGGGCATTTTTCTGAGCAAGCGTGTCGCGTTTCTCAGAGATTGAAGCCTGCTCAGAAGCTAGAGCAGCCCGCTTTACAGCCTGTGCTTTTGCATCCTCTTTCGGTACTTCTTGTGCAGCGATGCTACTCGGCACAGGAGGTGGCGTTGGTTTCGCCACTTCACTCCTGGTATCCACGTCTCTCATCCATGGCTTCTTCGACACAGACGGCACATAAGTTTCACGATGCGTCGCTGGCTTTTCAGCAGCAGTTGGAGCAGTCCCCACATTTGGAGACTGGCCCTGCAACTCAGCCATGCTCTTGTGCAGCTCTTTCATCTGCGCATTCAAAAACGTGAGTTTGAGCGCGATATCTGAGAGGCGGTTGTAAAATGCGAATGCCACACCAAGAAAAAGGGCGACGGCAACAATAATTATGAGTTCCATGAAAACCTGAGGAAGCAAGACTTAAAGAAAAAAGACTGCGGTAAACCTACACGCATTGCCCGTTAAGAGCCACGACAATTTTTCCTGTGCCTGACCTGCAGCTGCCTCAACTGGTCTCAGAAGCTTCAAACAAAAAACAGAGGACACCACCGCATCCTCTGCTTTCAAATTGTACTGTTGGGGGAACGGTACAATCAGACCCTAAAGGCCAAGCTGTTCCTTCAAGCCGCCAATGAATGTTGCATCATCCAGTGCTTTGCGGTTGTCGAGGAACTGGACGGCATCCGCGCCAGCACGATAGCGCAGGGTATCGGTGCCGTCCGTGACGGCGGTATAGATGACGTCTGCCACAACGCTTGGTGCGGAAGGCTGCATGCCCCCGTTCATGGCACCGAACAGCGCTTGCACAACGCCCTGGTATTCCGTCATGCTCTCGTCATTGGTGAAGTCGAAAGAACGACCGGCGAAATCGGTGCTGATCATTCCGGGTTCAACAATCTTCATCTTGATGCCAGCAGCCTCAAGTTCAAAGTGAAGCGCCTCTGAAATGCCTTCAACCGCAAACTTTGTGCCGTGATACAGCGCGCCGAGCGGGAAGGTCATCTGGCCGCCGATGGACGAAATGTTCACAATCGTACCGGATTTGTTGGCGCGAAGGTGGGGCAGGACACCTTTTGTCACCGCAATCAGGCCAATGACGTTGGTTTCAAACTGGCGGCGCACTTTCTCCATGGAAAAGGCTTCCAGCGGACCATAAGCGCCATACCCGGCGTTGTTGAGCAGCACGTCAATTTTGCCAAAGTGCGCGATGCCCTCAGCAACAGCCGTTTCAATGGAAGCTTCATCCGTCACATCTAGACGGGTCACATGAGTATTATCGAGCTGCGTCAGCTCCTCTTCCTTTTCGGGCTGGCGCATTGTTGCAATCACGTTCCAGCCTTTGTCGTGAAAGGACTGTGCGGTGACCTTGCCAATGCCAGAGGACGCGCCTGTGATAAGAATAGTGTTGGACATGAGAAACTCCTGAAACCTTATGCGAGATATCTTTTTGGAACTCGCTTGTTATTCTTCGTCTCTGTCAAACTAGGAATGCAGTTGGATCGGTTCAAAGCCATATCGCGCCAAATGACTCGCAAATGACGCCAAACTTAAATCTGTCAGGGTGCAGAACGAGAATGGACGGGGTACAGGCAAAACATGAGGCCGAAACCACCAAGATCGGTACAACTGCTGAGGGCTGTTCGACCAATTACCAGCGGGCTGCGTTAACGGGTCGCAACTCCATTCCTGCTATTACAGGCTACAAAAAGCCACAGAGAAGTGGGTATTCTGGCTCAGCTGATTGGCAATGTCCTGAGGGACAAAAGAACAGACGAGATTTCTGCCACTGCCGCTGCCAGTATTTTGGAGCCGATTATGCAGAACGGACTGGAACACAGCACAACAACGCGTGAGCTTCCTGTCTCCCAGCAGCCGGAGGTCGACTATGTGCGCGTCCGCTTTGCCGGAGACTCGGGCGACGGCATTCAGATGACGGGCACGCGGCTGGCTGAAAGTGCTGCCAGATTTGGCAACGACATTGCAACCTTCCCGGATTTTCCGGCGGATATACGCGCACCAAGCGGTACGGTCTACGGTGTCTCAGCCTATTCCCTCAACATCGGCCACACCGAGGTGGACACGTTTGGTGATGAAACTGACGCACTTGTGGCGCTGAACCCGGCAGCCCTGCGCAAGTATCTGGAAGGTGTGAAGCAGAACGGTCTGCTGATCATCGATATGGACGCCTTTACCGAGCGCGCCATCACCAAAGCAGGTTTTTCTGCCAATCCGTTGAAAGATGGGTCACTCTCCAGCTTCCGCGTGCTGCCGCTGGAAATCACCAGCAACACAGAAAAAGCGCTGAAGGAAACCGGCCTTTCCGCAAAGGATGCGCGGCGCAGTAAGAACATGTGGACCCTTGGTCTGGTCCTATGGCTGTTCGAGCGCTCTACTGCAGATGTTGAGCATTGGATCGAGCAGAAGTTCCACAAAAAGCCTGATGTGGCCAAGGCCAACATCATGGCATTGCAGGCAGGGCACCTTTACGGAGAAGTCACCGATCTGCCGCCGGATGTTTCCCGCTACCGCATTCAACCAGCTCCATTGATGGAAGGCGAGTACCGCTCCATCAATGGCAATGAAGGCATGGCCTATGGCCTTTATGCTGGTGCCACCCTTGCTGATCTGGAACTGTTTTACGGCTCCTACCCAATCACGCCAGCATCACCATTGCTGCACACCGTGGCAAAGTTGAAGGAGCTGGGTGCGATTTCGTTTCAAGCGGAAGATGAGATTGCCGCCATCTGCGCCGCTATTGGCGCTTCTTATGCCGGACATCTGGGCGTCACGGGCTCTTCCGGTCCCGGCATTGCGTTGAAGACGGAAGCCATCGGCCTTGCCATCATGACAGAGCTGCCGCTGGTGATCGTCAACGTCCAACGCGGCGGTCCTTCCACTGGCCTGCCAACCAAGACGGAACAGTCCGATCTGTTTCAGGCCATCTGGGGCCGCAATGGGGATGCTCCGCTGCCCGTCATCGCACCAGCTCATCCGGCTGAGTGCTTCGACATGGGTGTGGAAGCTGCCAAGCTGGCCACAAAGCACATGACACCACTCATGGTGCTCACTGATGGCTACATAGCCAACGCCAGTGCCCCATGGAAACTGCCGGACTTCAGTGATCCAGCCTATACTCCATTCCCGGTCAAGAAGACCACAAGTCCAGAGGGTTTCCTGCCCTATGACCACGATCCCGACACCATGGCCCGCCCATGGGCTGTCCCGGGTACTGCTGACCTGATGCACCGCATTGGCGGACTGGAGAAGCAGGCAGGCAGTGGCAACATCTCATATGACGGCGAAAACCACCAGCTCATGACCCAGATCCGCGCCCAAAAGCTGGAGGCGATCGCGAAAAGCATTCCGCCGCAGCATGTGGAATCCGGAGATGCCACCGGCAAACTGGCTTTGCTTGGCTGGGGCTCCAGCTGGGGTCCAATCCGCGTGGCCGCTCGCCGTGCAGAGCTGGAAGGCAAGTCCGTTTCCCACATTCACCTGCGCCATCTCTGGCCGCTTCCGCTTAATCTGGAAGAGCTGCTCTCGGGGTTTGATCGGGTGATCATTCCAGAAATGAACAACGGCCAATTGGCAACAGTGCTGCGCAGCCAGATGGATGTTCCGGTTGAGAGCGTTTCCTGCGTGAAGGGACGTCCATTCCTCGTCCGTGAGATCGCCAAAATCATTGAGGACGCGCTGGGAGCTTCATCATGACTGACCTGAAACCAAAAGATTTCGCCAGTTCTCTCGATGTTCGCTGGTGCCCGGGCTGCGGTGATTACGCAGTTTTGAAAAGCCTGCATAAGATGCTGGCCGATACAGGTGCAAAGCTGGAAGACACCCTGTGCGTTTCCGGCATCGGTTGCTCCTCCCGCTTGCCATACTACATGGCAACCTATGGCTTCCACACAATCCATGGCCGCGCACCTGCCATTGCCTCTGGTGCAAAGCTTGCCAATCCGGATCTGGATGTGTGGGTGTTCACGGGTGATGGTGACGGCCTGTCCATCGGCGGCAACCATCTGCTCCACGCGCTGCGCCGAAATCTTGATATGCAGATCGTGCTGTTTAACAACCAGATTTACGGCCTGACCAAAGGCCAGTACTCGCCAACCTCGCAAAAGGGCATGCGCACGCCGAGTTCTCCGGGCGGTACAGTGGAAATGCCACTCAACCCAGCTCGCTTTGCCATTGGGGCAGGCTCCAAGTTCATCGCCCGCAGCATTGACACACAGGCCAAAGTGCTTGGCCCCATTTTGCAAGAGGCACGCGACTTTGACGGCACCGCCTTCGTGGAAGTGCTGCAGAACTGCGTGATCTTCAACGACGGTGTGTTTGATCACCTGAAAGATAAGAAGCAGGGGCCAGACCACACTATCGTTGTGGAACATGGCCAGCCCATGGTGTTCGGCGTCAACAAAGACAAAGGCATCCGCGTGAAACCCGGCGGCTTTGGACTGGATATTGTTTCACTGGAAGAGGACGGTTGCACGGAAGCAGACCTGCTGGTCCATGACGAAACGAACCACGCACTGGCCGTTGCATTAGCTGAGCTGGGAGAGAAAGACGGCGAACCAACCGTCCTCGGCATCCTGTTCCGCGAACAAGCCACCGAATTCGGCACCGCCAGCCGCATCGGCCTGCCAGAAAAGCCCCTGAGCATGACCGAAAAACTCGACCGCCTTTCTGCAACCCTGCGCGCATCAGAAACATGGGATGTGGGCGAAGACGCTGCTTAATTCCAACCATTGCTCACTCGCCAGAACCTGACAAGCCCTGCTTCAGGTTCTGGCGAGCCCTGCTTCAGGTTCTGGCGAGCCGGTTTATCTAAACCGATCAACCCAAACCACCATCATCCTCTGATCAACTCTTGAAGCTTCTGCCTTGCGAAGCTCAAGGCAATTGAGGAGTATGTTCTGCGGCCAGCATTTGGGGGAACTACTATGGAAAAAGTTACAGGAATTGGAGGGATCTTCTTTAGAGCAAAAGATCCTGCAGCTGTCGCTCAGTGGTACGAGCAACATCTGGGTATTAATCTGGCGCCAACAAATATGGAGATGCCACCCTGGGTCTCAACTGAGGGCGTCACCGTGTTCTCGCCCTTTGCTCAGGACACCGATTATTTTCCGCCAGACCACAGCTTCATGCTCAACTTCCGTGTGGCGGATCTGGACAAAATGCTCAACCAGCTTCGCGAGGCTGGTATCGAAATCTCTCAGGAGCAAACCATGGATGGCATTGGTCGCTTTGCCAGAATTCATGATCCGGAAGGCAATCCCGTTGAGCTTTGGGAACCAACGGCATAACGCGTCCTTCATCTTTTAAGAGATTAAGAGCGGCCCCAATCCGCTCTTCTTTGCAGGACGCACATGTTAATCTTGGAAATGCCCAAGCTGCCATAAACACACCACTATTTCCCGTCAGTGAAGTGAAATAGTGGTACGGTTTGCTTGATAAAATATGCACGCACCGCGATCTTTCAAAAATCACTTTGCGATGTTTTATAATGACAAAAAAGCCTTTCTCCCTCACCACAGGTGCTGCTCTCAGCCTCTTCCTGTCAGCCTTCCCCGCCGCTGCGCAACTTGATTGCAGCAACAAACCTGCCTTGCAAGAGCGCTTTACTCTTCAAGGAGCTCTGGTCAAACAAACCGGTTCCGCGTTGGAATGGAAACGCTGCGCAGAAGGCATGACGTGGGAAAGCAATAGTAAGAGCTGTTCCGGTGAACCAATGCAGGTAGGGCAAGACATCGCTGCCTCTCATTTCGCGGAGAACAGCCAAGGCTGGCGTCTGCCAACAATCCGTGAGCTTTATGGCCTGCTGGATTCCACCTGCGCTGATAAAGAAGAGCTGCACGCCCTGTTTCCAGACCTTACAGCACCAGCCTTCACCGACTACGCTGACTTCTGGTCCGCCACTGGAGACCAGAAGCTGAAAGGCATGTACTACTATCTGGACTTCGTCACCTACGCCCTAGACTTCCACAGCCAGGGCTACTCTCTGGCCGTCCGAGCCGTTCGCGACACCAAGTAACCTTCACTCCGCAAACAGAAAATGGTCCTCCCACTCTGACCGTGTGATGACGTCGCCTGCCAGGAATTCCAGTGCGGTGACGAGGTTGGTGGTGGGGTTGTAGGTGCATTTGTAGGTGAGGTGGTACCAGTCGCCCTTGCTGCGGAAGGCTGCGCCGTCTGCACTGACGGAATTGCCGAAGACCACCGGGTCTTTATAAGCAAAGGCGACCACGCGTTCCGGGTTGAAGCTCTCGTTCCATAACTGGATTTGCTCCATCACTTCCAGATTGCACAGCTGCTCGCGCTGGTCGGATGGGTCAAACAGAACCAGCGACTCTTTCAATTCTTTGTTTTCGGGCGCGTCCAGCAAACGGCCCAACTGAAAGTGCTGCGCAACAACCGGTTGCGGGGTTTGGATGACTTCCTCTCTCACAACTGGTGGCGGCAAAGGTTGCGGGACAGCTTCTTCCAATGGAGCAGAAGAGAGCGATGCAGTTGGAGGCTCTTGTGGAATTGGCGGCGCGATGAGTTGCTCAAACTGAGCAGTGCCAATGAGCTCAACGCCAATGCTTTTGACCGGGTTTCCCCGAAAGCTACGAGGTAGATGGGACATGGCCAGCACCCAGTAGGCGAACAGATGCACCATTAAGGAGGACGCAAACACCAGCGTATAGGTCTTGTTGGACCCCGCAATGACATAGCTGTTTCTGTCTGCCTGCAATGCGTGCAATGAATCAATCCTGTGTCCCGTCGCTCGATATAGTCAGACTCAAGGCAGAACAAGGCAAAAATCCGGCAGAGCCTCTCACATTTCAACTTACCCGCAACTGATTGAACAGGCCCGCCATCCTACTGAAATCAGTGCCTTAAACGTCATGTACAAACGGCCGGAGCGGCTATTTTAGAATTATTTGACATTGCACAAATATGAGTATTAGTTTCATGTTTATAAGGAATGATAAGTGGAGAAGTTCGACCATCGCTCCATCCCTTCTGGTCGAATGCGTTTCCTGTGCCTTGATAAGAAAATGAGCGAAGGCAGATCCTTCGCCGACCGAGATCTGATAAATGCAGCAAACACAAACTATGCCGAAGCATCCCAGAGCGAGCGCAGCTTTCTCCTGGGAAGCATTTTTATCCCTCGGCTTTCGTCCGTTCTATATTGCAGGTGCAGCGTATGCGGCCATCAGCGTTCCGCTTTGGGTTGCCTCCATTATCGGTTTTGTCGAGATCAATGGCCCACTCGAGGGTGTGCTCTGGCATTCTCATGAGCTGATCTTTGGCTTTGCGGTCGCCATTCTCATCGGCTTCCTCTACACCGCCGTTCAAAACTGGACAGGCCGGCGCACACCGAATGGCTTAGTTCTGGGCGGACTGCTTGCCTTATGGCTGGCGGCGCGTGTGCTCTTGTTTGTGGGCAGTGGGCCACTTGGGTCTCTCGGGCAAATTCTCGATCTTCTCTTCCTGCCTCTTGCCGCTCTTGGCATCGCAATTCCGTTGTATCAGGCGAAAAACAAACGCAACTACTTCGCGGTGGCTTTGCTGCTGGTGCTGGCTGTTGCAAACGGTCTGTTCCACGCCATTGCGTTGGATCTGATCAGTTATGACTCTGCCGATGTGTTCCTCTGGGCTGTTGATGTCTTCGCAATCTTTGTAACCGTCATTGGCGGGCGTATTATCCCGCTCTTCACCAACAATGCCCTCGGTGTGAAACGCGCAGTGCGCAACCAGCGCCTTGAAGATGCAATTGGCCTTGGCATGGTGCTGCTGCTGGTCAGCGACATCTATTTTGGCATGAGCTATGAGGCTGCAACCCTACGCGCGGTTGGCCTGCTGGTGCTTGCCGGACTGCACATTGTAAAGATGGGTCTGTGGCGCCCTCAGATTACATGGGGCAAACCGATCCTCTGGATCCTGCCGGTTTCCTACGCCTGGCTGCCAATTGCATTGCTGCTGCGGGCAGGAGCTTTGCTGGATGCGCCATGGGATCAGGTGCTGGCGATCCACGCGATCACCGTTGGTTCCATCGCAGGTATGATGCTGGCCATGATGACACGCAGTGCGCTGGGTCACTCCGGCAGACCACTTCAGCCAACATGGGTTGAGATCGCGATCTACTATCTCATTGTCATGAGTGCAGCAGTGCGAGTGTTTGGTATTCTCCTATATCCGCAGGGTTACTTCATGGTTCTGGGTCTCTCAGCCCTGTTCTGGGTTGGTGCATTTGGCCTCTTTACCGTTAGATACTGGGGCATTGTCACCCGGCCAAATACAATCTTCTAAGACCACAAAGGCCCGGTTTTCCGGGCCTTTCCTGTATTCAAGCACACCTCTTTATTCAGAATATTCTCATATATACCTATGCACTGTTGCTGATATATCGCAGCGTCAGTTTCTTTTTAGACCAAACGGTCAACTTACTTGATTTAACCCGTCTGACGGCTCAATACTTAAGCGGTTTCTTTATTAGAGATCTTTGATTACCGCTCTGTACCACTCCTTTCGAGCCATATTGCAGACCATAGATTATGACACCGCTCCTTGATCAGAGTATCAGCGATATCTTCCGGACCTTCATGAATGAAGAGCCGCTGGAAAATGCGTTGAAGCAACTGCAGACAAAGTACTCAGAGTTTCCCTTTGCCATCAATGTGCAAAGCCTGGCAGACCGTCACTATGACTATCGCAAGGTTTTGAATGTAGGGCAGGCCTTCCACGACAGCTTTGCGCCCGTTGCCCAGCTCAATCCGCTGCCCTCCGTTTTAAAGCGGGTTGATATTGAAGAGCCCTGTCGCCCGCATCGTCATTTCCGCAAAGAAGACATCCACGCTGATTATGTCGGCAACTTCATTGAGCCCAACGATAATATCGATCGCGCGATTACTTTGATGATCGATCGTCAAAACGGTTTGTGTTCCTACATCAACATCTCCCTTCCTTATGCTGTGTCAGAAAGAGATGAGGACCAGCTCTATGAGGAAGTGAAGTTCCTGCAGCCGTATTTCCGCAATGCTTTTCAGCTGGCTTTGCAACGCCGCATGCGCGAGGCGATTGCCCCCACCAAGGCATTAGGCAAGTTCTGGTTGGAGCAGATGCCATTCAGCGCTCTGGTGGTGGATGAAAACAGCGGCGTGCAAGTGATGAACGGGCGCGCAGAAAAACTGCTGAGCAAGCACACCAACTTGCAGCTTGGGCGTTATATGCGGCTCTCTGCCAAGGCCGTGGATGAGGCCAGCGCACTGGAAAGCGCAGTCAGGCAATCCATCTACACCCACACCCTGCCGTCTCCGGTCATCATCCGCAACGAATTTGGTCCGAACACACTGGTCTTTATCCAGCCTATCGAGACCCAAAAGGACGCTCCTGCGTATCTCTCGCAATTTTTGGCCAGACCAAAATACTGCCTGATGATGATCTTTGATCCGACCGATTTTGCCGAAGTGCCAGACAAGATGATCAGCCATCTGCTGAATCTCACCCCGAAGGAAACCGAGGTTGTGAAGGCGCTGACCAATGGTGCGTCAACACGAGACGCTGCTGAGCAACTCGGCATTTCTTACAATACCGCACGAAACCACATCGCCAACGTGTCCCGACGGCTGGATGTTGGCTCGCAAACGGAGATCGTGCGGCTGGTGATGACCACGCTTTCACGCTATCCGTGGCAGGCCTGATATAATCCCTTCAGGGTTTTCCCTCAGTGACCTAAACCGACCCCCTCAATTTCATGCATCTGACATATTGCAGAGGAAAATAATCTGATATTTTCGCTAGATATATCAGCGCGTTACCACCCTATTTTAGAATTTTATGTTTTTCTGCAGAAAATTAGTGCAATTGCATCAAGTCACCTCGAAAAATTCTGAGTAAATTTAACTCAGCAAACAAGAGGCGTCGGGAGCACAGGTTTTCGGAGGCAGTCTTGGCACAGAAGGCATACCTTCAACCGCAATTCGGTCCTTAAGTTTGCTGCTTGGTGGTTTGTTTGCTTGGGAAATGAGCCGCCTGTATTGTTGCAAATTATTGCCTAGCCGGCTTAGCCTTCCATATTTCAAAAGGCGACGCCGGTCTTTTCTTGCTTAATTGAACCTGTCGGATTGAACGCACCCACTGCACATGGCACAGTGGTTATCTCCTCGTTCATCACGGTGCTCACATGACTTCCTCAGATACTTCCACCGCTCTCACCTATGAAAAATTCTCGGCGCATTTGGAATCTGGCAGACCAATTGAAGATGCTGAGCTGGAAGCGTCCTGGCTTGAGGGCAAAGACTTGCGGGATGCGCAGTTTGTCAATTGCAGTTTTGAGCCCGAAGGTGACTTCAATTCCGTAGATTTTCGTGAAAGCAGCTGGAAAGACACCCAGTTCCCGGCCTGCACCTTCAAAAGCTGCGATCTGCGTGAGGCAAAGTTTGAAAACTGCAGCTTTTATTATGCCGACACACGGGCAGGCGGGTGCTTTCGCCACGCAGACCTGAGCAATGTGGAGTTTCACAACTGCGATCTGCGCCTCACCATCTTTCCGTATTCGCAAATGTTCTGCATCACCTTCCAGAATTCCCGTTTGACGGGCGCCTCACTTGCGGGTTGTGACTTTGGCAAGGTTGCTGGCAAACGCGCGTTGAAGACACGGGCAACATTCACAGACTGTCAGCTGAACTACGCAACCCTGTCTGATCTGGATCTTGAGGAATGCATTCTCACCGACTGCGATCTGACCAGCAGCAATCTGTCCAACACGAACCTGACCAATGCAGACCTGAAGCGCAGCACGCTTTCTGATGCGGAGACGGAAGATCTTGATCTGACCTACGCGGACTTGCGAGGTGCTGATTTGGGTGCGCTCTTCCTAACAAGCCTGCGTGGATATCGGGGTATGATTGTTTCCGCCAGCCAGCAACACCTTCTGTTGCACGGCCTCGGCATCAAGGTTGATCCGGACTAAAGCCAGCACAGTCTTCCATACAAAAACCCCGCCTCAGGTGAGACGGGGTTTAAGTTCATTGCCCGGAGAGTGTTTGCTTATTTTGCAAGGCCTTTGATGCGTGCAACCAGATCAGCCAGTTGAGGTGACTTTTCTGCAAGCGCGTCATGCATTGGCAGAACTGCGCTGATGAATGGAGCTTTTTCAACTTCCACAAACTTCACCTGAAGCTTGTTTTTTGCAGCTTCAATCGCTTCAAGGGTCTGCTTGTTGTAAAGCTCGCGGTGGAAGTCCATCATTTCACGCGCAGCTGTTTTCAGCGCTTTCTGGCTCTCTGCTTCCAGACCATCCCACACTTTGGTGGAGACCATCAGAACGCCAGGGATCATGGTGTGCTCATCACGGGAGTAGACTTTTGCAACTTCACCGTGGCGCACATCCACCAGTGCCTGCGGGTTGTTTTCAGCACCATCAACCACGCCCTGCTGCAGAGCGGAATACAGCTCGCCGAAGGAGATTGGGGTAGGCGCGCCGCCAAGCAGTTCAACCATCTGGATTGCGGATGGGGAAGGCTGAACGCGGATCTTCATACCCTTCAGATCAGCTGGGCTGTTGATTGCTTTGTTTGCGTAAAACGAGCGGGAACCGTCTACCATAAACGCCAGACCAACAAAGCCTTTGTCCTTGGAAGCCATGAAGACGTCTTCAGCAACATCAGAGGTCAGCACTTTGTAATAGTGGTCTTCGCTCTCAAAGATGTATGGGAGGGTCAACGCGGAGTAAGACTCTTCGAAAGCTTCCATTTCTGCTGCATTGGAACGGGCCATGTCCAAAAGGCCGTTTTGCATCAGTTCAACGGATTCACGCTGTGTGCCAAGCTGCGCGTTTGCGAAGATGCGCATTTTAACATCGCCGCCGGAAAGCTCTTTAACGCGCTTTGCCATGAACTCCAGAGAGATATGTGCCGGGTTGTCAGTCGGCAGGTTATGGCTGACCTTCAGGGTCTTCGCTTCTGCAACGGTCGCGCCAACCATAAGAGCAGATGTAAGCACAGCACCAATAAAATGAGACTTGCGGAACATTCTTCTAAATTCTCCCTTGAAGTACACAGACAAACGACGCCTGCTACGGAATTCCCGATTTATCGGAATGAGACCGATCTTCCCTTCGGCGACATCCCTTACCAGTACTTCTGACCAATTTCACAAAAAGGTCAACCAAAATATCAAATCTAGGTGTTGGCACTGACAATTGGTCACGCCTCGCGGAACGCACCCCAGAAAAACAAAACACAGTTGATTCAAGTCACATAATCTTCATTAAAAGTCAGGTTTACTAACGCTTTCTGAGTAATAATAATATTAGCATCAACTTACATCGAACACAGCTCGCAGTAACCGACCTCTATATTTCAATGCTAGGCCTAATGCTAAATCTGACAGAAACTTACATTTAACTATACTGACTGGCATGCATTGGCAGCCGATCTGAAAAAATGTCCGACCTCTCGATCGAAATCACTCAAAATAGGTCGACCAAATACATACAACCTCAGAGCAACCCCCAGTTTGTCCCGAGAGAGATTCGTATTTTTTGGCAGTTCTTTGCCTTTTCAAAATTGGCCGACCAATACTTCAAGCCATCCTAACCAAATGATAACCTGCAGTCCAAACATTGTTATGGGAACAATATAAAAGTGCGTAAGATCGGTTTTTCCTCGCATCGCCGCGCGCTTTACTAGATATATCAGCCTTGCTTTTTATCTTTGTGAGGTTTGACATGGCACAGCATTGCGATTTCCTGATTATCGGCGGCGGCATCGCTGGCATCAGTGCAGCCTCTCAACTGGCAGAGAACGCAAAAGCCATTGTGCTCGAAATGGAAGATGTGATCGGCCATCACTCAACAGGCCGCTCTGCCGCGATCTTCATTCGCAACTACGGCAATGCCGTCATCCGCGCTTTAAACGCCGCTTCCGAACCCACCCTCATGAACCCGCAAGGCATCTGCGAGGGCTCCGTGCTCACGCGGCGCGGGCTATTGATGCTGGCGGAAAAGGGCAAGGAAGACCAACTGGAAACCTACGAGGAAGACGCAGAAGGGTTGGAGACGCGCAGCGCTGAAGAGGCCCTCGCCATGGTCCCAATCCTCGACCCGGAAAAAGTCTCCTCCGCGCTTTACGAGCCTAACGCATTAGACATTGACGTGGACCGCCTGTTTCAAGGCTATGCCCGCCTCTTCAAATCCCGTGGTGGAGAGATCGTCCTTTCAGCACCTGCCAATCAAATCGAGCGGCAAGACGGACTTTGGCAGGTGACCACGCCAAAAGGTTCATTTTGCGCGCCTGTTCTGATCAACGCCGCAGGCGCATGGGCTGACAAGATTGCTGAACTTGCAGGCATCAAAACAATTGGCCTGACCCCAAAGCGAAGGACCGCTGCAATTCTACCCTTGCCGGACGGTGTCGACAGCAGCAACTGGCCTTTGTTTGAGGGCGCCGCAGAACCTTTTTACGCCAAGCCAGAAGCGGGCAAACTGCTCGTTTCTCCCGTGGATGCCGACCCCGTTGAGCCTCATGATGCCTTCGTGGATGACATGGTGCTCGCCGAAGGCCTGTACCGTTTTGAAAATGCCGTGAACTTCTCCGTCACCCGTGTGGAACACAGCTGGGCAGGCCTTCGCAGTTTTGTGGAGGACCGCAGCCCCGTTGTGGGGTTTGCTCCTGATGCAGAAGGCTTTTTCTGGCTCGCCGCACAAGGTGGGTATGGCATTCAAACCAGCCCGGCGCTCTCCTGTCTCACCGCAGATCTCTGCCTCAAACGTCCTTCGGAACTCCCGGAGGAGATTGTGGCAGCGCTTTCACCAAACCGATTTACATAAAGCATAGGAAGTCCCCCATGTCTGATATTACTCGCCTGGGCAAAGGCCCGCGCATGAGCCAGATCGTCGTTTACAACGGCATCGTGCATCTTTCCGGTCAGGTCGACACCAACGGCAAAACCGCAGCTGACCAGACCCGCGCCATTCTCGCCAATATTGAGATACTGCTGGAAGACGCTGGCTCCAACAAGTCCCGCATCCTGCAAGCCACCATCTGGCTGAATGATGTTGCCGATTTTGCTGAGATGAACTCCGTTTGGGACGCATGGGTTGACCCGCAAAACCCACCGGCCCGCGCCTGCGGCGAATGCAAACTCGCCCTCGACAGCCTCAAAGTAGAAATCCTCATCACAGCCGCCACGGCTTGATTGGGTGCTCTATATTCGACGCATGGGCTCATTTTGAGCCCATGTCAATAGCATCTAAATGAGCGCTTCAAGGACACGATTTAGAAGCTTTCTCATTGTCGCTAATGCACTTTAAAGTTGCATAAAATTACTTATACACCTAACTTCTATTTTGTGCATACTGCAATCATTTATAGAGTTAGTTACAATGAGCAACACAGTTCAAAACCCTTCACTTTCATCGGAAGAAACCAACCTAATTACTGAGTTTCTGAGGTTAACGGTACCAGGAATCAGCCAGGAAGGCAGATTAGGAAATTCTGTTGCAATTAATGAGGCAGGGGTTATCGCTGTAGGAGCAAGCACGGCTGCTGAAGCAGACCTGATCCGATCTGGCTCCGTTACAATTTTTCGACCTCTAGGCGATGGCAATTATGAAGAAATATATGTAGCCGCACCAGAAGATCTTACCGAAGCTCAATTCGGTGAGGCAATAAGCATCATGAACGACGACACTCTGATTGTTGGCGCCCCTCATGCCAGTCTAGATGGCTTATATCAGGGCGGAGCAGTTTATGTGTACCCACTTGGTGAAGATGGTTACTATTCTGCCCCCATCAAACTGATAGCTTCAGATACCGATCATATTGACTTCTTCGGCTCTGCAGTCTCGGTAAATGAAAATGGACAAATTGTAGTAGCAGCAAAGGGTGAGGATGCAGACGGTGTCTATAACGCCGGCGCTATCTACGTCTTTACTCCGCAAGAAGATGGGAGTTACACAGAACTAAAACTGAGTGCACCTTCTGTAGCCGCCTACTTTGGTTCATCAGTCTCCATCAATGAGGATGGTCTTATTGCTGTCGGGGCTTCTGGCGAGCAAACTACAACAGGGGCTTTATACGTCTACAAACCCACAGAGAATGGATATGAAGACCCAATCAAACTCGAAGTGGATGACTTGTTCTTTAATGACCAGCTTGGAGCTGCTGTGTCAGTCAATGATGTTGGAGAGATTTTGGTGAGTCAGCCAGGCAACATGGTTGATGGAAAATATGTTGCCGGTTCTGTTTTGCTTTTCAAACCAGACACACAAGGAAACTACACTCAAAAAGTTGAATTTACTGTATCCGATCCAGCTGATGGCCATATGTTTGGCTCCTCTGTAGCCATGAATTCTTCTGGTGTAGTCGTCATCGGAGCAAAGGCAACGGAAACAGGTGGTTTTGTCTCAGTGTTCACAGCTCAGGATGACGGCAGCTACAAAGAATTTAAAGTCGCGGTACCTGATACAATATATGCCGATGAGTTTGGATATTCTGTAGCCATCAATGAAGCCGGAGCAATTATCATCGGCAAACCAGGTGAAGACACAGAAACCGCCTTTGATACGGGCGCAATTTACGTCATTGAACCAGACGAGCACGGCAACTACACCAACACGGCTAATGAGACGCAGCCAGAAATGGCTGAAAACGAAACCTTCGATCTCTCGCAAAGTGGCTTTGGTCAGGCAACACTTGTAGATTTTGAAGTTGGCGAAGGATCAAATGATGTGATCGAATTTGATCAGGCGGTACTTGCTGATTTCGATGAAGTGGTTGCTGCTGCCAGCACGAATGGTGCTGATACGGTCATCCCCCTTGACGCTGATAACTCTGTAACATTGAAAAATGTTTCATTGGCAGACCTCCACGTAGATGATTTCCAGTTTGTCTAAGTCGTGCGTGCGAGCCAGCAATTTCGAACCCTTCGAGTAGCTGTTGGCTTACAACTGTTCCTCCTGATCAGAATTGCAAAACACTCAGAGAGAGGGACATGGTCTTTCTCTCTGAGGGCTTATAAACGGCCATCTGAGTAGAGCTCCAGAAGAGCGAGGAGGGTGGCGTAGAGCCAGATTGTGACAGGCAAGCCAAGGGCGTAGAGGATGCCAGTTGCGAGAAGTTTGGCGGATGCGCGCCTGAACGCGGTATCCTGCCTGCGCCAGAAAGCAGGCGTTTGAACAGCGAGCTTATAGTTCTTACTGGAAGAGTGCTTTCGCAGCAGATCATATTCTGACTTCTGAGTGATCCTGTAAAAGGTGTAGAGGCTGCCGGTACAGATCAAGAAGATGCCAATATAGAACGCGGCGTCCATTTCTTGGTTTTCTCCCTGCAGCCAGTTATCTCTGAGTGTCTATTCTTCGAGTGCATTCCATACAAACAGAATGCCACAGACCTGGAGGAGGGGGATAAATTCTTCCAGCTGTTTTCAGAGATTATAAGGGTAATCGGCCAGTCATATAGAAGTAAATGAAATCCAGAAGATAAAAATAGCCCAATATCCCGAACAGGGCGCCAAACGCATGAACAAGACCAATCTTAGCCAGTTTCACATAGGCTGGCTTCAGTGCAGGCTCCTTCTTGTACCAAAATGCGGGCAGCAGGAAGATGAAATTCAGATTGCGCGCGAGATTGCGCTTTCTCAGCTCTTCGTATTCTGGCCTCTGCCGGATCTTGTGAAACGAGTAGATAGTTCCAGCGAAAATCACGATTAATCCGATGTACCGTAAAGCATCCATCATCTGATTTGTCTTATGCCCCTCAGCAAGCCAACTTATGCCCATGCGGTGAAGCGCCGTAGCGTTGGTCTTTTAATTTGGTGAAGGGCGCCCTTAGCACGTATGCAAAGAACAATCATCAGCAAAGTGTGGCCTGTCAGGGTACAGCGGTGAGAACCTACCGTGGTGGAGTGGTACGCCACCTTCCTGAAGACCTATTTCAGCTGGATTTCTCATAGCAACGCATAAAAACGCAAAATCGCGCAAAGAAACGCACAGAATAACGCAAAGGCGGAAAGTGGCTTTCGTGAATGGGTGAAGGGGCAGCTTCTATGTCAGGTTGTCACATGCGCCAAAGTGATAAGCTGGTATATCTACCTGTAACTTCAGACTGAGACATAAATATATTTCAGTTAATCTCCCACTTTAGGCATAGTTTTCCTCTGCGCGGCCCAAGAGCAAATGCAAGTATAAACCCCGATAATCTGCATGAAATGCGGTTTATACTCACCTTCGCTCTTATATATGTGAACTATATTGAGATTCATTCAATTTCACTTATCCACCTCGTTCTTTAGTTTGAGCTCAAACACTTGGGTAAAGGTGATCAACTGTCGTTCAGATAGGGCTTTACCCTACTGGGATTTGAACGAGGTCCATTTTAAAGATGAAGGGATTTTCGAAGTTTTTAGGAGAGACTTGCAGTTTACGCAAAGGAGCTTAACCTGCCTTTCGAGCAAAATTGGTCAAAGAGATTCCTTTGGTCGGTTCGGTAAAGTTTAGGGCCTTTGGTGCATTGCACAAAAACGATACCAGCGCCTACGCTGGGAAAGAGAATAAAAAACGATTGGAACAGTTGGTAACGAGCGATTTCTGCTGGAAACCTATTTAACAGGCAAGAGGTTAGAACATGATCATAGGGGCTGCCAAGGAAGTCCTTGACGGGGAACGTCGGGTCGCGTTGACGCCGGACAGCGCCCAACAGCTGCAAAAGCTGGGATATGAGTGCGCTATTGAATCCGGCGCCGGTGAAGCTGCAAACTTCTCTGACACAGATTATAAAGATGCTGGCGTAAAGGTTATCGCAGATGCAAAAACGCTCTGGGAAACCGCAGATATTGTTATCAAGGTCCGTCCGCCCGAAGCGTCTGAACTGGAACTGACACACGAGGGACAAACCCTCATCAGCTTCTTCTGGCCAGCGCAAAATGGTGAGCTTCTTCAGCAGTTTGCCGATAAAAAGGTCAACGTGCTGGCGATGGATATGGTGCCGCGTATCTCGCGCGCACAGAAGATGGATGCTCTGTCATCCATGGCCAACATCGCTGGTTACCGCGCTGTTATGGAAGCTGGCAACAACTTCCCACGCTTCTTCACCGGCCAGATCACCGCTGCCGGTAAAGTGCCACCAGCCAAAGTCCTCGTCATCGGCGCTGGCGTTGCTGGTCTTGCCGCAATTGGCGCTTCAACCTCTCTTGGCGCGATCACCCTTGCGTTCGACGTTCGCCCGGAAGTGGCTGAGCAGGTCGAATCCATGGGCGCTGAGTTCGTTTATCTGGACTTTGAGGAAAAGCAGCAGGACGGCGCCTCCACTGGCGGCTATGCCTCTGTTTCTTCACCAGAATTCCGCGAAGCGCAACTGGCGAAATTCCGCGAATTAGCACCAGATGTTGACATCGTCATCACCACAGCGCTGATCCCGGGCCGCGATGCGCCTGAGCTCTGGACCGAAGACATGGTCCAGTCCATGAAGCCGGGTTCTGTGATTGTTGACCTTGCTGCTGAAAAAGGCGGCAATTGTAAACTGACCAAGATGGACGAGAAGATCGTAACCGACAACGGCGTCACCGTGATCGGTTATACTGACTTCCCATCCCGCATGGCAACGCAGTCCTCCACGCTTTACGCGACCAACATCCGCCACATGATGTTTGATCTGACCCCTGAGAAGGACGGTCAGGCCAATATCAACATGGAAGACGATGTTATCCGCGGTGCAACGGCAACCAAAGACGGGGAAATCACCTTCCCTCCACCAAAGCCGAAGATCGCTGCAATTGCTGCTCAAAAGCCAAAGGCGCCTGAGAAAACCCCTGAGGAACTCGCGCTTGAAGAGGCTGCTGCTGCCAAAGCTGCCGGTCGCAAACAGCTCGGTCTTTTGATTGGTGGTGGTGCAGTTATGGCGTTGATAGGTGCCTACGCGCCTGAAAGCTTTATGCAACACTTCATCGTGTTTGTCCTCGCAGTGTTTGTTGGCTTCCAGGTGATCTGGGGTGTGGCTCACTCCCTGCATACACCGCTTATGGCTGTGACCAACGCAATCTCTGGCATCATCATTCTTGGCGCCGTGCTGCAGCTTGGCTCTGGCAGCTGGATCGTCTGGTTCCTCGCCGGCATCTCGGTGCTGATTGCATCGGTCAACATCGTCGGCGGGTTTATGGTCACGCGCCGTATGCTCCAGATGTTCAACAAGTCTTAAGCGGGGGAGGGAAGCATTATGTCTATTGGACTTCAAACCGCCGCTTATATTGCGGCAACCGTACTCTTCATCCTGTCTCTGGGCGGTCTGTCCAATCAGGAAAGCGCAAAACGCGCTGTTTGGTTTGGCATCGTCGGTATGGCACTGGCTGTTCTTGCAACAGTATTTGGCCCTGGTGTTGATCTTACAAGCCCAGCCGTTTTGATCATGTTGCTTGTGACTGTAACCGTTGGCTCCACTGCCGGCGTGATTGTGGCTCAACGCGTTGAAATGACTGGCATGCCGCAGCTTGTGGCTGCTCTGCACTCCTTCGTGGGTCTGGCTGCTGTGTTCATCGGCATCAACTCTGATATCGCTCCACCAGCAGGTTTGGCAGGCGCGGAGCTGGTTATCCATGAAGCTGAAATCTTCATCGGCGTCTTCATCGGTGCTATCACCTTCACCGGCTCCATTGTCGCTTACGGCAAGCTTGCTGGAAAGATCGGTGGTAAGGCACTTTTGCTGCCGGGTCGTCATGCTCTCAACGCAGGCTTGCTCATTCTCGCAGTGATCCTGATGTTCATGTACATGAACCACGCAGGGTCCTGGACGCTCTACCTGATGACCCTGATCGCCTTCTTCATCGGTTGGCACATGGTCATGGCCATCGGCGGCGCTGACATGCCCGTTGTTGTTTCCATGCTGAACTCCTACTCCGGTTGGGCGGCAGCGGCGACAGGTTTCTTGCTTGGCAACGACCTGCTGATCGTTACAGGTGCTCTGGTTGGTTCTTCCGGTGCGATCCTCTCTTACATCATGTGTAAGGCGATGAACCGTCACTTCGTCTCCGTTATTCTTGGCGGTTTTGGCACCACGACTGGTCCAACACAGGAAATCGAAGGCGAGATGGTTCCAACTGATACGGACTTCGTAGCTGAAACACTCAATGATGCAGATAGCGTTGTGATTGTACCAGGTTACGGCATGGCCGTTGCTCAGGCACAGCAGTCTGTTTCTGAGCTGACCAAGCGTCTGCGTGCCAAAGGCAAGAACGTCCGCTTCGCAATCCACCCGGTTGCAGGCCGTCTGCCAGGCCACATGAATGTGCTGCTCGCTGAAGCGAAAGTGCCTTACGATATCGTTCTGGAAATGGATGAGATCAACGATGATTTCCCTGATACAGATGTTGTCATCATCATTGGCGCCAACGACATCGTGAACCCGGCTGCTCAGGAAGATCCAAACTCACCAATCGCTGGCATGCCAGTTCTGGAAGTTTGGAAAGCCAAGCACGTGTTCATCTCCAAACGTGGTCAGGGTACCGGTTACTCCGGCATCGAGAACCCGCTGTTCTACAAAGAGAACTCCCGCATGTACTACGGCGATGCGAAGAGTTCCATGAACAACCTACTGAGCAAAATCAGCTAGTTTGATTTCTTGATAAAAACGATAAACCCCGGAACGTGAGGAACGTTCCGGGGTTTTCTTTTCTTGCAATGCCTCTGCAAATGGCACTACCTATTTTACGTTTATCTTATAGGTATCGGTAAAGTAATTCATCTGGCTACCCTGAACATACTTAGGCATTGAATGCCTAGTCTTAAATGTATCCTTGCCGTGATAGCCTTTCTTCGGGGTGTATACAACAACGACAGCGTTAAACTTCTTTCCGTAGCAACGTTGCCCTTTAGGAGGGTTGTACGTTGTTCTGCGGATTTCAACGCTTCCATGCTTGGGCGCAACTTTGACCTTTACTTGAGCAATTGGACCTGAGGTACATTGGTTTTGGTTATAATAGACATGTCCGTTGACAACGGACGCTTTGCGCGCGGCGACATCGCGCGAATGTGTCTCTGCAGCCGCTGTGCTTAGACCAGTAATCAAAAAAACTGCTCCAACAAAATACTTGATCATCTCAGTTCCCGCCTAATTCAGTTGTCAATGCTCCAGTTTTCAAGCCTTGTAGGCAGAAGGAACAAAAGAAGCAAAGAGTCTGTAGCTACTTATTAATCAGCTAGAACAGTATGTGGTAGATATACGCAAGTATATGATATTTGTCAGGAACGCGTAGCCGTTTAGCCACGCGCTCCCGAGACAGCTACTGACAGCCAAGCTTCTCCAGTAATTCAGGATCTGCTGCCTTGGTCGGGTCACTTCCAAGCTCGCCATCATACCCACACACAACCACCTTGGCTGTTTCGTCGATCATGTCTGGTTGGTCTGTGAAGGCCACCATGCCGGAGCCGAGCAAGGTGTAAAGACCGGTCGAGTTTGGCGGAGACAAGTAGCCTTCGGCCTGAACCAGCCCAACCTTTCCATCAAAGATCCCAGCCTCTAACGAGGTCGCGCGGATACTGCCAGCTTCAGGTATCCCAATGACACGGATAACATCACCGGACTGAACGTGTTGCGGAATAATGCCTGCAATCAACGTGTTACCGATCTGTGGAACATTGCTTGCGCCAACAGAAAGGTTACTGCCGATGATGACTGCGGACTGGCGGGGTGGAACCACCTCAACGCGTGTTGCAACCACATCTTCATCTTGCCACAGACCGCTGATCGCAACCCAGTCCCCTTGCTTCACCGTGGTCGTGATGGCCTCTGGTACGTGAACGAACGTTCCCATAATCTCAAAGGTTCTGCCAGTCTCATCTGACTTCACTTCAGAAACAGGCCCGATGATCGGCACAATTCTGCGGATACTCTTCGCTTCCCAATTTGAGCCAGTCAGAGCAGCAACAACGGCAACCGTATCTCCCGGTACCAATTGCGAGGCCGTCAGAGGGCCAAGTTCATTCTTGACTGGCAGATCCGGAGGGAAGGTGACGCGTTGATCATTTACGATAATGCTGCCGAGACGCGTAATCGTGCCGACAATGCCAGTCCCCAAAATACCGCCTTCACGCTCTTCTTCTGCGTGGCCTGCTGCTGGAGCGATCAGAAAAGTGGATGCTATCAAAGCGGAAAGTGTGTGCCTCCAAACCATTACGCAGCAGCCTCATCTGATTTTGGCTTTTTTTTTGGAAGGACGTAGGCCCCAAAGGCAAAACGGCCATTGGCGGTCTGTTCCGCATCATTCATTTGCATCTCCCGTGCCAGAGCGTTGACTTCTTCCAAAAGCATCTGGGCCTTCTCTTGCGTCAACCTGTTCAGAGTCTCCACTGACTCCTCTGACAAATGCGAATAACGCAGGATTCGATCAAAATTGAGAGCTTCTCCCTGAGGGGCAATTAAGTTGTGGGTAGCGGCCGAAAGGTGCGTCGAAAGTGTCGCCTGATAGGCAGCAACTTGTTCGGCACTTCCAGGTGCGGGCAAAAGGGCGTGAGTCAATAAACGATAAAATCCGTCATCTAATTCCGTAACGACACCCTGCTCAACGAGAGCCTCAAGAACAGTTCCAGGCGCCATATCAGCGCGTGTGAGGCGAACCAGCTCGTCAAAGCCAGGCTCCTTTTCGCTGCCTTGCCGCGGCAAATTCCGGGGCGTTCCTTCTGCGCTTTGAAACTCTGGAGACGTTGCCCAATAACTGATCGCAAGGGCCGTCGCATTGACGGATTTCTTGAGAGAACTGCCGTTTTCATCAGATCGTAACCGTTTGACATCCTTACGGTGAATGCCGGTCTTAAGGCTGACGCGGCTATCTGTCGTCTTACCGGGATTTTCCTCAATAGCGGCCTGGAGCAGGGCCCGTTTCAGTGCCTCGGTCGCTGGCCCGATTGTGACGCCACGCGCCACCATCGCTTTTGCCAATGGGGCAAGAAGCGCTGTGAGGGCGGTCTCAAAAGGGTCTGTTTGCTCGGGACTCATTTCCGTTTCCTGTGCTGTCCAGTTCTCTAATCATTACACCAGAATTTTTCATCCTACGAATTCGTTACTGCTTGTTGAACACTTGTTATACTCAAATGGGAATTTTTCCCATTATCTAGAATGAGTGATTATCACCATAAGAGGGACTCGCCATGCGGGATATTGCTGCAGATTATCTAAATGACATTCGGCCAGTGTTTCCGGCCATGCCAAAACTGACAGGAGTTGCGCCACGTAATCCACTTCAGTCGGCATTGAGCGATTTTGATCAGGAACGTTTTCTGGATTTTGGATGGGGACCAGAAACCGCTCCACGCTTTCCAACTATCATTTCCGCAATGAACCACTTTATGGCTGCGCAGCCAAATGCCGTCGCAGCTGAGTATCAAGATCAGGAGATCAGCTACGGTGAGCTGAATGACGCCGCGAACCGGCTCACTCACACCTTGGCACAGCACGGCGTAAAGAGAGGGGACGCCGTTTGTCTGTACCTGCAGCGTTCCATTCCAATGCTGGTCGGCATCGTCGCAGCTCTTCGCGTAGGTGCTGCCTATATTCCACAGCATGTGGGCGTCGCTCCTGAAAAGGCATTGAACCACATCGCAGCAGTGACCGGTGCCGAAGTCATTCTGACGCTGCGCAGCCTTAAAGATCAGGTGCCGGTTGCAGAGGGCCAAACTCTTATCGCGATTGAAGATGTGATCGAGGATGAAACTCTGCCGGCCACGCCACTAGAGGGCGAACAACATAAAGCACAGCCGGACGATCTGTGCATGATCCTGTTCACCTCTGGCACTACAGGCGTCCCGAATGGCGTTCAGATCACCCACAAGAACCTATGCAACATTTTGCAAACCAGCCCCGGTGATCTTGGCATGCGTCCGGGGTTTCGGGTGGGTCAAATTCTTTCGATCGCATTTGATATGGCGGCTTGGGAAACTCTTGGTGCTGTTTCAAACGGCGCTACGCTGGTTATTCGCGGCAAAAGCATTCAGGAAACAGCCGAAAAGGTGGACGTGCTGATTGCAACACCGTCAATCCTGAACTCACTTGACCACAGCCGTTGCCAGCAGGTGCAAACTGCTGCTGTCGCGGGAGAACCATGCCCAAGACCACTTGCAGACGCATGGAGCAGTTTCTGCCGATTCTACAATTCTTGTGGCCCAACAGAAACCACCATCATCAATACAGCCGAACCGCATTATCCGGGAAAGGAAATCCTCTCCATTGGGCGTCCGACACCCAACAACACGGTTTATGTTCTGGATGAAAACCTGCGCCCCGTTGCCATTGGCGAGAAGGGCGAAATGTGGGCTGGTGGTGATTGTGTAACTGCTGGATACCTTGCCAATCCCGAGCTTACGCTTGACCGTTATCGACCTGACCCATTCCGTCCCGGTCACATGATGTTCCGCACCAAAGACCTTGGACGCTGGACAAACACCGGAGAGCTGGAGCACTTTGGACGGGTTGATGATCTGGTGAAAATCCGAGGTTTTCGCGTTGAGCTGGATGGCGTTTCCAACACATTGGAAGCGACGGAAGGCTGTGATCAGGCGGTCACGCTCAAGTTCGACAGCCGTAACCTGGTCGCCTTCATCAGTCCGGCGAATGTGTGCACCAACACCGCGGCGCAGTCCGTGAAAGACAAACTTCCTTATTATTGTAGTCCAACACTGATCCTTTCCATGGATGAGTTGCCTCGCACACCACGCGGGAAGTTGGACAAGCGCCTGCTTTTGAAGCTGGCACAAGACCATATTGACGCTCAGGGTGTGGAGTTAAATTAATGACTATTGAAGCAACAACTGCCGAAACACGCAGTTACAACTGGCGTCGTATTACGCGCCATCCATCCTTGATGGAATACAACCGACTGGTGATGCTGGTCGCCGTGGTCAATATCGCAGTCTTCATCGCTGGTTTACAGGAGGGACGCTGGTTTGCCGAAACCGGCTTTGCTCTTGGTGCTATTGCAGATATGGCGCTGATCAACCTGTCTCTTGGCATCCTGATCCGGCAGCAACGGGTGGTCAACGCCTTGTTCTGGCTGGCAACCCGCATTCCAACCAGCTGGCCGCTCTGGCTTCGTTGGGGTGCAGGCAAAGTGTTTCATTTCGGTGGCCTTCATTCCAGCAGCACAGTGTCCGGCACAATCTGGTTTGGCTTCCTGCTTTACGCCATGGTGGCTAACCGTATTGAAGGGGCAGCGTTGCCGTCAGACCAAACGCTTGCTCTCAGCGGGGCGATGGTCTCGTTGATGGTCCTGCTGATCGTCACGGCACAAGGAGGTTTCCGCGCGCGCCATCATAACACCTTTGAGAAGGTGCACCGTTTTGTTGGTTGGACAGTGCTTGGCTTGTTTTGGGCACAGACTGTTTCTATCACGCAAGATACTGGTGGCGTTCTTATGGAAACCCCAGCATTCTGGATGCTCTGCCTGATCACACTGTCCATCGTCTCACCATGGCTGTCGTTGAAGCGTGTCAAAGTGGACGTGGTAAAGCCTTCTAACCATGCTGTTTTGGCGAAGTTCGATTATGGCGATACTCCCTTCCCGGGCAGCTCAAACGCAATCAGTCACACACCATTTGGCGAGTATCACGCGTTTGCCAATATCCCGTCTCCGAAAGAGTCTGGGTATCGTCTCGCGATCAGTCGGGCAGGGGACTGGACAGGAGACTTCATTGAAAACCCGCCAAGCCATGTTTGGGTGAAGGGCATCACCACCTCTGGTGTTGCGCGTATCGAAGTGTTGTTCAAGAAGGTGGTTTACGTCGGCACTGGTTCTGGCATTGGCCCAATCGTGCCGCATCTGCTCGCAGGTGACGTGCCGAACAAGGTGATTTGGTCCACACGCAACCCACGTAAAACCTATGGCGATGCTTTCGTTGATGAGATTGAGGCAAGCACTGAGAACCCGGTGATCTGGGATACGGATTCTCAAGGAAAGCCTGATCTGACCGCATTAACTCTGAAAGCAGTTGAAGAGAGCGGAGCAGAGGCTGTCATTGTAATTTCCAACCAGAAATTGACCCGCAAACTCGTTCACGACATGGAAAGCTTCGGCATTCCTGCTTACGGCGCAATTTGGGATAGCTGATCATGTATGAAACCATTGAAACATCTGTCGAAGGCCGCGTTGCAATCATTCGCTTCAATCGGCCAAAAGCGCTGAATGCACTTAACTCCCAGGTTCTGGAAGAGGTGCTGGATGCGGCAACTAAATATGATGCAGATCCTGCCATCGGGTGCCTAATTCTGACTGGTAATGAGCGAGCCTTTGCAGCAGGTGCTGATATCGCAGAGCTCAACGTGCAGGATTATGCCAGCATGTACGCCAGCAACTTTTTCACCGGATGGGATCGTTTTGCAGCGCTTCGCATCCCGAAGATTGCAGCGGTCTCCGGCTATGCCTTGGGCGGCGGCTGTGAGGTCGCCATGATGTGCGATATCATTTTGGCGTCAGACACGGCTAAGTTTGGCCAGCCGGAAGTGAAGATCGGCTGTATTCCAGGCATTGGTGGGTCTCAGCGTCTGACCAAGTTGGTTGGTAAAGCACGCGCCATGGATCTCATCCTCACAGGCCGCATGATTGATGCGCAAGAGGCTTACGACATGGGTCTCATCAGCAGAAAGATCCCTGCAGATGAGCTGATGTCCGTTGCGAATGAGACTGCAAAAACCATTGCGGGATATGCCCGAGACATCACCATGATGGCACGGGCCTGCGTAAATGCGGCGGATGAAAACTCATTGGAAAATGGTATCCGCTTTGAACGGCAGATGTACCATGCCTTGTTTGGTTCACCTGCCCAGAAAGAGGGCATGGCCGCGTTCCTTGAAAAGCGACCACCAAATTTCAATGAGCAGGCTCAGCAGGAAGACGCTTAACTAAACGAGAAACGCCCGGATGCGATATCAGCTTTCCGGGCGTTTCAGCTCTTAAACATCAATCACCGATAAACGGATTGTCTCGCAAGCGCTCAGCAGCGAAGTCCACGAAGGAACGCACTTTAGCGCTGGCACGGCGACCTTCCATGTAAACGATGTGGACTGGAAGCGGCTCAGGCTCATAATCCTCCAGCGCCAACTGAAGCACACCATTCGAAACGTCTTTCGCCACTTGATAGGACAGCAATCGGGTAATGCCAGCCCCACCTGTCGCTGCCTGAATAGCTGCACAGTTGTGGTTGCAGCGCAAATATGGGTTGATCTTCACCACCTCGGCCTTCTCTCCAGCAAACTTCCAATGGTTGCTCGTTTCAACCGATGTCGGCTGGATGATCTTGTGCTCGGCAAGGTCTGACGGTGTTTGCGGGGTGCCGTGCTCACTAAAATACGTTGGTGAAGCACAAATCACGCGGCGGATGCTACCCACGCGGGTCGCATAAAGCCCGGAATCCTGCAGATGTCCGATACGGAACGCCACGTCCAGATTATCTTCCACCATATTGACGATGCGATCGTAGAACTCGGCATTGGCAGTCACTTCAGGGTAGAGGTCGAGGTACTCTGTGATCAAAGGGATAATGTACTTCTGCCCAAACAGTATGGGCGCTGTGATGGAAAGCTCGCCGATCGGCTTGGCATAACTGCCGCTGACAAACGCTTCTGCCTGTTCGACGCTCTCCAAAATGCCTTTTACATCGCAAAGATAGTGCCTGCCCGCATCCGTCAGTCGGACGTGACGAGTGGTTCGGTTGAATAATCTTGTGCCAAGGGATTGCTCCAGCCGGGCAATGGAGCGAGTGACGGCAGGAGCAGAAAGGCCAAGCTTCTTGCTGGCTTCCACGAAGCTCTCCCGTTCAGCCACTTCTACAAACACCTGCATTGTTTCGAGCTTATCCATTTCAATCCCACAATCACGCTCATTTATTGCGCTGAGTGTAATAGTGAATTGCACAGAAGCCCAATTATTTCCTTTCAAACATTGGTTACATGAAGACCATCATCCGATTTCAAAAATATGGAGATAAAATAATGTCACGCATTCCTACCCCATCTTCCATTGAGGCAGCTCCTCAGGGCTCCCAGACTTCCCTTCAGGCCGTCAACTCTCAGCTCGGCTCGGTGCCAAATCTGTTCCGAATTGTTGCCAACAGCCCGCAGGCGCTGGAAGGTTACCTCGGTTTGAACGGTGCGCTCGGCAAAGGAACACTGCCAGCCGCTACTCGTGAGCGTCTCGCATTGGCCGTTGGCGAGCAGAATGGCTGTAACTACTGCCTCTCCGCGCATACTTACCTTGCATCCAACCTTGCCAAACTCTCTGCAGATGAAATTGCCAAGAACCGCCGCGGCAGTTCTGAAGATGCGAAAGCAGCCGTTGCCGTCGAGTTTGCCGTCGCAATCGTCAAAAACCGCGGAAAGGTTTCTGATGCGCAGGTGCGGGCTGTACGCGACGCTGGTTATTCTGATGCGGAACTCGTTGAAATTGTTGGCCATGTCGCTCTGAACACGCTGACCAACTACATGAACGAAGTTTTGGGAACCGAAGTTGACTTCCCTGCTGTTAAAGAACTTGCCTAACACCACGGGCGGGTGGAGCCCAATCCACCTGCCACCCTTCCGGAGATCGTCATGACCAGACCACCACTCCCTCCATTCACACGGGAAACAGCCAGCATCAAAATCCGTGCGGCGGAAGATGGCTGGAACTCTAGAGATCCGCAAAAGGTAGCTTTGGCCTACACGCCAGACTGCCAATGGCGGAACAGAGCAGAATTTGTAACTGGACGCCCTGAGATTGAGCAGCTGCTCACTCGCAAATGGGCTCGAGAGCTCGATTACCGCCTTATTAAAGAGCTATGGGCCTTTGAGGGAGACCGGATCGCGGTTCGCTTTGCCTACGAGTATCATGACGACTCCGGACAGTGGTTCAGAGCCTACGGTAATGAAAACTGGGAGTTTGCAGAGGACGGCCTCATGAAGCGCCGGATTGCAAGCATCAACGAGCATCCGATCACACCAGAGGACCGCAAGTTCCATTGGCCGCTGGGTCACCGCCCTGATGATCATGCAAGCCTGAGTGATCTGGGTCTGTAACTGGAGGAAACCCCATGTATTCCAGTGATATTGCCTTCACTCCCACAGTGAAAGCCATCCAGAGCCGCAAAGGCTCGCGACGCGGCTATGCCAGCATGGAAGAGGGCGGTGGTTGGAAAAACGAAGTAACAGAAGAACTGGCGCGGTACATCGCCGATCAGCGCAGCTTCTTTCTGGCAACGTCCAATGCTGATGGTCAACCCTATATTCAGCATCGTGGGGGCCCAACCGGGTTCCTTAAGGTGCTGGACAATCGCCACCTCGGGTTTGCGGATTTTCGCGGCAACCGGCAATACATCAGTCAGGGAAATCTGGAAGATAATTCCAAGGCCTTCATATTTCTAATCGATTACATGCAGAAGACGCGGATCAAGATCTGGGGCACAGCTAAGGTCATCGAGGATGACCCGGGCTTGATTGAACAGCTGATGGATTACGATCAACCCTATCGTGCTGCTCCAGAGCAGGCAATTATCTTCAGTGTTGATGCATGGGATGCCAACTGCCCGCAGCACATTCCAGTGCGCATCGACGCAGATTGGGTCAAATCCGCTCTGGAAGAAAAAGAACAGAAGATCGCTGAACTGCAAGAACAGATCCAGAAGCTGCAAAGCGCCGTACAAGCGAGCTGATTATATCGAATAGCGGGTGAGCAAACTCACCCGTTACTGCGTATTCCCGAAACTTATCTGGCCCTAATCTCGGGAATACGCACTACCCTTCACCACTATTGTGGCCCCCCATAAAAATCTCCCCATTGCTTCCTTTCAATCTCCGTAACTGCGCCCAGCAGTTTTTCGCTGAACGCGTCTGCCAATGCAGACGCCGGACGTTGGGACGGCAGCAAAATTGAGATCGCCAGCACCACCTTGGGTGCAAACGGGCGGAAAACGAGAGAGCTGTGTTCGCGTGCCGTGTTCAGATAACCGTCCGCCGTCATCGGGTCACAAATGCAATAGCACAAGCCATCTTCCACCAGCTTCAGGGCCGGGAGGAAGTTACGCAGTTCAAAGCGTTGGTTGAACTCCGCTTTCTGCTCCTCAAACGCCATGCGCGTGGAAACGCAATTGGGGTGCATTTCAGGCAATGTCGCCAACGGCTTGCCCGAAAGGTCCTTTGCTTCAATGACCTCTTTGCGTGCCAACGGATCATCACTCCGTAAGGCACAAATACAGTTGAGCAGGAAATCATGCGTAATCAACGCACTGTTGGGAGCAGGGGTTTCTGCCAGTCCTACATCATATTGCTGAGAGGCGACCCATTCTTCAATCACGTTGGACCCGCGCATCATCAGCGAGACCTTCACCTCCGGTTTGTCTTGGACAAACTCTGAGATCAGCTGCGGAATAAGCACCTGAGAGGAGGCCGGCATGAACGCCACGTTGAGCCGCCCCTGCTGCAAAGAGCCAATTTCGCGCATGGTCCGTGTCGAACGGGCGAGGCGGTCCAGAATTGCTTCTGCTTCCCCCAAAAAGAACTGCGCTTCCGGTTTTCGAAGGAGTTTGCCGCGCTGACGTTCAAACAGTTCGATCCCCAGTTCCTGTTCCAGATTGGAAATCAGAGAACTTACTGCAGGTTGCGTCCGACCAAGGATACGTGCCGCCTCAGAGATTGAGCCCGTTCGCATAACTTCACGAAATGCCTGCAACTGTCGAAAACTCAGGTTCATGTAACCGCCTGTTATTGTGTGGCAATTACATGCCCCATAATTTTTTTCTATACCTTAATAGATTAAATCACTTTGATTTTATAGGTCAAAATCGAAATCTTCCCCGAACAGCGCTGCGGACATCTACTTAGGGAGGATTGCTGATGGATCGCTTAATGAGCCTGCTGTTGACGGGGCTGATATGCCTTGTTGCACTGGGCCAATTTGTACAGGTGATCACGCGATACCTGCTTGAAATTCCAGTTCTGGGGCTGGAAGAAAGTCTGCTTTATCCAACAATGTGGCTCTACATGGTGGGCGCGGTCAACGCATCCCGTGAAAACAGCCATATCCGCGCCAACGTTCTGGAAATCTTCCTTAAAACACCAAAGCAAGTGGCCGTGCTCGCCCTCATTGGGGAAGCATTAAGCCTCGCGATTGGTTGTTGGCTCACCTACTGGGCATGGGATTTCACCAAATATTCTATGCGTGTGTGGCGTGAAAGCCCGACCCTCTACATCCCGACTTTTTACGTGGACATATCGCTGATCACCGGCCTTGTCCTGATGATGGTGTTCACCGCAATTCAGCTGGGCCGACACATCCATCAGGTTTTGACAGGGACGTTCCCTGAGCCGCTCCCAACCACCACAGAATCCCCAAAAGAGGAGCTGGCCTGATATGGTTGAGATCGCACTTCTTTCCGTTGCAGTTCTCGTGATTCTGCTCACACTTGGCGTACCGCTGCCTTACTGCTTTGGCGCAGGCCTGATGACCATGTACTTCGCTGGTGACGTCATCATGAAGGGCAACATGCTTTGGGGCTTCCAGCAGCTCGGCAATCCGGTTCTACTTGCTATTCCGCTGTTTGTTCTGGCGGGCACGATTATGAGCGTCAGCGGTATTGCTGCCAGTTTGCTCAACTTCGTCAACATCTTCATCGGCCATTTACGTGGCGGCCTGGGCGTTGTGGCGACCGTCAGCTGTGCGTTGATCGGTGCAATTTCCGGCTCTGGCCTGACTGGCGTGGCCGCTATTGGTCCACTCCTCATTCCTGAGATGGAAAAGCAGGGCTACCCGCGTGCCTATGCAACTGCGCTCATCGCCAACGCTTCCTTGCTTGGCCTGCTGATCCCACCAAGCGTGACCATGATCGTCTACGGCTGGGTAACTGACACGTCCATCCTTGCCTGCTTCCTCGCAACGCTCGGTCCAGGTTTGCTGATCATGTCCAGCTTCTCCGTTGTAAACCTGCGTCTGGCCCGCAAGTTTGACCTGAAACTGGAAGACCGCCCACGCGGCAAAGCATTTGTGCAGGAAGCCAGCCACCGCGGGTTCAAGGCAACTCCAGCGCTGCTCATGCCCGTCATCATCCTCGGCGGCATCTACGGCGGCATCATGACCCCGACTGAGGCAGCAGCTGTTGCAGTGATCTACGCGATCCCTGTTGGATTCCTCATCTACCGTGGTCTGGATGCCAAAACCTTCCTCGGCGCAGGCAAAGAGGCTGCGACATCCGTTGGCGCGATCATGCTGATGATCCTTTTCTCCATGATCCTTTCCCAGATGTTCGTTCTGGAAAGTGTACCGCAGGAACTGGTGGAAGCAATCTTCTCCATTACGGAGAACAAGGTACTGCTGCTGATCCTCATCAACATCCTGCTGTTCCTTGTGGGCATGGTAGTGAATGACGTGACCGCGATCATCCTGATTGCTCCGCTGCTTCTGCCGCTTATGGAAGCGATCGGCATCAGCCCGATTCAGTTCGCGGCGATCATGGGCGTCAACACAGCTATGGGCGGTGTAACCCCTCCATATGCTTCGATCCTGTATCTGGGCGCACGTATCGGCAAGGTGCCAGTCACGCAAGTGATCCGCCCGGCCATGATCCTGATCCTGTTTGGCTATCTGCCAGTGGTGTTCCTGACTTCCTTCTGGGCAGACCTGTCTCTCTTCATTCCCCGGCTCTTTGGTTACTGACCCCATCACCAGACAAGAGCCCAAAGCGAGCTGTGGGAGCAGCTCCGATAACAGCAACCTCAGTTGCGATTGAAAACAAAACACAGAGGTGAACTATGATTTTGAAGGCATTGAAAACGACCCTTGCGCTGGCAACCATCATTGGTGGTGTAAGTGCAGCATCCATCGCACACGCCAAAACGCTGAAGATCAGCCATATCCGCCCGCAAGGCGCAACTGTTGATCTTGAAGTGAAAGACCTTGCTGAAGAGCTAAAGAAAGTAACCAATGGCGATCTGAAGATGAAGATCTTCGCTGCAAGTGCACTGGGTGATTACACCACTGTGCAGGAGCGTATTTCCGTTGGCGCAATCGACATGGCTGTACAGCCGGCAGCAACCGCTGTTGAGCGCAAAATGCAGCTCAGTGCCTTCCCATATGCGGCTGAAAACTGGGAGCAGGCGCAAAAAATCTACGGTCCGGGTGGCGCGATCCACGACGCAATGAAAGAGCTTTACGCCAAGCAGGACATCACCATGCTGGCAGCTTATCCGGTGTACTTCGGCGGTATCGCGCTGAACCGTGATGCGGTGGCTCCTGGCGATCCAAACGCTGACAAAGGCATCAAAGTTCGTGTGCCTGGTATCAAAAGCTTCCAGCTGACAGCAGATGCTCTGGGTTACATCAGCTCCCCAATCCCATTCTCCGAAGCCTTCACCGCTGTTCAGACCGGTGTTGTTGACGGCGTCGTGGGCTCCGGTGCTGAAGGTTATTACGCCTCTTTCCGTGATGTTGCGAAGACCTACATCCCAGTCAACACGCACTTCGAAGTTTGGTACCTGATCATTAACTCCGAGCGTTTTGAAGGTCTTGACGAAAGCTCCCGCAAAGCTCTCGTAGAAGCAGCAAAAGAGTTTGAAGCCAAGCGTTGGGCTAAAGCGGAATCCGATCAGGGTGCGTTTGAGCAGAAACTGGCAGACTACGGCGCAACCATCGTCAATCTCTCTGATGATGAGCTCGCAGCGGCAGCCAAGAAAGTACGCGCAGACGTATGGCCACAGATCCTGAACGACGTTGGTGCGGACTGGGGTCAGTCCATTCTTGAAAAAATCAAGAACTAACAGTCCAGACCGATAGGTCTCCAAAGGATCAGGCAGCTTTGTTCCCTAACCGGATCCCAATCCCGGTTTCACCTGAACTGCCTGATCCTCCCGGTTTCATTGGGAAACCCACTTGTTTTAAAGCTTGCCACTAAAGGTCAGGTCCAATGTTCCGCTCACTGCGCAAACCCGAGACCCAAAGCGTCTCCATCAACATCAACGGGCAGATGGTTCAGGTTGCTGAAGGCTCTAGCCTTTGGGCAGCCATGGCGTTGCACGGTGAAACACAAACCCGCCTTGCTTCAGTCTCGGGCCAACAACGCTCCGCCTATTGCGCCATGGGCGTGTGCTTTGAGTGTCTCGTTGAGGTCAATGGCGTGCCAAACCAGCAGGCCTGCCTAACGACGGTAGAAGAGGGCATGCACGTCTGTAGCCAAGGCCTGACCGAACAATCCATTGCTGCACTTCATCAAAAAGAGAGTGCTGATCATGAGTGACATTTTCGATATCGCAATCATCGGCGCGGGCCCGGCTGGCATGTCCGCCGCACTAGAGGCAGCACAGCAGGGAGCCTCGGTCACAGTGCTTGATCGCAAGGCAACCCCCGGCGGCCAGATCTACCGGGATGTGACGCAGAGCCCTTTGTTGGACCCGTCCGTTCTCGGGAGTGAGTACACCGAGGGCGCGGAGCTGGTTGAAGCCTTTATGGAGGCAGACATTGACCGTCACCAGAATGCGGATGTCTGGCATATCGGAGAAAACGGCGAGGTCCTGTACTCCCAAGACAATCAGACCCGCCGTCTTGTTGCACGTGAACTCATCATCAGTCCGGGCGCGATGGAACGCCCGTTCCCTATTGAAGGCTGGCATTTGCCAGGAGTGATGACAGCAGGCAGCGCACAGGTGATGCTCAAGTCTGACGGCATGGTCAAAGATGGTGCTATCTTTGCTGGCACCGGACCTTTGCTTTACTTGATCGTGGCCCAGTATCTGCGGCTTGGTGTAACCGTCAACGCTGTAGTGGACACAACGCCAGCAGGCGGTGTTGGCCGCGCGATGCAGTACATTGGTGGTGCGCTCCGCAAACCAGCCTACCTCATCAAAGGTCTGATGCTCCTCAATGAAATTCGCCGTGCTGGTGTTCCTGTCTTCCGCCATGCCTCAAACCTGAGCGTGCTTGGAGAAAGCAAGGCCGTTGGCCTTCAGTTTGAACAGGATGGACGAACCCACTCCGTCAACGCAGATCATATCTTCCTGCATCAGGGCGTCATACCCAACCTCAACATGACCCGCGCACTTGGCATGGAACATCATTGGGCAGAGCAACAACTGTGTTGGACACCGACACTGGATGACTGGGGCCAAAGCTCGATCCCACACATTGCAGTGGTTGGTGATGCAGCCGGCATTCAGGGTGCGGAAGCTGCGCGACATGCCGGACGCCTTGCAGCACTTAAGGCCATGAACAAACTTGGCAAACTCAGCGCGGAAAATCTGCAGCAGAAAAGTTCTGATCATCTGAGAGCCATGAAGTCCTTCAAAGCCTTCCGCAGTTTTCTTGATGCGTATTATGCACCAACACCAGAGCATCGCATCCCTGCGGCGTCCAATACGCTGGTATGCCGCTGTGAAGAGCAATCAATGGGGCAGCTGCGTGCTGGTTTTGAGCAAGGTGCGAAAAACCCGAATGCGCTTAAAGCATTGACCCGCTGTGGAATGGGCCCGTGTCAGGGCCGCCAATGCGGGCATACCGTCAGTGAGTTACTTGCTGTCTGGCAGAACAAGCCTGTTTCCGACATCGGCTATTATCGCCTGCGCTCTCCACAAAGGTTGCTTAGTGTTGATGAGTTAAGTCAGTTTCAAAACATCAAACCAGCAAAAAAACCGGCTGAGGTGTCCGCATGAATTTTGATGCAATCATCATTGGCGGTGGCATTCACGGCAGCGCAACGGCTTGCTATCTGTCCAAGGCTGGTATGAAGACGCTGGTGCTGGAAAAGGAATATGTTGGCCGTCATGCCTCCGGTGTCAACGCAGGTGGTGTGCGGTTGTTAGGCCGAGATTTTGCTGAGGTGCCGCTCTCCAAAGAAGCCATGTCCCGCTGGCAAACACTGGATGATGAACTTGAGGGCGATACTGGTTTTCGCAGGCGTAGCCTGATCAACATTGCCATTGATGACACAGACATGAGCACGATCAAGACCCGGATCACTAAGCTCGCCGGATTGGGTTACGATCACGAAATACAGATCGACCAGCAGGAACTGCGCGAGCGATTGCCTCATGTGGCGCATAACTGCGTGGGCGGCGTGGTGTCTGAACAAGACGGCTATGCAATCCCCTACAAAGCAACCAGTGCCTTTCGCCGAGCAGCTGAACTATTTGGTGCAACATTTCACGAAGGTGAAGCACTCGTAAACCTGCGCCAGATTGGTGATGCTTGGCAGGTGCGAACCGACAAAGCCAGCTATGACACAGGCACTGTGATCAACTGCTCTGGAGCATGGGCGGACAAAACTGCCATGATGATGGGCGACAACACCCCGCTCTCTTACAGCGCGCCTATGTTGATGATCACCGCCCGAATGCCGCATTTTGCTGGTCCGGTCGTAGGCGCCATCTCTCGTCAGCTGTCGTTCAAGCAGTTCGAAAATGGCACTGTGCTCATCGGTGGTGGCGCCAAAGGTTTTGCGGATCGTGATAATAATCGGACAACGCTGGACTACAAAAAGCTGGCCCTTGCTGCGGAGACAACCAAGACCTTTTTCCCAATCATGAAGACAGCCGTCATCAACCGGATGTGGGCTGGACTGGAAGCCTACATGCCCGACAACCTGCCGGTGATTGGGGCAGGGGTGAATGCGCGCAATGCCTACCATGCCTTCGGCTTTTCGGCCCATGGGTTCCAGCTCGGACCAGTCGTTGGTGATGTACTCGCGCAGCTGATCACCACAGGAAAAACCAGTTTTGACCTGAACCCGTTCCGCATCGACCGCTTTGAACGCAAGGTTCTTTAGCTCCCAAGATTTCCAAGACAACAGGAAAGTAAACCATGACAATTGAACGCGTGGATTCCAACCACCGCATGAGTAAGATCGTGAAGCACAACGGCACAATTTATCTGTGCGGACAGACGGCTGCTGATGATCCAAGCTGGGACATCACCGAACAGACAAAACGCTGTCTGGCCAAAGTTGACGCCCTGCTGGAACAAGCTGGCAGCGACCGCAACAAGATCCTGTCCACCACCATCTATGTGCGCGATATGAAAGACTTCGCTGCGATGAACGCCGTGTGGGATGCCTGGGTTGCAGAGGGTGAAAAGCCAGCACGTGCCTGCGTTGAAGCACGCATGGCTCGTCCAGATGTTCTGGTTGAGTTTACTGTGGTTGCAGCTCAATAAAACACAAAGAGCCCGTGGTTTTTACGGGCTCTTACCAAACCCTGCTATTTCTGTACGAGCCCTTCCACCATCACCTCCCAGGAGGCAAGGAAGCGTCGCTCCACTTCGTTGTTGGTGCCTTCCAAACGGCTGAGGATCAGAGTCCCTTCAAACAACTCGACAATGGCTTCAACGATATGCGTTGCATTTGCCTGCCGGATAACGCCATTTTCCATTCCTTCAATAATCTGCTCACTAATACGCGTGCGAAGCAGACCAAAGAACTTCTTTAAAACCACACGCGCCACATGATGTTTGTAAAACTCCACCCAAATCGCAGTCAGCTCAGAATGTGTCCCAAGATAGATGAGGGTGGTGACACAAATGGACTGAATCCGTTCCAGAACATCCGTATCTGATGCAGTTTCTTCTTTAATTTGCTGAACGATCTCATCGTCACACATTTGCAGATATTCCGCCAGAATCTCATCCTTACTGGCGAAAATGGATCCGATAGTTTGCTGTGAAAGCCCGGTTTCCTTGGCAATCTCTTTGAATGTGGTGTTGAAATAACCGTTGCGTGCGAAACAACACAACGCCTCATTGAGAATGATCAAACGATCATCCTGCAGAGCAGGAGCAGCATCCTCTCTCCGTTTCTGAGGGTCGTCCATAAACGCTCTCCACACGCTGGTTTGCAAACTCTTTTAGAGCTGAAAGTCAGCTTCCTTCAGGAACTCAGCGGAAAAGCTAGCATGCAATCACGGAGTTGAGGCCGCACGATGTTGAGCAAGGTTGATACGCTTTTCTCCTGTTCACTAAGCTCAAAGCTTCTATTGATTTGAGTTTGACGAATTTGCGTAAGTTTACAAACTTGCTAAGTTCATATTCGGCAGCTGAAATCACAACTCAGATTGAAGACGGGTTGCTTACGTTTTGTGGGACACTTTGCCGAGTTTCCATCCACCAATCAACGAGCAAATCGGCACAATCTGACTTAATCACGGATCAAAACTGAGTTGATCGCCCAACAGTTTGCTCAGCGCACCATGGCATCTTTCACACCAATTATTTTGGAGGGATGTCCTTATGAAGCTCAAGATTCTGCTGATTACCGGTGACTTTGGTGAGGACTATGAAGTCATTGTTCCGTTCATGCTGCTGAAAGCCATCGGTTATGAAGTTCATGTTGCCTGTCCTAAAAAACGGGAGGGCGAAACGGTCGCCTCGTCCATTCACGATATCAATAAGGACTATCAAACAGTCACTGAATGGGAAGGGCATCGGATCAACATCAACGTGTCTCTTGAGCATCTGAATCCTGCCGATTACATCGCCCTTGTGCTTCCCGGGGGGCGCTCCTGCGAATACTTGCGCACATACCCAATTGTCCGTGATGTAACATCTCATTTCATCAAGGAAAACAAACCGATCGCTTCCATTTGCCGAGGGGTGCAGATCCTGCTTGCCACGGGGCTTTTGAAGGGCAAAACCATGACGGGGAATTTTGTGTGTCAAACAGAAGTTCAGATGTCTGGCAATACCTACGAAAAGCTGGGATACGAAGGTGTCGTGGTTGATGGAAACATTGTTTATGGCGTGGAATGGCATGGCCTTTGGACGTGGATGCAGGCCTTCATGGAAAAGCTTGGGGTCATCATAGATTTGCCCCCCAAAGCTGGCCGCGTGAAACCCACTCCCGGAGAAGGATATACTTACAAAAGCCTCGGTTAGAGCACCTTCCGTTTGAATGCAATCAAGGAGGATACTCTAACCAAGGGTGCTGCCTTAGCTGGACTCGTCAGGCAACCGGATTGTGAGAGCCGGATTGCGAGGGAAGAAGTTCATCGGCTGAATATGGATGGTCTTCCATTCTGTTGACATGACAGGCCAGTCTTCCAAACGTGGTACGTGGTGGAAGCCAGCAGTGAACCATGTGACCACATCCTTGTTCATGAGTTCGCGGTCCTGCTTGACCCATTCCGCCAAACCATCAGAGCCGTCAGATCCCATGGCAAGCGCGCCACCTGCATAACGCTCCTTTGGATCATAAGCAGTATTCCAGACGCTGTACTCGATGTAGCGGTTACGCACGAACGGCGCATCGTTTTCGAAGTCAAACGGAGCATAGGACACGCTGCCGTGGTGAAGCATGTAGGCCGGCTTGTGACCAAGGTAACCGTCGACATTCCCGTTCATCACCATAAAGGCTTTCGGCTTCATGGAGCTGAGGCGGAAGCGACCTTCCATCTCGCTTTTGACCGGTGTGTTCTTAACCGTCCAGAGTGAGCGACGTGGCACATTGACCGGAGGTTCACCACCAACGATTTCCTGCACCATCATGGTGTTGTCCGGCCCATCTACGTCAAAGTCCAGGCGGAAGTTGAAGTAATGGTCGTGGAATGGAGCAACCAGATAGGGCGCAATGAGCGAGCCATATTTCGTGTCTTCGGCAGCGGATGGATCCTGTAAGGTCTTGGACGCAACGCCCTTCACGGCATCCAGACCAGATGCGCCAACCTTCAGGTAAATCGTGCCATCCTGCTTGAATCGATAGTCGATAAGGTAGTCGTAGTTGCCAACCTCAGAAGCTGTACGGATGACCAGTTCTGTTTCTGGCCGCCCTTCAGCAGGCACAAATTCCGTTTCTGACTGGGCAAAGACTTCAAAGTGGCGCCATGCAGGGTTTCCAATATCACGCTCGAAGATGCAAATCGCGTCGGGAATCTCCAGCGGCTGGCCCATATCATCATGGATCAATGCCGGAAGGAAAGTTGCGTAATCCGGGCAGTCCACGTTCTTGCGCAATGGTGTCAGGAAGAGGCCAAACCCGTATTCGCCACTGTCCATATAGGTCCGCCAATACCAGCCAGTGGAGGGGTCCATATACGGTACGAACACTTCAGAAAGAGAGGCTTGATAGAGCACTGAACGCCAGTTCGCACCATCATTGGCTTTGACTTGCGACAGAACAAGTCCTGGGCGTTTGTCGACGCGATACCGCATCTTCCAGATGTCCCAGGTGATCTCACTGCCATCAATAGTAAAGTTTGGACCACCCTCCTGACGCAGGCGTGCCGGATTGGTTTTGGCTCTCAATGCCGTACGTTTGGCCACTTCATCCTCGTTGTAGCCCCAGTCATCTTCTGGAAGAGGGACAGCGCCTTCATCGATAACTTCCAGAACTTTACGCTCTGAAAGCTCCACCACAGCCACCAGCCCCTCAACCGGCTTGGCATAGAAGTTAGAGCTTGTCGGGTTCACATAACAAGGCACCTTCATCAGGCGTTTGCCTTTTTCTGCATCAGTAAAGAAGTTACCAGCAGTCAGCGGAAGGCAATAAACGTCATCTGGCGTCAGGCCACGCTTGGCGAGCCCGGCAACCATACGCTCATCTCCCAGCGCGATCTCCATAGCCGACAAAAAGTCCGCCAGCATGATCATGGGCTGACCTTCAAGGTCTGACCTGCTTTCGACAGTGCCTTTGGTGATGTTCACCACCGCTTGGTGAAATTTGCCATCTTCCTGAAAATGAACAGTCGCTCTGCGATCAAGGCTCCCATCTGTCACATTGCTCATGACCGCTTTTTTGTGTGGCTCCAACAGCTCAATCAGCGGATATAGCGTTTTATCACTGGCAGCATTGGCTTCAATCAGGGTTGCCCGAACCGTATTGAGTTCATCTCCTGTCAGGCCATCGAGTGGATGAGGATCTGCAGCATACGCGGCAGTCGTGAGCATTGAGGCGGCTACAAGCCCCCCCAGCATCTTTAAAGTCATTGGTTCCCTCCCATCGGGAGGGGGAGATGAACCCACCTGTGTCTTCTCCCCCTAAATCCGTCCAATCAAAGCTTAGGCGAGCCCGGATCGCTGTGTCTGCGCATCCTGTGCAATTTACTAGGCATATCGGTTCACAGCCAGCTTGTTCTGCCGTATCTGCTCCGCAAAGGTTCGCGGAGACATACCAACCTGCGCTCGAAACGCCCGGTTGAAGGTCGACAGATCACGAAAGCCAAATTCAAACGCCAGCTGAGAGATTCTGAAGGCCTGCCGGGATTGCAGACGACGCGATAACTCACGTTTGAACCTGCCGACACGCACCTTGGCGATCTGCTCGTTACAGCTCAATCCGTGCTCTCTGAAAAGACGATAAATGCTACTGCGCGACATGCTGGAAAGCTTTGAAAGCTCTTCGATGTTGAAGCTCTCTTCCAGCGCATTGTCGTGAATAAGAGACAACAGGAACTGCAGCTTGTCATATCCCTCCTGCAAAACGCTGGTGTCTTCTTCAAGAAAGGTTGCACTCACCACATCGTTGAACGCCCCTGAGAGCAAATGTTGTTTCTGGCTTCCCGGCTGGGCTTCAAGCAGCAGATTTAGGTGGGCGTTGATCAGCTGGCCAGCCCCGGAAAACGCGGAGACCTTGCGACCACAGGCATAAGCAGAATTGAAATGCCGATGCAGCAGATGGCGCGGGATATGCATGGATATCTGGTCAGACCCCAAAGTGCGGTTAGCCCGGAAAATGGAGGATTTGACGGAATCGATCAACGTCATGTCTCCGGGCTTGGAAAGCAGCGCGGTTTGTCCATTCTGTTCCAGCTCCGCTTCTCCCCGAAGCTGCAGGATCAGAAAATAGTAGGCCTCGCCGTCCTTGCTGATATCAGCAGGTCCACGGGTGATCTCTCTTGCATTGTGAGTGACGCGGGCGCAATCAACATCACCAAGCTGGAGTATGGAGGCATTTCCCATGACACTTCCAGCTTCTGTGTTTGTAACAAAGTGACCACAGATTTCAGTCAGCCGTGTGTTCCATTCATCCAGCTCATATCGGCAGGATTGAGTTGAAGGTATCTGAATACACACTGGCGCCTCCCCTAACCAAGGGGAATGCTAGAAAGAATCTAAACAGCAATCAAGCCAGATATATGCATTTTCCTATAAATCGCTTATTTCATGCTCAGACTAAGTCAGTTTCAACTACAAGATCAACTAGGTGCGTCTTGGATATGAGGTTGTAAAATAATGGTTTTATTGGATAAAATGGCTATTAAACCACAGGAGTGAGTACGATAGTCGAAATACATTCAAACGCTGATTATTTGCATTTCCATAAAACTAATGTTGCGCAAGCTGCCCGTTAATCCCGACCCAAAGTCCAGTTGTGGGCGAACTCCCGAAAGGATTTGAAGACGGGGCTCTGGTATTTCTCCGTGTTATAGACCAGCGAAAATTGCCTGATCATCTTGTGCTTCAAGGGCACGATCGATAAGCGACCATCTTGAACGGCGGCATTGACAGAGCGGCGAGAAAGCACAGTCAGACCGAGCCCTGCGATGACTGAGTTGACGATAGCCGTGGTGCTGTTGAGCTCGAACGCTTCTGTCCACTCTTCAAGGTTCGCAGCAACTTCAGTCAGAAAATACTCTCGTGTGCCAGATCCCGGTTCCCTCAAAACCCAGCTCTTGCCTTCGAGCGCATCTAACTCAAGCGGCTTATCGGTAGCGGGACATTGAGATGGCGCGCAGACCACGACCATTTCGTCCGTCATCCACGGTTCAACCTTGAGACGTTTGTCACTGACCTTTGCCTCAATGAACCCAAGATCTAACTCAAAATCCAGTAGCATTCTGCAGGTTTTGGTGGAATTGGAGAGGCTCATAGACTGGTGCAGATACCCCGTGTTTTCACGGAAATCTCCGAGCAGGGTGGGCAGCAGGTGGTTACCAATTGTGTAGCTGGACCCAATCCGCAAGTTACCGTTGGTTGCATCATCCCCTTCAAAAAGCTGCGTGATCGCTTCAGATCTATCCAGCAGTTCATCCGCCAGAGGAAGTAAACGGCGGCCTTGCTCGTTTAAGATGAGTTGCTTGTTGGCACGATCAAACATCTTCCACCCCAGTTGACGTTCCAGCTCAGCAAGAGCCATAGAAACGGCTGATTTGGTGAGAAACAGTTTTTCTGCCGCAGCTGTGATCGAGCCTTCCTGCGTAATCGAAACAAACACTTTAAGCTGACGAAACGTTACATTCATTTCTTTTCAAGGCCAATCTGTGGGACAGTATTGTATGGGGTTCAATTTTACTGAACCACCTATTCAATATATTCAGATTTTCAGGACATATCAAATCAGCTAGGAACTGGAGTTGCATACTTTGTCTTCTCACCCTCAGGTTATTGGCATTTCCGATGAATACTCTTCGAAACAAACTGGCTCATGTTCCAGCCCCTCTCGGTGGTCTCGCGCTAGGGATAGCAAGTCTCGGTTGGTCAATGGAAAATGCTGGCAATTTTGGAGGGGCGCTGCAACTCACGGGCGCATTGATTTCGAGCGTTTTGCTCGTGCTACTGCTTGGAAAAATCTTTTTTGCGCACACCGCAGTTTTTGAAGATCTGAGGCATCCAGTTGTTGGCAGTGTGCTCCCGACAACCGCAATGGCGCTGATGATCGTATCCTACGCAATCGCGCAATACAATTTCACAATCGGGCAGATGCTTTGGCTATTGGGTATTGCCCTGCATCTCACGTTCTTATCTGTGTTCATTTATCATCGTGCAAAAAGCTTCAGTCTACAGCACATGGTCCCAAGCTGGTTTGTGCCACCAGTTGGAATCATCGTGGCAGCTGTTGCTTTTCCCGGCGGTGTGTTTGAAGGCTTTGCGAACGCCTTGCTCTGGTTTGGTCTGGTCGCCTATGCGCTGATGTTACCAATGATGCTGTATCGTTTGATTTTTCACGCCGAAGTGCCCGATGCAGCGAAACCAACCATCGCGATCCTCGCCGCACCTGCCAGTCTTTCGCTTGCTGGTTATCTCACTCTGACGAGTAATCCATCTCCAATTATGGTCGCCGTGCTTGGCGGAATTGCAGTTGCTATGACGGCGCTGATTTATATCTCATTCCTGCGCTTGTTCCGCCTGCCATTTTCTCCAGGCTTTTCCGCCTTCACATTTCCGCTCGTAATTGGCGCAACAGCGCTCTTTAAAACGGTATCATGGATGGAAAGTCTGGGTGCGAATGCCAATCTTGTCGCGCAGATCAGAGCCTTGGCGCACATTGAACTTTATGTGGCAACAGCCGTCGTTCTCTATGTCAGTTTCAAATACCTGACATTCTTCGCACCGGCTCTGTTACCAGCGCGCGCAACGGGACAGCAGACCAACTAACTGGACTTGCTGAACATTTTAGTCTTGTCAAACAGGTTCTCCAGCGTGTTCATCCGCTCCTTGGTCACCTTCCATGTGGAGGTGGTCATGGCTTCAATCATGGCTTCCAGAATAAACATGATGACAACGCTGCTATCCCAGGCCGACGGCGCTTCAATACGGGCGTTGAAAACATATTCCGCATTAACAGCTGCGGGCGACGTCCACTGATCGGTAAAGACGATCACAACCGCCCCGCGTTCACGCGCCAGATCGACAAAGCGCAGGATATCATGTTCGTATCGACGGATGTCGAACACCACCACAACATCACCCGGTTTCATGTTCAGGAGATAGTGCGGCCACGTGTTGGAGTTGGAGGCGATGGCAATTACATCATCACGGATCACCTGCAAATGCGTAAAGAAATAGTCCGATAAAGCACGTGTAATACGACCACCAACAATGTGGACAGCCCGCTCGCGCTCCGTCAACAAACCCACAGCCTGATCGAAATCCTGCGTATCGAGTTGCTGTAAGGTTTGTTTCAGATTGTCGATGACCGCGTCAGCAAACCTGTTCAGAATATGTGCATCAGGTGCATTTCGGGTCCAGCGCTCTTGTTTGGAAATCGGGTTGGAAATTGTTTCTTCCACTTCCAACTTCAAGGCTGATTGCAACTCCGTAAACCCAGCAAAACCAATCTTTTGCGCCATTCTGACGACCGTTGGACCAGAGACATTTGCCGACTTTGCAAGCTCTGAAACGCTGCCTAATCCGCTGACTGGATAATTTGCAAGCAAGGAGACGGCCAGCTGACGCTCTGCACGAGTTAACCCATTAAAATGTCCGCGTAATTTTTCTGCGACGGTCTGTTCATTTGGGTCTCGCACGTCTCTCACCTACCTGATGTATGTATATTTGCCTAGTTTTTAGGCTTTGTGAAACGTTCCTTTCAGATTAGTCTCCTTGGAAACGTTTCTTTCAGAAACTCTTTTACGAATAAAAAGACTGAAAGTACAAGGAAAAACAAGATGCATTCGGGGGGACTGTTCTTGTCTGAAGTCAAAACTGACCAGATAGAATCTGTTGGCAACGACACTGTTGAAACGATCAATACAGGAGGAACGGCTCCAGTTGTGTTGATCTGCGAACATGCATCCAAGTTTATTCCTGCATACCTAAATGGCCTCGGTCTAAGTGAAGAAGCTGCAAGCAGCCATGCAGCTTGGGATCCAGGAGCTTTGGCGATTGCCAAACTTCTCTCCACCAAGCTGAACGCACCTTTGGTCGCTCAACGAATTTCGCGCCTCGTTTATGATTGTAACCGCCCACCGGAAGCACCCAGTGCCATGCCGGAAAAAAGCGAGATCTACGAGGTGCCGGGCAATGTTTCGTTGAATGATGAACAGCGGCAAGACCGGGCCAACAAATTTTATCGCCCCTTCCAGTCTGAAGTAAAACAGGTGATCGACGCCAAATATACGGCGGGTCAGCTTCCGGTGATGGTCACGATCCACTCGTTCACACCAGTTTACAACGGCAAGAAAAGAGCCGTCGAGGTAGGTGTGCTGCATGACAGCGATACCCGCTTTGCCGATGCACTGCTGGAAGCACTGTGCCCATCGGATCTCTACGTCATCCAAAGAAACGAACCATATGGGCCGGAAGACGGGGTTACGCATACCCTCGTTGATCAGGCACAATCCCGCGGCCTGCTAAACGTTATGATTGAAGTGCGCAACGACTTAATCGCAAAGCGAGCAGACCAGAAGAAAATTGCAGACTTGTTAGGAGAGGCAATTCTGCAAGTCCTGCCACAGTTTAGCGCTGAAATAACTGTGAGCGGGCAGGGAGCAACAACAAAAGCAAGGGCAGCAGATTAATGCCAAGGGGAATAGTTGTTTTCGTCAGGTATGTGGACTGGATCAACAAATATGTTGGCCGCTTTGCCATGTACCTCATTTTCGTGATGCTGGGGGTGCTGTTGTACTCCTCCATCGCGAAGACTTTTTTCGCACCGCCGCTCTGGACGCTGGAAACAGCCCAGTTCACCATGGCAGCCTACTACCTTCTGGGTGGCGCCTATTCCATGCAGACACAGTCTCACGTGCGCATGGACTTGTTTTATGGAAGCTGGTCTCCACGGCGTAAAGCCACCATGGATGTCATGACCATCCTGCTTCTGATTTTGTACCTCATCTTCCTCCTTTACGGCGGTCTTTCCTCGTTGGAATACGCAGTCAAATACGGTGAGGAAAGCTACTCGGCTTGGGCACCACCTATGGCGCCAATCAAAGCCATTATGTGTTTTGGAATATTCTTGATGCTGCTTCAGGCAATCGCGACGTTCTTTAAAGACTTGGCCGCAGCCCTTGGGAGGCCTGCGCCATGAGTTATGAACTGATCGCAATTTTGATGTTCTCCAGCATGATGCTGATGCTCCTGACCGGGCAACGTGTTTTTGCTGCAATTGGTTCCGTTGCTGTTATCGCCGCCCTTCTGCTGTGGGGTGATGGTGGCTCCGAAATTGCCTTCTCCGCCAGCATGAAGCTGATGAAGTGGTACCCGCTCCTCACGCTGCCACTGTTCATTTTCATGGGCTATATGCTCTCTGAATCAGGCATTGCCGAAGATCTTTATAAGATGTTCCATGTCTGGACAGGTGGCCTTCATGGTGGATTGGCCATCGGCACAGTCGGCCTCATGGTGATGATTTCAGCCATGAACGGTCTGTCTGTGGCCGGTATGGCCATCGGCGCAACCATCGCTCTGCCTGAGTTGCTGCGTCGAGGCTATGACAAGGTTATGGTGACTGGCGTTATTCAGGCTGGTTCCTCACTGGGCATTCTCGTACCGCCAAGCGTTGTTCTGGTTCTTTACGGCATGATTGCCCGTCAACCAGTTGGCAAACTTTGGCTCGCAGGCGCTATTCCGGGTTTGTTACTGGCAGGACTGTTCATTCTTTACATTGTGGTGCGTTGCCGCCTTCAGCCGGAATTGGGTCCAACCCTTTCTGAAGAAGAGCGCAAAGAGATCACATGGTCTGAGAAAATCCGCTTGTTACAAGCTGGTGTGATCCCGCTGTTCATCTTCTTTGCGATGACTGGTCTGTTCCTGATGGGTGTGACCAGCCTCGTGGAAAGTTCCGCTGTTGGAGCAACAGCTGCGACACTGGCCGCTGCATTCAAACGGCGCCTCACCTTCCGCTTGCTGCACATCACCACTGAAAAGACGCTTCAGATCAGCTGTATGTTCATGTGGATCATTCTTGCAGCTCTTGCGTTTGGTGCTGTGTTTGACGGATTGGGCGCTGTGCGTGCGATTGAAGGCTTCTTCGTGGGCGACCTTGGTCTTGGCCCATGGGAAATCCTTCTGCTGATGCAGCTCTCCTACATCGTCATGGGCATGTTCCTGGATGACACCGCGATGCTCGTGATTGTGGCTCCGCTTTACGTGCCATTGGTCAAAGTGCTTGGGTTTGATCTGGTCTGGTACGGCGTGCTGTACACCATCACTTGTCAGATCGCCTATATGACACCGCCATTTGGCTACAACCTGTTCCTGATGCGTGCCATGGCGCCGCCGGAGATTTCGCTGACAGACATCTACAAATCCATCATTCCATTCGTGGCAATCATGGTGTTTGGATTGGCTCTGGTCACGGTCTTCCCGCAAATCGCGCTTTGGCTGCCCAACCTTTACTACGCGAGGTGACATGACAAGGCATCACAAACGTACCCATTGAAGTAATTAGCGAATTCCGGATGGAGACAGATAAAAATCACACCCCTCGCTATAAAAAGTCCACCGGTTCTGAGGGATCCAGAAATTCATATTCCAAGGGGAATTGAGTATGACGAATAGACGTGATTTTCTTAAGAAAGCTGGTTTAACAACCGTCGCCGCTGCTGGTGCATCTACCCTTGCAGCCCCGGCTGTTCATGCTGCAGGTCGTCCTATCAAATGGCGCCTTCAGACATATGCTGGTGCAGCACTTGCTCAACATGTGATCAAGCCATCCATTGACGCCTTCAACAAGGCAGCAAATGGTGAGATGGAGATCGAGCTATACTACGCAGACCAGCTGGTACCAACTGGTGAACTGTTCCGTGCCATGCAGCGCGGCACCATTGATGCTGTTCAGTCAGATGATGACTCCATTGCAGCACCAGTAGATGTATCTGTTTTCGGTGGCTATTTCCCATTCGCTTCCCGTTACAGCCTTGATGTTCCAGCTCTGTTTAACCACTGGGGTCTGAAAGAGATTTGGGAAGAAGCTTATGACGAAGTTGAAGGCGTTAAGTGGCTTTCCGCTGGTGCATGGGATCCTTGTCACTTTGCGACAAAAGACCCGATCCGCAGCCTTGCTGATCTGAAAGGCAAGCGCGTCTTCACCTTCCCAACCGCTGGCAAATTCCTGACACGCTTCGGCGTTGTTCCGGTCACCCTGCCATGGGAAGACATTGAAGTTGCAATGCAGACTGGCGAACTGGACGGGATTGCGTGGTCCGGTATCACTGAGGATTACACTGTAGGTTGGGCTGACGTGACCAACTACTTCCTCACCAACAACATCTCCGGTGCGTGGGCTGGTTCTTACTTTGCCAACGAAGAGCGCTGGAATGAACTGCCAGATCACCTGAAGACCCTCTTTAACCTGTGCATGGATAGTTCTCACTACTACCGCCAGCACTGGTACTGGGCAGGCGAAGCCAAGCTGCGCACACAAGGCGAGAAGATGGAGCTGACCTCCATTCCTGATGAAGAGTGGGCAACTGTTGAAGACGAAGCTCTCAAGTTCTGGGACGAGATTGCAGCCAAGTCCGAGCGTAACGCCCGCGTTGTTAAGATCCTGAAGGAATACAACGCAGCAATGGCAAAAGCTGGTCGTCCTTACCGCTACGGCTAAGCTGTTTTTCCAAGATTGGTCAGCCCGGTTTTCGGGCTGGCCACACCACACAGTAACGAAGCAGTGTCGGTGATGCCATGCAGGAGAGGCACAGGCATCCGCCGCTTTAATAGGGTCCTCGGGGAACAGGTATGTTGCGAGAAGAAACCAAAAAGACACGTAGAACCGGAAAACTGACCCTCGACGAGTTACGCGAGCTGGTCGACACCGGTGAGATAGACACCGTTATTGCCGCACAGGTGGACATGCAGGGCCGCTTAATGGGCAAGCGCTTTCAGGGTGAGTTCTTCGTGAACAGCGCCTGGGAAGAAACTCACAGCTGTAACTACTTGCTTGCAACCGACATGGAGATGGCCACTCCGGATGGCTACAAGGCCACAAGTTGGGAAGCGGGTTATGGCGACTACGTCATGAAGCCGGATCTTGCCACCTTGCGCATTATTCCATGGCTGGAAGGCACCGCACTGGTACTGTGCGATGTGCTGGACCACCACACCCATAAAGAAGTTCCACATTCTCCGCGCGCCATTTTGAAAAGCCAGGTCGACCGCCTCGAAGGCATGGGCATGACCGCTAACATGGCGACTGAACTGGAGTTCTTCCTGTTCAAAGAGAGTTTTGAAGAAGCCCACGCCAAGGGCTACCGCAATATTTCGCCAGTCTCAGCCTATAATGAGGACTATCACATCTTCCAGACCACCAAGGAAGAGAACGTGATGCGTGCCATTCGTAACGGGCTTAACGGCGCCGACATTCCGGTCGAGTGCTCCAAAGGTGAAGCTGATGCCGGTCAGGAAGAGATCAACGTCCGTTATTCTGATGCACTGAATATGGCAGACCGCCATTCCATCATCAAAAACGGCTGTAAAGAGATCGCATGGCAGAACGGCCAGAGCATCAGCTTTATGGCCAAGTGGCATTATGATGCTTCCGGCAGTTCCTCCCACGTGCACCAGTCTCTTTGGGGCAAGGATGGCGAGTCTCTGTTTTACGATCCATCCGGCGAATACGGCATGTCCAAGATGATGCGCCATTACCTCGCTGGTTTGCTGAAGCACGCAAGTGCGATCACCTATTTCCTTGCGCCAAACATCAACTCCTACAAGCGCTTTGCCGCTGGTACCTTTGCGCCGACCAAAGCAATCTGGAGCATGGACAACCGTACCGCTGGCTATCGCGTATGCGGCGATGGTACCAAGGCTGTGCGTGTTGAGTGCCGTGTTGGCGGCGCAGACCTGAACCCATATCTGGCAATGGCCGCGCTGCTCGCTGCTGGCATTGATGGCATCGAAAACGAACTTGAGCTGGAGCCAGAGTTCAGAGGCGATGCTTACGGAGGTAAGGGCGCTCGCGAAATTCCGACGACCTTGCGCGATGCTGCCACCGAAATGAAGTCTTCCGAGATGCTTCGTGCTGCGTTTGGGGGCGATGTGATTGATCACTACGCACATGCCGCCAAGATCGAGCAGGATGAATATGACCGCCGTGTAACCGACTGGGAAGTTGCGCGCGGGTTTGAACGGGCCTGATAAAACCAGCCCACGCTGTGAATGATGAGTTGACCATGACAAAAACACTAAAATGTATTTCGCCGGTTGATGGTTCTGTATTTGCAGAACGTCCGGTGGCAAGCCAGAAAGAAGCAGAAGCCGTCATTGCCAGTGCCAAGAGCGCGCAGAAAGAGTGGGCAGCGCGTCCACTTGCAGAGCGTATCAAACTGGTAATGGCTGGCGTCGCAAAGATTGGTGAACAGAACGACGAAATCGTTCCTGAACTCGCAAAAATGATGGGTCGTCCGGTCCGTTACGGTGGCGAGTTTGGCGGCTTTAACGAGCGCGCCTCGCACATGGCAAAGATCGCGGAAGAAAGCCTGAAACCGATCATTGCCGAAGAGAGCGACAACTTCGAGCGCCGCATCGAGAAGGAACCGCACGGCGTCATCCTCGTGATCGCACCATGGAACTATCCATACATGACTGCGATTAACACCGTTGCTCCGGCCTTGATTGCTGGCAACGCGGTGATCCTGAAGCACGCCACCCAAACGCTTCTGGTTGGTGAGCGTCTGGCAAATGCGTTTGCAGAGGCAGGTGTTCCGGCAGAGGTATTCCAGAACCTCTTCCTGGATCATGACACCACCTCTCACCTGATCACGGGCCGCAATTTCGGCTTCGTCAACTTTACAGGCTCTGTTGGTGGCGGTCGTGCGATGGAAATCGCTGCAGCTGGTACCTTCACAGGTCTTGGCCTTGAGCTGGGCGGTAAAGATCCGGGCTACGTGATGGATGATGCGGATGTTGAGGCTGCGGCTGAAACACTCATTGATGGTGCTATGTTCAACTCCGGCCAGTGCTGTTGTGGTATCGAGCGCATCTATGTCCATTCTTCCAAGTACGATGCCTTTGTGAAGAAGGCTGTTGAGATCGTTTCCGGTTATAAGCTCGGCAACCCGCTGGATGAGAAAACCACCATCGGCCCAATGGCGAACGTTCGTTTTGCAGAGCTGGTACGCAAACAGGTGGCAGATGCTGTTGGGCAAGGTGCAAAGCCTATGATCGACGCGGGCCTCTTCCCGGAAGATGATGGTGGTGCTTACCTCGCACCTCAAATCCTCGTGGATGTGAACCATGATATGGAAGTGATGCGCGAAGAGAGCTTCGGTCCTGTGGTCGGCATCATGAAAGTGGAGAGCGACGAAGAAGCAATCCGCCTGATGAACGACAGTCACTACGGCCTGACGGCGTCTCTCTGGACACAGGACCTTGCACGGGCAGCAAAGCTCGGCGCTCAGATTGAGACCGGTACCGTGTTTATGAACCGCGCGGATTATCTGGACCCCGCCCTATGCTGGACAGGCTGCAAAGACACGGGCCGCGGCGGCGCTCTGTCTGAGATCGGCTACCAGAACCTGACCCGTCCAAAATCGTATCATCTTAAAAAGGCATAAGAAAAATGACTCTGACAGCAAACTGGAGCTACCCGACCGCCATCCGCTTTGGTGCCGGGCGCATTAAGGAACTGGCCGATGCTTGTGCAGCTGCTGGTATAAAAAAGCCGCTGCTTGTCACCGACAAAGGCCTTGCAAACCTGCCAGTCACTGCCAGCACTTTGGATGTGATGGAAGAGGCTGGTCTTGGCCGCGCCATGTTCTGTGAGGTTGATCCAAACCCAACTGAGATCAATCTGGAAGCAGGTGTTGCAGCCTTCAACGCAGGTGGTCATGACGGTGTGATTGCATTCGGTGGAGGCTCAGGCCTCGATCTTGGCAAGCTGATTGCGTTCATGGCAGGTCAAACCCGTCCGGTCTGGGACTTTGAAGACATTGGCGATTGGTGGACGCAGGCTGATGCGGATGCGATTTATCCGAATATCGCAGTTCCAACCACAGCAGGTACCGGATCTGAAGTTGGCCGTGCAAGCGTTATCACCAATTCTGAGAGCCACGTAAAGAAGATCATCTTCCATCCGAAGATCCTGCCAAGCGTGGTAATTTGTGATCCTGAGCTGACAGTTGGCATGCCGACGATGATCACAGTTGGAACTGGCATTGATGCATTCGTGCACTGTCTCGAAGCCTACAGCTCTCCTCATTACCACCCGATGTCTCAGGGCATCGCGCTGGAAGGCATGCGTCTTGTTAAGGAGAACCTGCCGAAAGTCTTTGAAAATCCAAATGATATCGAAGCTCGCGGCCACATGATGAGTGCAGCAGCTATGGGGGCAGTGGCTTTCCAGAAAGGCCTTGGCGGTATTCACGCGCTGGCACATCCGGTAGGTGCGGTTTACAACACCCATCACGGTCTGACCAATGCTGTGATCATGCCAACGGTGCTGAAGTTCAACCGAGGTGCGATTGAAGAGCGTATTGAGAAGCTCGCTGCTTACCTTGATATTCCCGGTGGTTTCGACGGTTTCTTCGCTTTCGTGATGAAGATGCGCTCGGATATGGGCGTTCCGAATACTCTGGCCGAACTTGGTATAGGTACTGACAAGATTGATGTGCTTGCAGAAGAAGCGGTGAAGGATCCAAGTGCTGGCGGCAACCCGGTTGAGTTTACGCTGGAAGCTGCAAAAGCTTTACTCATTGAGGCTATTGGAGAGCAGGTATCGGCCTGATTTCTCATTAAACTACAAATAATTAGCCCCGCAGAGCTTCTGGCTTTGCGGGGCTTTTTCTTATCGCATCAACTGTGATTACTCCGGCAACTCACAGCAACTTATCAGGTAGTCATAGGCATCCGGGCTCAGTTCCGGGCCAAGAACCCGTTTCAAATCAGCATTGTAGTCGCCAAGCCATTTGATTTCAGCTCGGGTGAGATCAACCATGTTGAGCATCTGCGGTTCAATGGGGATGTACGAAAGGTTCTTGAAAACGAGGAAACCATCGTCTTCCTCTACGATCTCAAAAAGGTTCTCAATCCGGATACCGTATTGATTTGCAACGTAATATCCCGGTTCAATGGACATTACCATGCCAGCAACGAGGTCCACCGGATTGTAAGGCTTACCGATGCGTTGCGGCTGTTCGTGAACGGAAAGGAAGTGCCCGATCCCATGACCGGTACCGTGATCATAATCGAGCCCCAGATCCCAAAGCGGCCTGCGGGCAAACCCGTCGATGTGGTGGCCTTGTGTGCCTTTCGGGAAACGCAGTGAAGCCAGCGCTACAAAGCCTTTGAAAACAGCGGTGTAGGCAGCTTTAAACTCTTCCGATGTTTCCGAGAACGCAAAGGTGCGTGTTGCGTCGGTGGTGCCATCCTGATACTGGCCGCCGGAATCCAGCAGATATGTGTGTTCAGGAAGGATCGCAGTATTTGAGGTATCCGTGGCTGCATAATGGCACATTGCGGCGTTGCCAGCAGCTGCTGAAATGCTTCTAAAGCTTGGATAAACAAAATCTTTCTGGCGTTTGCGTTCTGTCAGAATGCGCTCTTCCGCTTCCAGCTCGTACACCGGATCGCCTACCTTGGCTCTATGCGGCACCTCCCGCTTCAACCACGCAGAAAACTCAGTCCACGCAATACCGTCACGCACATGGCAGTCGCGTAACCCTTTGAGTTCATTCTCATTCTTCTCAGCCTTGGTGAGCGTGATTGCGCCTTGTTCCATGACTGGAACGCCACCAGCAGCCTGAACAGCAAGACGGGTTGCGACGGGGGAGAACATCGGGTCGATCAGAACCTGTGTTCCTTTTCCGGTCATTCTTTCCAGTGAACCGATGAAGTTCATAGGGTCTGCGGTCTCTACATTTTCAAGCTCATACTCATCTAAGCTGTTGGAAAGCTTACGAGAATCTACGAACCAGCTAGCGGAGCCGTCATCTTTCAGGAGCAGGAAAGAGTGTGGGATGGGGTTGAACTCGACGTCATCACCGCGAACATTGAGAAGCCAGGCGATGTTGTCGGGCTGGGTTTCAACCAGCACCTTTGCACCTTTGTGCTTCATTTGCGCTGCAATCTCAGCGCGTTTCTCCAGGCTGGTTTTCCCAGCTTTTTCAAGGGAGTACGGTGTGATGGGTGAGAGTGGTTTGTCTGGTTGATCAGACCAGACTGCATCGACGATATTGCTGGCTGTTGCCAGTAATGTAGCGCCTGCTTCGTCTGCGCCACCAGCGAAGCGATCCCACCATGCGGAGGGGATAAGCATCGGATCGACGCCGATTTGCTGGCCTGCCTTCATATTGGCAGAAATCCAGTTTTCCAGTGGTTCATCAAAGATATGCTGGTAGGAGAAGAACTCACTGCTGCATTGGTTGCGCACCTGAACGGTGTAGCGGCCATCAACAAACATAACCGCTTGATCTACCGTGACAATCGCCAGACCTGCGGAGCCAGTGAAGCCAGTTGCCCATGCCAGACGCTCGTCATGCGGGGCGCAGTATTCCCCCTGATGCTCATCAAAACGCGGGATGATAACTGCATCCAGTCCGTTGCGCTTCAGCTCGTCTCGTATGAGGCTCAAGCGATCTGTGGTTCTTTCAAATTTCTGATTTTCCAACATTTTTTGCTCGATCGTGTGATGGGGTTTTATGCTGATAAAAGAGCTTCGGCATGATGACAAGCCACATTACCCAGCTCGTCTAATGCCCTCAATCGGGGAGTTTCACTTTGGCATCGCCCTGATGCATGGGGACATCTTGCATGGAATGCGCAACCCTTTGGTACGTTGAGCGGGCTGGGCAGTTCGCCGGAGATTGACGGGCGAGTATGGCGTTTGTCCGGATCAAGAGAAGGGGCTGCTGCCAGAAGAGCCTTGGAGTAGGGGTGTTTGGGGGTGTTAAAGAGCTGTTCTGAATCGCCGATCTCAACAATTGTGCCCAAATAAATCACCGCGACCCTGTGGGAGACATGGCGGACAAGTCTGAGGTCATGCGCCACAAACAGAATAGTCAGATCCAGTTTGTCCTGCAGTTCCAGCAGCAAGTTCACCACCTGTGCCTGAACCGAAACATCCAGCGCCGACACCAGTTCGTCCGCAACCAGCACCTCTGGCTCAACCGACAAAGCCCGTGCAATAGCAATGCGTTGGCGTTGCCCGCCAGAAAACTCATGGGGCAATTTATCCGCAGCATCTTGCGGCAGGCGCACCAAATCAAGCAGCTCGGCAATGCGGTCATTGATCTGTTCAAGAGGCCGCATGTTATGAACACGCAGCGCCTCTGTCAGCACTTGCCGGACTGTCATGCGGGGATTGAGGGAGGAGTAAGGGTCCTGAAACATCATCTGGACCTTGCGGTTATACTCCCGCAATGCACCGGCATCTTTGGCAGCAACCTCTTGCCCGTCATAGCGGATGGTGCCTTTGTCAGCCTCATAAAGACGGGCCAGACAACGGGCTAAAGTGGACTTTCCGCAGCCGGATTCGCCAACAATGCCAAGGGTTTCACCCCGTTTCACCTCAAGACTTACCCCATTGAGTGCTTTGACTATGCGTTTTTCTTTGCGTTGAATTGCGTCGAAGAGGGTTCTTTTGAGCGGAAAGTGTAAATGCAGGCCCTCAACTTCCAAAACCGGAGCTTCATAGGTCATGCCAACGCCTCCCCACGAATGTCTGCAGTGAAATGGCAGGCAGATGAAATTCCATCTCCCAACTGGGAGAGAGGTGGTTTGCTACCAAGACACACATCCTCCGCTTTGTGGCAGCGCGGCGCAAAGGCGCATCCTTTCGGTAGGGCATCCAGCGCCGGTGGTGTGCCGGGAACAGAGTAGAGTGGTGTGCGGGGTGGAATGTTTTCCGGTACCGACTTCAAAAGGCCGAGCGTGTAAGGGTGCTGAGGTCGTTTTAACACGTCCCGAACGGAACCAGTCTCTACCAAGCGACCAGCATACATCACCGCCACGCGATCACAGGTTTGCGCGACCACACCCAGATCATGTGTCACCAGCACAATCGCCATATTGAGGTTTTTGGCCAGCGACAACAGCAGCTGCAAAATCTGATCCTGAATGGTCACGTCCAGCGCTGTGGTAGGTTCATCCGCCAGCAACAATTCCGGATTGGACGCCAGTGCAATGGCGATCATCACCCGTTGGCGCATGCCGCCGGAGAACTGGTGCGGGAAATCCTTGAGGCGGGACAAGGCGCTGGGAATACCAACAGTATCCAGCAGTTCAATAGCGCGGGCTTTGCGGGCGCGGCGATCCAGATCCGTGTGGGCTTTCAGGTTCTCCTCAATCTGCAAGCCCACGGTGAGCAGCGGGTTGAGCGAGGTCATTGGCTCCTGAAAGATCATGGAGATCTGGCTGCCACGAACAGACTGTAATTGCTTGTCTGTGCGGGTGAGCAGATCCGCTCCCTTCCAGTAGACATTGCCTTCCACCGTGCCATAGTCGCGGGCAAGGCCGATGATGGAGCGCAGACTGATGGATTTACCAGAGCCACTTTCGCCCACCAGACCAAGCACTTCACCAGCGCGCACGTCAAAGGAGATGCCATCAACAGCGCGCAACGCGCGGCCCTTGCTGTGAAAGGTGGTTGTGAGGTCTCGAACCTGTAGCAGGCTCTCGTTTTGGTTGGTCATCAGGATGCCCCCCGTGGTCTGAGAACATCGGCAAGGCTGTCGCCTACAAGAGAGAATCCAAGCCCTGTCAACACAATCGCGACACCTGGCATCAGGCTCATCCACCAGGCGGTGGTGATGAAGTTGCGGCCTTCTGCGATCAGTACGCCCCATTCTGCCTGCGGTGGCTGCGCACCAAGTCCGAGGTAGCCAAGGGAGGACCCGAGCAGGATGGCGAGAGCCATGTCGGTCATCCAGTAGGTGATGAGCGGTGTCATGGCGTTGGGCAGCAAATGGCGAAAGATGATGCGGCCAGAGGAGTAGCCCATTACCCGTCCGGCAGAGGCGTAATCGCTGGTCATCTGCGTCATAATCTCAGCGCGGGTGAGGCGGGCGTAATAGACCCACTGCACCAGCGTCACCGCCACGTACATGTTGGTCAGCCCCGGTCCTAAAACCGCAACAACTGCAATGACCAGCACCAGAAACGGGAAGGTGATGGTCACATCCACCAAGCGGCCAAAGAGCACATCGGCAATGCCGCCGTGATAGGCAACCAGCGATCCGACCACAACGCCAATCACCATTGCAAAGAAGGTGGCAAAAAACGCGATTTGCATATCAACCTGATACGCCCAGATCACGCGGGAAAGCGTGTCACGGCCCAGATTGTCTGTGCCAAACGGATGCGCCCAGCTTGGTGACTTCTGGATCGCATTGAAGTCAAAAGCATTGGGATCATACGGTGCGAACGCCCATGGGAATACGGCAAGCAGGATGGAAGAGGACAGGATGAAGAAGCCCAACAAGAACCCTGGGCGGAGCAGAGCTTTGACCCGTGGGTGGAGCTTTTTCTTCTGCGGCGTGGTGGCTTGGAGTGTATCGAGCTGGGTCATGACAGGCGTAACCTCGGATCGAGCCATGCCTGCACCATATCGGTGAACAGAAACACGAGAGAAACCATAACAGCGAAGGTAAGGGTGAGGCCCTGTATCAGCGGGTAATCACGGGCAAAGATCGCCTCCAGCATCAACCGGCCAAGACCGGGAACCGCGAACACCGTCTCCGTCACCAGCGTTCCGCTCATCAAATTGCCGATGGAAAGGCCGAGCAGTGTAACGGTGGAAATGAGCGCATTGCGCAGGACATGACGACCCAGAATAACGCTTCGGGATAACCCTTTGGAGCGGGCGAACTGCACATAGTCTGCATCCAGCACCTCAATCACGGCAGACCGCAAATTCCGCATGATGATGGCGGAGGTGTAAAGCGCAACCGTCAACGCGGGCAACATCAAGTGGTGCAAGTGCTGCAAAAACGTCGTGCCGTAACCGCCAACCGGAAACAGTCGCAAGGAGGCGGCGAGGAAGGTGAGCAGCAGCAGGCCGATGTAAAACACAGGGGTCGACAAGCCAACCTGAAAACCACTGCGAATGGCAATGTCGAGCCCACGGTTTTTGTTCAGCGCGGCGACAAAGGCCAATGGGCCTGCAATGAGAATGGAAAGACAAACGGCATAGAGCGTGAGGAACGCGGTGACTGGAATGCGTTCAATGATGACTTCCAGTACTGGCGCTTTGAGAAGAATGGATGTGCCCATATCTCCACTCAAAGTGTTCCTGACAAAATAAAAGAACTGCATGACCAGTGGTTCATTTAACCCGAGTTTTTGGCGGATGAGTTCCAGCTGAGCTTCGGTGGCTTTGGCATCGGCCATGGCGATGGCCGGATCCCCTGGCAGCATACGTACCAGCAGAAAGATAACGACCATCACAAGAAGAAAGGTCGGAATGATCTGCAGCAGCCGTGACACCAGATAGGAAAGTGACGACATTCCTGAGTCCTAATAGGGCGTGAGCATTGAGAGCCGAAGCGACAGATAATGGGATTGACGCTTCGGCTTTCCGGATTGCATAGAGCAGACGGTCTGGTCCTGCCGTTTTCTGATCAGACCACCCGCTCTGTTTACTTCACACCCGGCTTGCCTGTTGATGCAGACCGGGCGCACTCAGAGGAGGAGTTATTTTGCAATCCACGCCGAGGAGAACTCATTGTTCCCCAACGGTGTCTGGAGATAACCGTTCACGTTGGCAGACAGAGCAACAGCAAATGGTGTTTCATAGAGGAACAGAAGCGGGGCCGCATCTGCATAGATTTCCTGCATGCGCTTATACTGCTCACTGCGTTTTTCAGGGTCGATCTCAGTGTTGGAGGCCTCAAAAAGGGAGTTGAACTCCGCATTGTTCCAGCCAGTTCCAACTGCTTTGCGGGTTGGGTAATAGCCCAGCCAGCCTGCAACCTGTGCCGGATCGTTCACATCATTCACCCAGCCATAGGTGTGAATGTCGAACTCGCCGGAGCGGTTCTTCGCGCCGCGGGTCGGGTTATCAACCTGCTCCACTTTCACGTTGACGCCAATGGCGCCCCACATCTGCTGGATGGCTGCAAACAGAGTTGCATCATCAGAAGAACCTGCAAGTGTGGTCAGCGTGATTTCAGCCCCTTCAAGACCTGATGCAGCAGCAAGTTCTTTCGCCTTGGCAACGTCATATGGGTAAAGCGGACCGCCATCATGTGCCAGCTGGGTTGTCGATGCCATTAACGGGGATGTCATGGACTTGCCAGTGCCGTGTGTGATCAACTGAACCAGCGCGTCTTTGTTGATGGCATAGTTCAGCGCCTGACGCGCCTCTTTGGTTGCCATCGGATTTGGAGAGCCATCTGCCCGGGTCTCGCGAGAGTTGATCGGGCTGTAAATGATGCGGGTGGATGGATGCAGCTCCATGTTGATCGCAGGGTCTGCCTTCAGCTCAGCCACACGAGAGAATGGAACGTACTCAGCACCGTTCACTTCACCAGCCTGCAGTTTCAGGATACGGGTTGCATCATCCGGAATCACGACGAAGCTGACCTCATCCAGATACGGCAGTGGTTTGCCGTCTTCGCCCTGACGCCAGTAATGCGGGTTTGCGGAGAATGTCATGGTGCTGCCGCGGCTACGATCTTTCAGCGTAAACGGGCCGGAAACAGGCGTACCCGGAGCGAAAAGAGCAGTTGCCTTTTCCTGATCGTTTGCCCCTGGCGCAGCGTCAAACGCGGCCTTGGACACGATCGCGGTGTTGAAAGTTGCCAAAATGGAGATGATGGTAGGGTCAGGGTTCTTCATGGAAAGCGTGACACCATTCTTGGTCTCGGTGATGCTTTCAACAGAGCCCAAAAGGCCGGACCATGGACCGAAATCAGGGTTGGTGGCGCGCTCCAGCGAGAACTTTACATCAGCTGGCGTAATTGCAGAACCATCGGAAAACTTGATGCCGTCGCGCAGGGTGATGGAGATGGTTTTACCATCTGCGGAAACCTCATAACCGGACGCCAGACCCGGAACGATGGTTTTGCCATCTGCCTTGGTGCGGAGCAGGGTATCATAGAGGTTTGTGACCATCCAGATATCCGGGTTCCGGTCTGCATAGACTGGATCAACCAGATTGGAATCATCATAGCGGGCGAAGGTGAGCGTGCCACCACGTTCCACGGCCTGAGCCGAATTGATGGCGAGCATCGACACGCCTGCAAGCGCGGCAATCAACAAAGTCTTCATGATAGTCCCCTCAATTGATACACGCCGGACCTGCTTATTATTTTATGATGCATGGTGGCGTGCAGGTGGTGGCCTCTCCCAAAAATTCCATTAGCCACCGGTGATATATCAGTATTATCTCTGATATATCTCTATTGGCAAGAGGCAAAACTCAGTAAAGAAGAATTTTCATGACAACAAATCCATGCGGGGAGATAGTTTAGAAGTGAAATATTGCTAAAATTGCAGTTTCACTGAGAGAAACTTGCGCCCATTCCTCCTAGGAAGCTTGGAGGTATTCTAACAATCTCGGAGCCAAACTATTGATGTATTCTGGAATGATGCTCTTCAAACGCGAAAACGCGGCGCAGGAATATTTTTCCAACACCGCGTTAAAAATGAAGCTCATTCATTAAACTGAGGGATATTTTCCCTCACGCAACCTGTTTTGGTGCAGCCTTTTGAAAGGCTTCAATCTGCTCTGTTTGCTCAAAAATAGCACTGATGCGCGTGAGGTGAGAGCGGTCTACGCCCCAGCGATCCGCATTGTAAACTTGCGGCACAAGGCAGATATCAGCCAGTCCCACCTGATCCCCATGACAGAACTTACCGCTCTGCCCATCTGCCAGCATCTGCTCAAAAGCATCGAGGCCTTTGGCGATGAACTCACGCATCCAGTCAATTTTGACCTGATCGTCTCCGCCAGCCAGCTCCACGATGCGCTGAACCACACCCAGATTACAAACCGGGTGAATATCCATCGCGATTGCATGAGACAGCGCACGGACGCGGGCCCGTTCGCGGGCGGTGGATGGCAACAGGGCAGGGGATGGGTGCAGCTCATCCAGATATTCGATGATGGCGAGCGACTGGGTCAGCATATCGCGGTCCAGATCCAGCGACGGCACAAAGCCTTGCGGATTGCGGCTCAGGTTCTCATCAGCCTTCTGCTCGCCTTTGAGCAGATTGACCGTGACCATATCGAAGGAGAGCCCTTTCAGGTTCAGTGCGATGCGGACCCGGTAGCTCGCGGAAGAACGCCAGTAATCATATAATTTTATGTTGCTCATTGTATTGGCGCCCCCTCCCAGAGCTCAATTCATGATCTTACGCGTATCCTTCCCCGAGAGTCGGTTCCCAACTTTCGGGGGGATACGCTTTAGGTCCCGTCGGCAGCCTCGGCACTCATTTCCCCAATGAGTCCCTCTGCGTTTTTCTGAACCTTTTCCATCAAAGACAGCAGAACGGCCTGTTCTTCTGCGGAAAGGTTCCCAGTCAGCGCAGCTTCCACATCCCGGACCAACGGAATGACATCGTTGAACACGGCAAGGCCTTTTTCGGTCAGGCGCAGAACGGACTTGCGGCGGTCTTCTCCGTCAATGTCGCGGCGCAGGAACTCTTTCTTACGAAGCGCCTGCACAGCGCGACTGACATTCACCTTGTCCATACTGGAGCGCTCAACAATCTCAGAGGCGGACAGCGCCTGATTGCGACCCAGAATTGCCATGGTGCGCCACTCAGAGACGCTGAGGCCGTACCGTTCCCGGTAAACACTTGAGACAGCAGTACTAACGGCAGTGCCAAAAACACGGACCTTATAGGGAAAGAACGACCCAAGCTGGAAGTCTTCCTTGTCCATCGTGTTATTCGCAGTCGCCATCATCATGTCTCGTTGGTTTTAAATGAAACTATTGCGCACTCATACTTGCACAATCATCCTGATAGTATCAATTGCAACTATATGTCAAGAGCTTGATCAGCGCCTCTGATATATATCCAAAAGTAGGATAATCAGCTGTTTTTAGCCATTTTACAGCATTTTAGCGCGCATTCTTACGCTTAGGGAATTTGTTTTGGCGGAAAATGTTATTGACAAAGTTACAAGTGAAACTATTCTGAGATTAGATAAATTACAGATTGCCTGAGTCTGGGAGGACTTTGCTGTGATCTTCAATTGCCAAGGATGTGTTATGACGAGTTGGATCGAGAGTGCGAACGCACCGCACTGCCATTTCCCAATCCAAAATCTTCCCTACGGCGTGTTTGCCAAAAACGGAGAAGAGCCACGGTGTGGTGTTGCTATCGGTGACATGGTTGTTGACATGGCTGCGCTGGAATCTGCCGGCCTGCTCAAGGCGGGCGGCACCACTACCGTTTTCAATAAGCCAACTCTGAATGACTTCATGGGCCTTGGCAAAACATCCTGGGACAGCATTCGCGAACAGCTGACATCCCTGTTTGCGAAAGATGGCAATGACGCGCTTTCCGGCAACGAAACGCTGAAAGCGAAAGCGCTGGTGCCTATGAGCGCGGCGCAGATGTTCCTGCCCTTTGCAGTTTCCGAATACACTGACTTTTACGCCGGCAAGCAGCATGCCATGAACATTGGCACCATCTTGCGCGGCGCTGAGAATGCACTACCACCAAACTGGTTGCATATCCCAATCGGATACAATGGCCGCGCCTCAACGGTCATTGTATCCGGGACAGACATCAAGCGCCCATTGGGCCAGACCAAAGCGCCAACCGCTCAGGTCCCATCTTTCAAAGCCTGCGCTCGCCTCGATATCGAGCTGGAAATGGGTGCTGTTGTTGGCACGCCAAGCACTATGGGTCAGCCGATCACCGTGCAGGAAGCCGATGACATGATCTTCGGTTACGTGCTGCTGAACGACTGGTCAGCTCGTGACATTCAGGGCTGGGAATACCAGCCGCTTGGCCCATTCCAGGCAAAAGCATTCGCAACCTCCATCAGCCCATGGGTTGTGACGAAGGCTGCACTGGAATCTTTCCGCACCAGCACACCAGAGCGCGAAAAAGAGCTTCTGCCTTACCTCAATGAGCCGGGTCCGATGATCTACGACATTGAACTACAGGCCTACATGCAGCCGGAAGGCGCTGATAAAGCGACACTGCTCTGCCACACCAACTACAACCGCATGTACTACTCTGCGGCACAGCAGCTGACACACCATGCCATTGGCGGCTGTAAAATGAACACGGGTGACCTGCTCGGCTCCGGCACCATTTCCGGTGCAGAAAAGTCCGAGTTTGGCTCCCTGATGGAACTCACATGGGGTGGCAAAGAGCCAATCACTCTGGACAGCGGTGAAAGCCGCACGTTCATCGAGGATGGTGACACCCTGACGCTGACAGGCTGGGCGCAGGGCGATGGCTTCCGCATTGGCTTCGGCGAATGTACCGGCAAAATTCTGCCAGCTCCAGATTTCAAAGCTTAATTAGGATAGTGACGATGGCTAAAGCATTTGCATCCAGTGGCGACATGGAAGCCAAAAAGATCTCCTTCACCGAAGTTGGACGCGATCTGTACGCGTTCACCGCTGAAGGTGATCCAAACACCGGCGTCATCATTGGTGATGACAGCGTCATGGTGGTTGATGCGCAGGCAACACCTGTCATGGCTCAGCTCGTGGTTGATAAAATCCGTGAAGTGACTGACAAGCCGATCAAATACGTGACTTTGTCTCACTACCACGCTGTGCGCGTGCTGGGTGCGTCCGGTTACGGCGCTTCAGAAATCATTGCCTCTGAAAAGTGTGAGGGCATGATCTACGAGCGCGGTCAGGAAGACTGGGACTCCGAGTTCGGACGCTTCCCACGCCTATTTGATGCAGCGGACTCCATTCCGGGCCTCACATGGCCAACCATGACCTTCAAAGACCGCATGACCATCAACATGGGCAGCCGTAAGGTTGAGCTGATGCATCTGGGCCGTGCCCACACTGCAGGCGACATTGTTGCATGGGTTCCCGATGAAGGCGTGATGTTCACTGGTGACATTGTTGAGTACCACTCTGCTTGTTACTGCGGCGACGGTCACTTCAAGGACTGGGGCAACACGCTCGACGCAATCAAAGCCTACAATCCAGACGCAATTGCACCGGGTCGCGGTGATGCGCTTGTGGGTCAGGACATGGTCAACAAAGCCATTGAAAACACGCGCGACTTTGTTGAGAGCACCTATAAACCAGCCGCCCGCGTGGCAGTACGAGGCGGCACGCTGAAAGAAGCATGGGACGCAGTGCGCGCAGAATGCGATCCGAAATTCGCTGACTACGCAATCTACGAGCATTGTCTGCCTTTCAACGTCGCCCGCGCTTTTGATGAGGCTCGCGGCATCGACACCCCACGCATCTGGACCGCTGAACGAGATCAGGAAATGTGGGCAGCGTTGCAGGGTTAATATGAATGAGCCGAGGTGAGGATGTCCAAGATCCTCCTCACCACCTTTTCCCCTTCAAGGGATAAAGACCGCAAAGCTCAAGCAAATTCGAGGTGGAAGACCTAAATAGAGACGACAGGAAACTACAGAATTTGGGTCACTCGCAACAGAGCGAATGCGTCCAAGAAATAGAAAATACTGGCTCACGGCAACACCTTGAGTTCTTGTCTCTCTCAGCATTTTGGCAGTGTTTATCCTGAACACCAATTTTGCTGGCCCCTTCCACCTTCAATACCGCAGGCGAAAGCCACCCCATATGCGTCAGGGCGCCGGATGGACCCCAAGTTCCAGCCGGCACTCCAAAGTTGATTGATGTTTTGCCGGATGCTGGCTGAGGCATCACACTTGCTGGGAGGCAGCGTATGACGAAAAAAAAGATTTTCGAAGTTCCGCTTTATCCATATGTCCGGTCGCCGGATCAGGATGCGGAAAAGGCAGTGCGCCATAAGGTTGTTGTGGTGGGAGCAGGCCCGATTGGTCTGGCCGCAGCAATTGAACTGGCTATGCAGGATGTTGAAGTTGTTGTTGTTGATGACAACGACAAGGTGAGCTGGGGCTCTCGCGCGGTTTGTTATGCAAAGCGCCCGCTGGAAATCCTCGACCGCATTGGCTGTGGTGACCAGTTTGTCGACAAAGGCGTTCAGTGGAACGTGGGCAAGGTGTTCTTTGACGAGCGTCAGGTTTATCAGTTTGACCTGTTGCCGGAAGATGGCCACAAACGTCCGGCTTTCATCAACCTGCAACAGTATTACTTTGAAGAGTATCTGGTTGACCGGGTTAAAGAACTTCAGGCCCAAGGCAAGCCTATCGAGATCCGCGGCAACAACAAGGTTGTCTCCGTTGATCAGGGCAATGACTTTGCAACTGTTGAGCTGGAAACGCCGGAAGGCAACTATTCCGTCGAAGCCGACTGGGTGATCGCCTGTGACGGGGCTGCCTCTCCAATCCGTGCCATGATGGGTATGGATTTTGTAGGCCGCATCTTTGAAGACAACTTCCTGATTGCTGACGTGGTTATGGAAGCGAACTTCCCGACAGAGCGCTGGTTCTGGTTCGATCCGCCATTCAACCGTGGTCAGTCCGCTCTTCTTCACAAGCAGCCAGACAATGTGTGGCGCATCGATCTTCAGCTTGGCTGGGATGTCGACAAGGAAGAAGAGAAGAAGCCCGAAAACGTCATTCCACGCCTGAAAGCCATGCTGGGCGAGGATGTGAACTTCGAGCTTGAGTGGGTTTCCATCTACACCTTCCAGTGCCGCCGCATGGAACAGTTCCGCAAAGGCCGAGTGATCTTTGCTGGTGACAGTGCCCATCAGGTGTCTCCGTTTGGTGCCCGCGGTGCGAACTCCGGCCTGCAGGACACAGATAACCTGATCTGGAAGCTGAAGCTGGTGATGGACGGTACGGCACCAATGTGTCTGCTGGACACATACGATGAAGAGCGTGTTTTTGCGGCTGAAGAGAACATTTTGAACTCTTCCCGCTCCACTGACTTCATCACGCCGAAATCTGCGATCAGCCGTGTGTTCCGCAATGCTGTGCTGGACCTTTCCGAGGCAGCCGAGTTTGCCCGCCCACTGGTCAACTCCGGTCGTCTGTCCGTTCCGGCCACTTATGACGGGTCTTCTCTGAACAGTGATGATTGTGCTGGCATGCCAGTGCGCTCCCGTCCGGGCTCTCCAGCAGCAGATGCACCAACCGCGAATGGTTGGTTGCTGGACCAGTTAGGCAACAAATTTCAGTTGCTGGCAATCAACACAGATGTGCCGGACACTGTCGATGTTGGCGGCGTGACCATCTCTGCCCTGCGCGTGAAAGCGACCGATGAGATCAAAGATCGTTATCTGGGAGACAAGTCTTCCGCTGTTTATCTGATGCGCCCGGACCAGCACGTTGCTGCCCGTTGGGAGACCTATGACGGTGCCAACGTCGCACAGGCCCTGAACCGCGCTATCGGCATTTTTGAGCAGGAGGCCGCACAATGAGCCATCTGAATACAAAAGCAAACATCGCCAAACCGGACGAGTTTTATCACGATCTTCTGGTTCTGCATGAAGGACGTTCTGAAGAGGAAAGCGAAGCGCTCAACGCCAAGCTGGTTCTCATTCTTGCTAACCACATCGGGGATGCAAGTGTTCTTCGTGAAGCAATGGACCTGGCTGCCAAAACACAGGCCAGAATACAGGGAGGAGGCGAGGCTTAGTCGCCTCGGTTAGAGTCTTATGAAAATTGAGCAAATTCACCACGTTGCCTACCGTTGTAAAGACGCAAAAGAGACCGTTGAGTGGTACACCAAAAACCTCAACATGGACTTCGTACTGGCCATTGCAGAGGACAAGGTTCCTTCCACACACGAGCCTGATCCGTACATGCATCTGTTCCTTGATGCAGGCAACGGCAACGTGCTGGCATTCTTTGAACTGCCAACAAAGCCGGAAATGGGCCGCGATGAAAACACACCAATCTGGGTGCAGCACATCGCCTTCAAAGTGAAGGACCGTGAAACTCTGATCGAGTTTAAAGAGCACCTTGAAGGCAACGGCATTGATGTGCTGGGCGTGACAGATCACTCTATCTTCCACTCCATTTACTTCTTCGATCCAAACGGACACCGCGTCGAGCTGGCGTGTCCGGATCCGGCAGAAGAAGAGAAGCTCAAGCGTCTCGATGCTGTGAAGTGGGACATGCTGGAAGAGTGGAGCCGCACCAAGAAAGCGCCAAAACACGCTGACTGGCTGCACGCAAAAGAACTCGGCAAAGCCTAGGATTAGGACTGCCTGAAGAATGGGGGCTGGGAGGTTCCCGTTCTTCACCCAACAAAATGATTTTATTGGTATCTTTAGGGAGGGAGCCATGGAATTCTTGAAGACGAAAGTTGCCCGCCGCACGCTGCTTGGCATGGCAACAGCTGCCATGCTGGCGCCAACTGCATTTGCAACCGCTGCTTACGCAGAAACCAAGCTGGTTCTTTCCAGCTGGCTGCCACCACGCCACCCGATTGTGGTCAACGCAATCAAGCCCTGGGCAAAGGAAGTTAAGAAGGTTACCGATGGCCGCGTTTCTGTGCGCGTTCTGGCGAAATCTGCTGGCGCGCCACCTGCGCACTTTGACATGGCGGCGGATGGTGTTGTCGACATCACATACGGTCTGCATTCCTTCACCAAGGACAACCGTTTCCAGCGCTCCCGCATCGGCCAGTTCTCCTTCCTTGGAGATGACGCTGTTTCCGGCTCCAAAGCATTTTGGGATGTTTACGCAAACGATCTGGATGCACAGGCTGAGCACAAAGGCACCAAAGTTCTTGGTCTCTTCGTTCACGGTCCGGGCGTGTTCCATAACAACGTGCGCAAGCTGAACACTCCAGCAGACATCGAAGGCCTTAAGATCCGTGTACCGGGCGGTTACATTGCTGATCTGGCAAGCGATCTTGGCGCATCTCCACTGTTCATGCCATCCGGCGAAGTCTATGAGACCCTGTCTCGCGGCATCATCGACGGTGTGACTTTCACTTATGAAGCGTTGACCGCGTTCAAACTGCTGGACCACGTCAAATATTCCATGCGCGTTCCAGGCGGCATCTACAACACCACATGGTTCCTCGTCATGAACGAAGGCAAGTGGGACGGTATTTCTGCTGAAGATCAGGCTGCCATCATGGCAATCTCCGGCGATGCTTTTGCTGAGCGTGTGGGTAAGGCATGGAACGGTGCGGATGAGAAAGCAATCGAGCGCATCAACAAAGCTGGCATCGAAATTTATGATGCATCTCCTGAAATGGTTGCGGCCATCAAGGAAAAAGCTGCTGCCTACGAGACCGAATGGGCAAAGGCTGTTGCAGAAGATGGCTTTGACGGCACTGCTGCTCTCAAGAAATTCCGTAAATCTACAGGCGTAGAAAAGTGATCGGGTCTAACAACTCTTCAGGGGGCGCATCGCGGGTGCGCTCCCTCGCCAACCTCATTGAGCTTGGCCTTGGAATATGTTGCGCGTTACTCCTCGCGGGTCTGACTGGCCTTACAGTCGTTGATGTTGTTGGCCGTTACTGGTTCAACGCTCCTGTTCGCGGTGCTTTTGAGATCACCCAGCTGATGCTTGGCGCTCTGGTTTTTACAGCTTTGCCGCTGACAACCTCTCGTAAAGAACATGTTGAAGTGGACATGATCTACGGCATGGTTCCTCCGGTCATGCAATCTCTGATGAAGGGCATTGCCTGGTCTGTTTCCACTGTCACGCTTCTGATCCTCTCCTGGCGGCTGGCTGCACACGCAGAACGCCTCATGGAAGATGGAGCCGTCACCAATGCTTTGGACATCCCATTGGCACCCCTTGCCTGGATCGCTGCTGTCTCTGCGCTGCTGAGCGCTGGTTACACATTCGTATTCTTCAAAAAAGCATTCCGCAGAGGTTTTTAAAGTCATGTTCGAATCCCTTGTCGGCTTTGCAGCTCTGCTCGTCCTCATTTTCCTGCGCGTGCCAATCGCCTTCGCTATGATCTTTATCGGGGCGGCTGGTTTTGCGTGGCTGCGCGGCTGGTCTGCCACATGGTCTGTTGTCAGCAGCGTGGGTTTTGAAACCAGCCTGTCTTATTCGCTCTCTGTTGTTCCGCTGTTCATCCTCATGGGCAACCTACTCACCATCTCTGGTGTCAGCCACGGCCTTTATGCTGCTGCAAACCGCCTGCTCGGCGGCGCGCGCGGAGGCCTTGCCATGGCATCAGTTGTGGCATGCGGCGGGTTCTCAGCTGTTTGCGGATCGTCTCTGGCGACAGCGGCCACCATGTCCAAAGTGGCCATGCCATCCATGCGCAAATATGGTTATGCGGACAGTCTGGCCTCTGGTTCCATCGCCGCTGGCGGAACGCTTGGCATCCTCATTCCACCATCTGTTGTGATGATCATCTACGGCCTGCTGACGGAGTCCGACATTGGCAAATTGTTCGTCGCTGGTGTCATTCCGGGTATTCTGGGGCTTCTGCTTTACATCGGCGCCATCTACGTCGCCACTTTGATCAACCCGTCTCTTGCGCCTAAAGCTGAAGGTGTTGAACCATTCACCCGCAAAGAAAAGCTCGGCGTCTTTGCTGTGCTTGGCCTGTTCGCTGTGATCATGGTTGGTATCTATGGCGGGCTCTTCACCCCCACCGAGGCGGCTGGTATCGGCGCTGGAACAGCGTTCCTGATCGCGCTGCTGATGGGTGGCATGACCATTCGAAATCTCTACCAAGCCATGCTGGAGAGTGCCCGCACCACAGCTATGATCTTCATGATCATCATTGGCGCAGAAGTGTTCTCCAACTTCGTGAACTTTGCAGGTTTGCCAGACACACTGGCGGAATGGGTGCTGGATCTTGAAGTCAACGCCTACATGGTAATCCTCGGCATCGTGCTCATCTACATCGTACTTGGCTGTGTGCTGGAGAGCCTCTCCATGATCCTGTTGACTGTGCCTGTGTTTTACCCGCTCATTCTGGAGTTGGACTTTGGCACAGAAGTGCTGAACGATCCGGAAGCTGTGCTCATCTGGTTTGCAGTCATTGTGGTGGTTGTTACCGAGATAAGTCTGATCTCACCACCGGTCGGGCTCAATGTTTTCGTGCTGCGCAACGTCCTGCAGGATGTCAAACTTTCCACGATCTTCAAGGGCGTGTTCCCATTCTGGGTATCCGACCTTGTACGTCTCGCGCTGCTGATCGCGTTCCCGTGGTTCTCTTTGTGGCTCGTTGGAGCCATGTAATCACACCGGATCTGAGATCAACGAAAAAAGGGAGGGCACCAGTTCTCCCTTTTGGCATTTTAGGGCCGCGTACTCATCTCGCATCCTAACAAACGCACGAACCGGCAATTAACCCGCAAGGCCCATACTAGCTGCAACCATAATAAGGCTGAGGGTTTCATGGCTCTTAACATCGCCATTATCGGGGCTGGCCCAACCGGGCTCACTGCTGCGATTGAGCTCAAGCGTCGCGGCATCATTCCAACTATATTTGAAGCACGCAACTGTCTGGGTGGACAGTGGGCTTATGAGGTACTTACCGACGAGCCGGTTGATGTGCGCGACCCGCAAAGCCAGAGCGTCTATTCAGCTATGTACCCCAAGCTTTGGGCCAACCTGCCCAAACGCGCCATGCAAATCAGCGACTACAAACTGCCAGAGGATCTACAGTTGTTTCCGGGCCGTGTTGATGTTTTAGACTACATCGACGCCACCGCCAGAGAAGCTGGGATCCAACCGCTCATAGAATTCAACACGCCGGTCAAGCACATTGCCAAAGCAGGCGATGGCTGGCGCGTGAGCACTGAAGGCACGGAAAAGATCTTCACCCACGTGATTGTTGCAACCGGTAAGGACAGTTACCCCAACATTCCCGAGATCGATGGATTGGATCGTTTTGAAGGACCTGTCACCCATTCCCAGTCTTACCGCCTGCCTAATCTTTATGACGGCAAACGTGTTGTCTTGATTGGAGCCTGTGTCTCTTCAGAGGATATCTCGCTGGATCTGAGTCCGCATGCTGAGCAGGTGTATATCTGCGGTACGTTCCCCCCAAATGGACACAAATGCTATGTCCGCGATGGACTTTACGGACAGGGGCTCAACATCAGCCAGCATGCACGTCCAGAGCGTATTGAAGGTCGTAAGGTCTACCTGCAAAACGGGGAAGTCCTGCACGACGTGGATGATATCATCCTGTGTACAGGGTACATTTATAACTTCCCCTTCTTGAAAGGTTCGTTGGATGACATTGAACTGAGCGGTTGCTCCATGGGGCCGCTGTACCTGAACATGTTCTACCCTGCAGACCCCACCCTTATCTTCCTCGGCCTGCCGCGGTTTACAGTCCATTTCGCCAACATTCATCTGCAAAGCATTTACTGCGCAAAGATCTTAAATGGTGAGTTGGATCTACCATCTTCCGATGAGATCAAACAGGAAGTCGCCAATGGTGGTTGTGTCCTGCAAAAGAACCCTGCCAATTTGGAAGAATACCACAACAGCGTGTTCGAGAGCTTTACCAAACTGAGCGATATGACCGGAGAGCCTGACCTGGACTGGAGGACCTTTTTAAACACGCTCAACGATCATAAACGCCAGTACCAACAAAACTACCGTCTTCATCCCTTCACCTACGATCTGAAGGAATAGAGAAGATGAGATTGCTCTGACTTACTACGATCATTGCCATTCACCTCTTGCCTTTATGCGATTCGTATACGATATGTATATTAATCATATAAAGGACCATTTCCATGGGCATTGTAAAAATCTCTGACGACCTTCATGAGGAAATCAGAAAAGCGAGCACCGTTATGTCTCGCTCCATCAACGCGCAAGCAGAGTTCTGGATCAAAATGGGCATGCTTGCAGAGTTGAACCCAACCCTGAGTTACACAGAACTGGTTCAACAACAGCTCAAAGCTTGCAAGGTCGCTCCCCCAGAGGTGATCGAGACATGAGTGCCATTATCATCAAAAACACCGATGAAATCGCCCTGATGCGCCAGTCGGGCAAACTTCTCGCACAAGTCTTCAAAATGCTGGAAGACGTCGTAAAGCCGGGTGTTTCTACGCTTGAGATCAATGAGCGGGTAGAAGATTATATCGTCAACGAGTTGCACGCCCGCCCAGCCAGCAAAGGCCAGTACGGCTATAAGTTTGCGCTCAACTCCTCCATCAACGAAGTCGTTTGCCACGGCATCCCCGACAAAGCACGCAAGCTAACAACCTCGGATATCATCAATGTAGACATTACATTGGAGAAGGATGGCTTCATTGCAGATTCCAGCACCACCTTTGTGATGCCCGGCGCCTCCCGTAAAACACAAAAGCTGGTCAAGACCACTTACAAGGCCATGTGGGCTGGCATCAAGGAAGTCCGCCCCGACGCAAAACTGGGCGATGTGGGAGCAGCTATCCAACAACTGGCAGAAAAGGCCGGCTACTCAATCGTGCGTGATTACTGCGGCCACGGCATTGGCCGCGACATGCACGAAGGCCCTTCCGTGATGCACTTTGGCAAACGAGGCACTGGCGTTGTGCTGAAAGAGGGCATGACCTTCACCATAGAGCCCATGGTCAATGCAGGTACCGACCTCACCGTTACCAAAGAAGACGGCTGGACCGTAGAAACCCTCGACCGCCAACTCTCCGCCCAATGGGAACACACAGTGCTGGTGACAAACGGCGGCTTCGAAGTGCTAACATTGCGAGATGGGGAAAAGGTGCCTGAGTAGGAGAAGCAGGAGCAGAGCTCTCTCATTCTCCCCCTATGGCAGTTCGCGAAAGATATCGAAACGTCCCTGCAAGCATTGCTCACCTGCGGGGACGTTTTGGAGTGTCAATGAACCGCCAGCCTATGCCAGCTCAGGCTCTGCTTTAGCTCGCTGTGTTGCATGAAGAGTGCTGCGTTTGTATTGCTGCCAGTCCTCGGCGTAATCGCAGTCCAGATACTCTTCGAAATAAGGGCCACCATAAGTGTAGTGAACAAGGGCAGCCTCTGGGTTGTATGGATAATCCTCGACCAGATGGTTCCAGACCAGCGGCAGAGAGCCTATCTGCTTGTCATCTCCAAGCCATTTAAACTGGTGCAGTTCAAGCCCGGAACGCGTGTTTACGTATTCTGGTGTGAGTGCTTTGCACTTGGCATTATTGAACATCATAACGCTCGACCAGTTCTTCTTCTCATATTTGGACTGGACGTTATTGAGGAATTTCGTATCACTCACTGGCGTGTAATCATGCTTGCAGCACATCACTGCGTAGTCGTCATCGCGCATGTTCCAAAGCTCTGCGATATCTTTTCGCACGATCATGTCGCAATCCATAAAGATCGACCAGTCTTCATAATTGGACAAATACGGCGCCAGAAATCGGCTGAATGAGAACTCGGTGGATTGAAGAGGATGCTTCTCACGCTTGAAGATACTGCGTACATTGTTCAGAGCGATGGGCGTGATGGAAAGTGGGAGGGATGAGTTCTCAATTATGCTTTGAACAAGCACATGATAGGCAATCGTTTCATTGGAATCATAACCGATGAATATTCGAACACTCTCTGACATTTTGCGAACCACCGTTCAGCTGAGAAAAAAACTTCACAAACGAGATGGCGCAATTTGAATGGAAAATGTCAGACTAATAAATCCGCAAGTTCATGCTGTGTTTTAATGCCTTGTCATATCCCATAGATCATTGATATATTTTAATAATTCTAAGGTCAGGCATAACTGTAAAGCAATCATTGATCTTTCTGGCTTTGCCAAATTCTTTAGTTTAGTTAATTGTCCGCAGTGCATTGCAAAGTTAGGTTGCTGTCACTGACGCATATCGTCCAAATAAGGACTCAATGCCGATATCGCTCTTCAGCCTCATAATACACATCAAAGCCGACAGCCTTTTGCAGGTCTTCAAAGGTCATGGCAGGGTCATAGAAGATGCCTCGATTCATCTTATCCAAGGCCTCCTGCTGCGCTTTGATCATGCTCATCAGGCCGGTGAACGGGTAGGTTGAGATGGCGAAACCAAGCTCCTGAAGCTCAGCTGGTTGAAGGAATGGTGTTAGTCCGCCCTCCAGCATGTTTGCCATTTTAGGACCTTCAACTTCGTCACAGTAGCGTTTCATTTCTTCAACGGTCCGCGGCGCTTCCACAAAGGTCATGTCAGCACCGATTTCGCGGAAGGTTTTGGCGCGCTCTATGGCTTCATCCAGGCCATGCTCGGCACGGGCATCTGTGCGGGCAAGCACCAGAATATCTGCACCTTCGTTCTTCGCATCGACAGCGGCACGAATGCGCATAAAGGCTTCCTCACGATCCACTACGTGTTTGCCTTTCGTGTGACCGCAGCGTTTGGGCGCCAGCTGATCTTCGATCATCACACAGGCCATACCGGCATTGGCATAGCCCTTGACTGTGCGTTTGACGTTGAGAGCGTTTCCATAACCTGTATCACCATCCCCAATCACGGGAATGTCGGTCGCACCGGCAATGTTACGGGCCTGATCAACCATTTCTGCATAGGAGATGAGGCCCGCATCCGGTTGCCCTAGACGAGCTGCGGAAACACCAAACCCACTCATGAAGGCGAGGGGGAAACCGGCTTGCTCGATCAGGCGAGCGGAGAGGGCATCCCAGCAACAAGGTGTTACATTCAGTTTGCCGCTTTCGAACAGGTCTTTAAGCACCTGAGCTTTTGACATTTTTATGTGCCCATCTTCTATGTGTTATAAGGGATATACAAGGCAAGCCCTTGCCAAAAGTAAAGCAGGGCGGCAGTTGCCAGCATCATGAGTGCAAACGGCCACGCACCTTTGGCGACCTCTGACAAATTCGCCCTGCCAACAGCTTGAATAATAAAGAGGTTCATTCCCACTGGTGGTGTAATCAACGCGGTCTCAATGAGCACCACGAAAAAGATGCCAAACCAGATCGGATCAATGGACATTCCCACTAGCGCAGGAAACAGGACTGGCACCATGATCAGCAACATGCTGAGGGATTCCAGAAAGAAACCAACGATCAGCAACACCAGACCAACGGCGAGAATAAACAGACCCGGTTCGGAGATATTGGTGGTGAGCAGTGTGGAGATATCCTGCGGCAAACGATAAAGAGTGATGGCGTAGGAGAAGACCTTTGCCCCCGCAATGATGAGGAACACCATGGTGGTGGTCTTCATGGATTTATAGGTGGCTTCCTTCATCTTCTCCCAGTTCATCCGCCCCATGACGAATGTGATGAGAAGCGCCATAACAAAGCCAATGCCAGCACTTTCAGAAGGTGTGGCGATGCCCATGTAGATGGACCCGATGATAGATCCAGCCAGCAGCACGGTCGGCAGAGCCATGAAGGTCGCACGTCTGCGTTCTGCCCAGCTCGCTTTCTCAATGCGCTCGTAATTGCTGTTAAAGCGCGAGTAGAGCATGCCGTAGATGATGAACACGCTAGCTAGGAAAAGGCCGGGCCCAATACCCGCAAGGAACAGCTTCGGGATCGAGCTTTCGGTTACAATGCCGTAAAGGATCAGTGGGATAGATGGCGGAATGAGGATACCCAGCGTTCCACCAGCAGCCAACATACCCAGCACAAACGGGCGCTCGTATCCGCGCGAGGTCATCTCAGGGATCGCCACCGTCGCGATGGTTGCTGCGGTCGCCACGGAAGAGCCTGAAACGGCAGAAAACAAGCCGCAGGACAGAATAGTTGCGATACCAAGTCCACCCGGCCAGTGACCGACCCAGCTTTGCACAGCTGCAAACAAGTCTTTGCCAACCCCACCTTTCAGCAGCACGTTGGACATGAGCAGGAACATGGGCACTGCCAGCAGCTCAAAACTGTCCATAGAGCCATAAAGGCGCTGGGGGACGGCATTCAGTGGCAGCGGGAAGTACCAGAGCAGGAAAACTCCGAGCGAGCCAAGCGCAAATGCAACAGGAACACGGAGAACAAGAAGCAGCAGCAGGGCTGCGAGAATGAGAAACGCAGTCATGTGTAGCCCCTAAATCTCATGTTGTAAGGTGTCATCAGCAGGCACCCCATCACGCCAAATCTTTACAGCCTCGGCAATAGATTGCAGGCCCAACAAAGCGAAGCCAACCCAGACTGAGGCATGCGTGAACCACTTGGGCAGAGCAAGATAAGTATCGGTGGTGTGGCCACGCAAAGTGGACTTAAGCCAGAGACCATAACCGTACCAAACTGCGGTTATGCAGAAGATCAGGATCACCAGAATGGAGAAGGTCTCAACCACCTTACGCAACACCGTATCCGGGCGCCGAAAGGCCACATCGATAACGATCATTTCGCGGTGCTTGAGCGCAAAGGCTGCGGCAAGGTAAGCCCCCCAGATCTGACCGATACGCGAGACTTCATCCACCCACACGGTCGGGCTGTTGAAGACGTACCGGGAGACGACTTCGTAACAGATGAAAAAACCAATTGCGAAAAACACCCAGGCAGCCAACTTGCCGCTGAATTCGGAAATATGATCGATGAGCTTAATCACGGCTGAGCACCAAATGGATTTGCCGGAGAGCAGACGCGCACTGTTTGGAGTGATCATTTTGTGCAGTCGGCTCCCTCAAAATAAAGGGGATCCTAGAACAGTATGGGCAGAAAAGGAGCCGCATGGCTCCCTTTCCAAATCAAATTGAAGATCTGAGCAGGTGAACCTGCCCGTAAATCTTACATGCCTTTTGCAGCATCAATGGCTTGCTGACCAACAGGGCCAGCCGCTTCAACAAAACGGTCCTGAACAGAGGCTGTTGCTTCCACCCATTTGGCGCGTTCTTCATCACTCAAGCGGATCACGTTGATCTTGTCTTTGACGCTTTCAACCAAGGCATCTTCACCGGAATACACCTGATCACGCAGCTGTTTTTCGACAACAGCTGCTGCATCAAGAATGATCTGCTGGTTTTCAGCTGAAAGGCTCTCAAAGAACTCGTTGTTGATCACAGCGACAAACTCAATGGCGAAATCATAGGAGAGGGTCATGTTCTCCATAACTTCATAAAGCTTGCGGCTGGTTACGCCAGAAGTGCCGGTCATGCCCACATCAACTGCACCCTGCTGATAAGCAAGGAACTGCTTGGAACCAGACATCAGAGTTGGTGCCCCGCCAAGGGCTTCAACAGTCCAACCAAGGACTTTGCCGTAGGTCCGAACCTTTTCGCCTTTGATGTCTTCAGGGGTTCTGATCGGATCACCGTTGTTGAGGTAAATGTTACGACCATAGGCCTGCCACCACAAAACGCGGGCACCGGTTTCTTCCAGTACGGCTTTATCGAGAATCTCACGCATTGGCGAGCCGTTGGCAGCAGCTGCTCTCAGGTGGTCTTCATCACGGAAGAAGAACGGCAGGTTGACGATTTCAACGGCAGGAACGGAGCCAGCAAAACGACCAAGAAACGCTGAGCCAGCTTCAATCGCGCCAGAACCAACCGCTTCTGGAACTTCCTTATCCTTAAACAGCTGCGCAGACGGGAACAGCTGAAGACTCAGCTCACCGCCCGATTTTTCTTCAATAATTTCCTTGAAGGCATTCCAGTTCTGACCAAGACTATGGCTTTCAGGCAGCTGTAAAGTAACGCGAATTGTATCTGCAGCCATCGCGGTGGCGCATGACAAGGATAGTGCAGCTGCACCCAGCATTGAAATTAGTTTTACTCTCATTGGTGTCCCTCTCCCAAAACAAATCTCTTGAAATATGTGGTATATTAGAGAGTGTTTTTTGCGGAAGTACAGGCCGTTATTGCTGAGAAAATGTAATTATATTGTCCAGATCTCTCAATTCCAGCTGGCTAGAAAGGCGCCTCTTGTCTGCGATGCCTTTCGGCGAACTCCCAGTGACCGTTACGTTCCTGTGAAACTTCACAGGGGTTACATCTCACCAACTCCTCTCAAAATTACGTTTCGACGACCGCAAAACATTTCCGCAAATTCAAACGAAAGTTCTCCGAGTTATAAACATGACGTGCGCGGCACAGTTCAGGTTACAGCGTTGCTGCCTGCATATTGAGCGATCTTTGCCCTTGATTTTAGGGAGATGAAGCCAACCCGTACACGTGCTTATCTAGCGTGTGTTTGGACTGCGCATTGTGACCACTTGAAAGAACGTGGGCTAATCATGCAGGATTTTCGCCATCCGCAGAAGGCAAGGTCATCAGTCTGTACCAATCGGATGCTACCTCATCCAGACATGGGTGAGTCGGCGGGAAGGGCGATTTCGTGGGTAAAGTTATGGTACTGGGCGGCGACGGTTTTTGCGGCTGGCCCACGAGTCTGTTGTTCTCCAGCCTTGGCCACGATACCGTCATTGTCGATAATCTCTCTCACCGCAAGATCGACGTTGAGCTTGAGGTTTCCTCTCTCACTCCCATTGAGCCGATCAGCGAACGGCTGGCAACATGGGAAGAGCTGACGGGCAACACCATTCGTTTTGCCAATATAACGCTTGGCACAGATTATGACCGCCTGTTGCAGTTGTTGAAGCACGAGAAGCCGGATGCAATCATCCACTTTGCAGAGCAACGAGCAGCGCCATACTCCATGAAGTCTTCCTGGCACCGGCGCTATACAGTTTCAAACAATCTCAACGCGACCAATGATGTGCTCTCTGCAATTGTTGAAGCGGAGCTGGATACTCATCTTGTGCATCTCGGCACCATGGGGGTTTATGGATACAGCACGGTGGGCTGTGAAATCCCCGAGGGATACTTGCGGGTTCATCTGGATGTGAACGGAGATATGCGCGAGCAGGAGATCCTTTATCCCACAAACCCCGGTTCCATCTACCACATGACCAAGTCGCAGGATCAGCTGTTCTTCCAGTTCTATGCCAAGAATTATGGACTGCGGATAACCGACCTGCATCAGGGTATCGTCTGGGGCACACAGACCGAGCAGACCTCACTGGATGAGCGGCTCATCAATCGTTTTGATTATGACGGCGACTACGGCACCGTACTCAACCGCTTCCTCATGCAAGGTGCAATTGGGTATCCGCTGACCGTGCACGGCACAGGCGGCCAGAAGCGGGCCTTCATCCATATTCAGGACACTGTCCGCTGCGTTCAGCTCGCCGTCGAAAATCCACCAGAGCGTGGAGATCGCGTGAAGATCCTCAACCAGATGACAGAGGTTCACAGGGTTCGTGATCTAGCTGAGATGGTCGCCAAAATGGCAAATGTTGAAATTGCTTATCTGGAAAATCCGCGCAAGGAAGCTGCAGAAAACGATTTGATGGTGGCCAATCACAAATTTCTGGAGATGGGACTGGAGCCAATCACGCTGAGTGATCGGTTGCTTGAGGAAGTGACTGATATTGCGAGAAAATACTCTGATCGCTGCGATACGACTAAAATCCCTTGCTTGTCCCTCTGGTAACTTTGCGGGGATAGGCCGATGAAAATTGTCATTGTCTCCGATGCCTGGCACCCACAGATCAACGGAGTGGTTCGTGTTTTAGAGATCACGCGTCGCGAGTTATCCGCCTTGGGGCATGAGGTTATCCTCATCACGCCCGACCAGTTTTACCAAGTGCCACTGCCAACCTATCCGGATATCAAACTGGCACTGTTCCCCTATCACAAGCTTTCCTGCATGCTGCGCGAGCTGAAACCTGATGCATTGCATGTGGTGACCGAAGGGCCGTTAGGTTGGGCCGCTCGCAAATACTGCCGCCGCAATGCGCATCACTTCACCAGTTCATGGCTCTCCAAGTTCCCGGAGTATGCCTCCATGCGCACCGGTCTGCCTGAGGCTTGGTTTTACAAGTGGTTGATTACCTTTCACAATCAAGCCACCCACACCATGGTCACTACACAGACCATGGTGGAAACGGCCAATCGTATCGGAATTAAGCGTGCCGTGCGTTGGCGGCGGGGAGTTGAGCTGAAGAAGTTCCGGCCTGTTCCTTCTGAAATGTTTGCGGACCTTCCCAAACCAATAATGCTCTATGTGGGGCGGATTGCACCCGAGAAGAATCTGGAGACGTTTTTAGACCTGAACGTGCCGGGAACAAAGATTCTGGTGGGGGATGGGCCGGATCTGGCATCCCTCACAAAGCGTTATCCAGATGCCGTCTTTACTGGGGCAAAAACCGGAGATGATCTGATCAAGGCTTATTGCGGGGCGGATGTGATGGTGTTTCCATCTAAAACCGATACATTCGGCCTCGTTAATCTGGAGGCGATGGCCTGTGGTATCCCCGTTGCAGCCTATCCCGTGACAGGCCCCAAAGACATCATTGGCGATGCGCCGGTTGGGGCAATGGATGAGGATCTCGCAGTTGCAATCCAGCGTGCTTTACCAATGAAACCAGAGAATTGCATCGCCCATGCCAAAACATTCTCCTGGGAGCGGGCAACGCAGGACTTTCTGAATAACCTCGTCAGCTTCTCTACTGAGCAGTCTCAGAAAGCCAAGGATATCCTCACATCATCCGCTCATACAGATCAAACATAATCCAGAGCGTTCCGCCAACCATCAGGAAGATCAGAACGCCTGCAAAACTCATGGCAAGCACGTTTTCAATCGGGGTTCTGCTATCAATGCCAAGGAAGTAATGCAGGTGTACGCCAACCTGAACAAGCGCGCATAAAGCGATGATGCCGAAGGTCAGTTCAACCGGAAACGCCATGGTCCAGACTATGGCAAACGGAATGAGTGTGAGCGCCATCGCGAGGATAAACCCGGTGATCAGCCTCTTTGCACTGTGAGATTGCGGGTGCATCTTACTCTCCTAAATAAGCCAGCCGGGCATGTAGACGATTGAGAAAATGCCGATCCAGACGATGTCGAGGAAATGCCAGAACATGCCGAGGCGATGGAGGCGGGATTTGACCGGAGAGGTCAGCCCTTTGATGAGAATCTGGAAGATCATCACCGTGATCCCAATCATGCCAAGGCTCACATGTGCGCCATGTGTTCCCACCAGCGTGAAGAACGAGGTGAGGAAGCCACTGGTCTGCGGTCCGGCCCCAGACTCAATCATGCCAACAAATTCAATCACTTCCAGCGATATGAAGCCCATACCAAGCACAATGGTGACAATCAGCCAGAACACTGCCTGACTTTTATGCTCTCTGACAGAGGCGAGGGACGCGAAGCCAAATGTTACGCTTGAAAAGAGCAGGAACATGGTTTCGGCAAAAACGTGTTTGATGTCGAACACGTCAATCGGCAGCGGTCCTGTGGCAGTGTTCTGGAACATGACCACGTAAGTTGCAAACAGAAGCGAGAAGATAATCGCATCTGTCATCAGGTAGAGCCAGAAGCCCAAGTCTCTGATATCTAACGTTTCTTCTGTCGGTCCGGGAGAGCCGGTGGTTTTAGGGCTGTATGTGCTCATGACCAGAAATCCCCCGGTGCTGGTTTGTGGGCTTCCAAGGCTTTGATGCGGGCCTTTTCATGGGCCTCAATCTCGGCAGCGGGGATAATCTCATAGGTGTGATCTTGCGAGCTGCGGGTTATCAAACACGCGAGCACGCCAAGGAACCCAAGGGCGACCAGCCACCAGATGTACCATGTGACAGCGAAGCCGATGAGGAACCCGAGACCACCGAGGAAGACACCAATGCCTGTGTTCCGCGGCAAGTGAATGTCCTCGTAATTTTGCGCTGGGGCATAAGCCACGCCGCGCTGTTTCATATCCCAGAAGGCATCAATGTCCTGCACATCGGGGATCTTGGCAAAGTTATACTCGGCAGGAGGGGAAGAGGTTTGCCATTCCAGCGTCCGGCCATTGTACGGATCGCCCGTCAGATCGCGGTTCTTTTCCCGGTCGCGAATGCTCACATAAAGCTGCATACCCTGACAGAAAATGCCGATCAGAACACTCAAGGCACCAACGGCTGCAACGATCAGATAGGGCTGCCACTCGGCAACATCGTAACGCTCCATCCGGCGAGACATGCCCATGAAACCAAGGGCATAGAGCGGCATGAAGGCGAGGTAGAAGCCGATGATCCAGAACCAGAAGGAACGAACACCCCACGCTCTGTCCAGCTTGAAGCCGGTTGCTTTGGGGAACCAGTACTGGAAGCCGGCAAAGTACCCGAAGACCGCACCGGGGATCAGCACGTTATGGAAGTGCGCGACAAGGAACGTGGAGTTATGCATCAAAAAGTCGGCAGGAGGGATCGCTAGCAACACGCCGGAAACGCCACCAAGCACGAAGGTGATCAAAAATCCGATGGTGAATAACATGGCAGGGTGGAAGATGATCCGCCCCTTGTACATGGTGAACACCCAGTCAAAAATCTTCACTCCAGTCGGAACGGCAATGATCATGGTCGCAATGCCGAAGACCGCATTCACATTGGGGCTGGAGCCCATGGTGAAGAAATGGTGCAGCCAGACCGAGAAGGATAAGATGGTAATAGCTGCTGTTGCGTAGACCAGTGACTTGTAGCCAAAAAGCCTTTTCTGAGAGAAGGTTGCGACAACTTCTGAGAACACGCCAAACGCGGGTAGAATGAGGATATAAACTTCCGGGTGTCCCCAAATCCAAATCAGATTGGCGTAATTCATCATGTTGCCGCCAGAATCATTGGTGAAGAAGTGAAACCCAAGAATCCGGTCCAAACCGAGCATCGCAGCAACAACTGTCAGCGCTGGAAAAGCGAAAGCCATGAGTAGACTGGTGCATAAAGTGGTCCAGGTGAACAGCGGCATCTGCATCAGGCGCATTTTGGGCGCGCGGCACTTTATGATCGTGACGACAAAATTAATCCCCGTCATGGTGCTGCCCACACCGCTGACCAGCAGCGCCCAGATCCAGTAATCAACGCCCACACCCGGACTATACTCAGCGCCGGAATATGGCGGGTAGCCGGTCCACCCAGCGGTTGAGAATTTGCCGATGACAAGGGAGACCATCACCAGCGCTGCACCTGCTGCTGTCAGCCACAAGCTGATGGAGTTCATGAACGGGAAGGCCACATCACGTGCGCCTAACTGCTGTGGCACCACAATGTTGATCAGGCCTGTCAGGAACGGCATGGCCATGAAAAAGATCATGATGGTGCCGTGAGAACTGAACACCTGATCGAAATGCTCAGGGGCAAGATATCCATCATTGTTCAAGGAAATGGCCTGCTGGGAGCGCATCATGAGCGCGTCCACAAAGCCGCGTACCAGCATCACCATGGCAAGGGCGATGTACATGATGCCGATGCGTTTGTGATCAAGGCTGGTCAGCCATTCATCCCAGAAATACCGCCACTTACCAAAGTAGGTGACCAGCAAAAAAACGGCCAACCCACCCAAGACGGTGATTGAGGCACCACCAAAAGCGATGGCACTGTAGAAGGGGAGAGAGTCTAATCCTAATCTTCCTAGCATGGTGTATCCCCCTCACAAGCAGGTTGGGTCGTCACCGGTGCGTGTCGGCGCAAGGTGGTTTCGGGCCGTCGGGCGTACTTCTTCAAAATCTCTGCAAACAAGCCGGGCTTAACCCAGGAGAAATACTCCACGTCGTGCCCGATGGTCGGCTGTGCCAGTTGATCGTAGGTCACGGTGGAGAGCGGTTTGGTCTGCGATTTGGCGTTGGCAACCCACGCATCAAACTCGTCGGGCGTCATGGCAACAGCATCAAAAAACTGCATGGCAAACCCGTCACCGCTGTACTGCGTGTTGCGGCCACGGAAGCGTCCGGTCTCATTGGCCTGCAGGTTCAACTCGCTGGTCATCCCCGCCATGGCATAGATTTGTCCCCCCAATGCGGGTATGAGGAACGAGTTCATCACAGTGTCAGAGGTTAATTGCAGGCTGACTGCTTTATCCACGGGGAAGGCAAGCTCATTGACGGAGGCTATGCCAAGCTCCGGGTAGATGAAGAGCCACTTCCAGTCTTGCGCCACCACCTGCACATTGATGGTATTTTCCGGCGTCGCGATCTTTTTGTAGGGGTCGAGCTTGTAGGAATACGTCCAGACCAGATAGCCAAGCGTGATGATGATGGCCGCAGGAATGGACCAGACGAACACCTCGATAATGGTGGATTTGTGCCAGTCCGGCTTGTATTCACCGCTGCCACCTTTTGCGCGGTAGCGCCAGATGAACCAGAACACCATAAAATAAACGGGAATAACCACGATCAGCATGATGAAGAAGGCGGTGTAAAGCAGATCGCGTTCTATCAGGGCAATCGGGCCTTTGGGGTCAGCAACCGGGGACGTCTGAAGGCCGCATCCAGCTAACACAAGCAGGAGGCCCAGCAGAGTTATTCCCGTTATGAAAGGTTTTGAAATGAAATGTTTCATCGTAATCCCGCGCAGGAGTGGGTGACCTAACGGGGATATTTCAAGGGGGTGGGGATTACAGAATATTTAAGGTCACGGCCCGACGGCATGAGACCCATGAGATTTCAGGAACCAATTCTTTGAGGGGAGCACAGAGATGGTTATCAATTACTCCCCCGTCTCTTTCAATTTATCCCCCCGCCTTTGCGGGAGCTTTAAGGCCTTCCAGCATTTCTGCCATTTTCGCCTGCACCATGGTCACCGCCTTCAACGGGCGCAGCATGACCTTGAAATCATCAATCAGGCCCTCCTCGTTCCAATGGATCATATCAACGCCGTTGATGTAGATGCCATCGACCTCTGTTTCAAACTCCAGCACTGCGTTGTCGCCACAATCCAGAATGCGTACGTATTTGAAGGTGTTGTTGACGCCCAGCACTTGCGCTGCACCGTAAAGGTACATGACTGTGATCTGCTGTCCGCGTTGCGGCGTGTGCACCACGGGGCTGTAAAACACGCAGTCCTTGGCAATCAAAGCCGACAACTTCGCCAGATCTTTGCCGCCCTCCAGCATATCCAGCCACTTTTGCAACTTCTCAGAATATGGTGTCGACATCATCTTATCCTCCCCGGTGTCTCTTTTTGTTCTCCTAAAACACAGGCAGGAGAGTCAGAGCCCCTCCAGTCAAACTTATATTGACGTAATGGTCAAGCTAGTCAGAAGAGACGGGAACAAGTGCACGCTTGCTTGAGGATTTATGAAGAGAAACTCAGATTTTTGCGTGGTTTCCTTAGGGCAGCATTAGCGAGCTAAGTGCTAGAAATATAACAGGAAGTTTTAGTTGCGTGGATTTTGAAAGGTTTATGCATTTTTTGCGTTATCTGGCGTTTTTTTGTTTTTCATGGTCCAGAGCAGAAAATGAGCAAACACAGTTGTCACGCGATCGATATGTACCGCGGAGAAGCAGCAACACATGCCTGACTCCATCCTCTATCGGCCACCGGCTCCCACGCCTTGCAAGCCACTTCGTGGTCTGCGTCTGTTTCGCGTGTTCTGGGCACGCAACGTTTTAACGTTGATCCCCGGAGAATTCTTCAACAGCCCGATGGAGAGGATCTATTTTACCAAGCGCCCTTGTTTCCTTGTCAACGCGCCTGATCTGGTCAACGAGGTTCTGGTCGAGAAACGACTGTCCTTTCCCAAATCCGATGTGATGGTGGATACGCTCAAGCCGGTGATTGGTGAGAGCACCATTCTTGTCAGTGGTCCCAAATGGGAAGAGCAGCGGGAAATGATTGCTCCGGTATTTTCCCATGTCAGCATTCGTGGTGCGTACAAGCATGTTCAAAGTGCCTGCACGCAGTTTCTGTCTTTTCTGGATCAAATGGCGCAACTCGGTAAGACCATCAGCTTGCGCGATGAAATGAACCGATTGACCGCAGATATCATCTTCCGCACTATCTTTTCGCATCCGGTTGACAATGATCGCGCACGCATGGTGTTTTCGCTGTCTTCACGTTACCAATCCATCACGACCACATGGGCGCGCAAAATGATTTTGCGCGGAACGCCAGACGCCCCCAAAACTCCGATGCCAAAGGAAGCGGAGCTTCTCCGCAATGAGTTGCGCCTCTTGCTGCGTGATCTGGTAGAGGAACATACCGCCAACCGGTTTGGCCAGCACGATGATATGTGCCAGAGGCTGCTTGATGCCCGGCACCCACAAACGGGCCAGCCCCTGAGCAAGGAACAGCTGGTCGATCACATTGCAACTTTCTTCCTTGCTGGACATGAGACAACCTCGGCAATCCTCAACTGGGCTTTTTTCATTCTTTCCCAGCGGCCTGATTATTCGGAGCGCATCAGGAGAGAGACCGACAATGTCACCAACGGTGAGAACATTGAGTACCGGCATATCTCCAAACTAAAATTCACGCGGGATGTCTTCCGCGAAACCATGCGATTGTATCCACCAATCGCTTTCATGACCCGTATGGCAGAAGAGGACAGCGCCATAGGCGGTCACAAGATTCCTCGCGGGGCTCTTATCATTATATCACCATGGATCGTGCATCGGCACAGATCCTATTGGAACAATCCGGACCACTTTGACCCGGACCGGTTTGAACGCGCTGACGACCCCGTGACCAGCGCTTTCATACCATTTGGTGTTGGCCCGCGCGTGTGTGCAGGCGCCAGTTTTGCAACGGTGCAGGCAATCGTCTTGCTGGCCCGTCTGACACGCTTTTACAGTTTCAAAGTTATGAAGCCTGACGAGGTCTTTCCGGAATCCGGTGTCGCCTTGCGGGCGGGTTCAGAAATCAGATGCAAACTCATCAAACGCCATCATATGGCACAATAGCAGGTCAAAACCTGCGAATAGCCCGAAACTATCGGGTGGCATCACCGCCAATTATATGCATCATTCCGTAAGGGTAAGAACTGGGAGGTTGGTATGCGCTGGATTGCTGGGTTGGTAATTATCATCGTCGGAGCTGCTGCGGGCTACTATTGGTACTCTCTGCCACCGACCTATCCCGGCAAATACATCGTCACCGCAGACCGCGTCTTGACCATGGACCCGGACCTGCCACAGGTGCAGGCCGTGCTGGTTGATGACAACGAGATCATGGCCGTTGGTGATGTGCGGGAGTTGGAAGGCCTTGCCGACGTGGAGATCATACGCCTCAAAGGCACATTGATCCCGGGCTTGATTGAACCCCACACCCACCCGATTGCAGCTGCCCTGCTGGGCTCAGCCACGGACATCAGCGCCTTTAAATACGACAACCGCATGCAAATCATGCAGGCCCTGCAGGATTCCGCCGATGAGTTCAGCGTAACCCCGTGGGTACTGGCCTACGGTTGGGATCCGATTGCGATCAGAGACCTTTCTCCGCCAACACTGGCGGAGCTGGACGCCATTTCTCCTGATAAACCCATGCTCGTTCTGACCCAGATGATGCACGAGGCTTACGCCAATACCGCTGCGCTGAAAGAAGCTGGTGTTGACCCGCGCCGCGGCCCAATGCTGAGAGAGCTGGAAGAGATCAACCGTGTTGTCTCTGCCATTCCCGCCCCTTCGGATGAAGCCGTCGAATTGCTGGTGCGCAAGACCTATACTGACTATGCCAAGGCAGGTTACACCACCATTGGCGTGACAGGGGCTGTAGGTCGCCATCCCAACCCTGTTGGTTTGTTGCAGCGTGTTGGGCTGGAAGACAATCCACCAGTGCGAACCTACGTTTATCTGACAGAGGATCAGCTTCCCAACTGGCGCTTTGGCGGGGATGACCGGTTCACCATCCTGGGTGCAAAGTTCTGGCTGGACGGATCACCGTTTACGGGTGGGGCCGCAATCCATGAGCCCTATGAAGATTCCGAATTGGTGCTGGAACGACTAGGCCTGTCTACGGGTCACCGGGGTGACCTCAGCATGAGTGATACAGACCTGTTGGAGAAACTCCGTGACGTACACAAACGCAGCGGGCAAGTGGCAATGCATGCGCAGGGAGAGCGCGCCATTGATCAGGCGTTGATGGCGATTGCCGCCATTCAGGCCGAAGACCCGCGCGATGACATTGAACATCGGCTTGAGCACAACGCACTTATAACCGACGAGCAAATTCAGAGAGCTGCTGATCTGGGCGTGTCTCTTGGTTTCTTTGTCGATCATATCAGCCACTACGGTGATCAGCTGGAAAGCTTGTTTGGCAAAGAGCGGCTGGATCGCTACATGCCTGTGCGCGATGCAAAGGATGCCGGTGCTGTCATAACCTTCCATGGGGACCACCCTGCAACGCCTATGAACCCGATGGGAACTGTTGAGACTGCCATGTCCCGCACATCCACCAGTGGCAACACGGTGGTTGGCGCAGATCAGGCTGTTACGCTTGAAGAAGCGTTGCAGGCCATGACAGTCAACGCCGCTCGTCAGCTGGGGCAGGAAGATACGCTTGGAATGATTGCTGTTGGCATGAAGGCCGACTTCACTCTGCTCAACGGCAACCCTCAGGTTATGATGCCGCAGGGCTTGCGCCTGATCCGCCCCGCCATGACGATCCGCAATGGCCAACCCGTAGATACCCGCTTTGTGAGCTGGTTTGACCCGGAACTGGCCATCAAAGCCATCTGGAAAATGATGATGGGCGACGACAGCGAGCCCACCAGCACATAGAAAGCTCGTCGGTTTAGCTATCCTCTTGCATATGGCTCAACTGAAACGAGCAGTCCACTCACAGTTTCGGCCTCAACCAGTCGAGCGCCTTGGCGGCGATCTCTGGCCACTGGTCCTCAAACTGGATGTAGTGGCAGGCCCCGTTGACCGCGAGGAAATCCGAGTTTTCGTAACGCTCCGCCATCAATCGCGCGGTGCTTGGCGTCACAGCTTTGTCCTCGGTTCCTGAAACGAAGAGCAAAGGGCAAGAGACCTTGTTCGGGTCAACAAACGTGGTTTGGCGGACGTCATACATCCAGAAAACAAACTCAAAAAGCACCCGCCCGGATTCGGAGCAGAGACGCGCATGGATGTTCCGTTGTAAACTGGGCGGCAGCGTGTTGAACCCATACGTCGTCAGAAGCTCGAGATCCTGCTCCAGGGCATGCTCCCAAAATGCACCAGCCGAAATGAGCAGCTTGCCAAGTTCGCGCTCCCCGTCCGTCGTCGGCAAAATGCCGTTCACAATGCTGCTGTTGAGAAGAACCCCTGCTTTTATGGCGCCCTCGGCTGCCAAAAGCTGCGCGATAACCCCGCCGATCGAGTGCCCGACAACAACCGGCGCCTCGCCAATCTCTTCAATTGCTTGCCGGGCATCCTCTACATAATCCGCGATACTCACCCCGACAAGCTTGGCATCGCGTTCCGGTCCGGGTGGCAGGTCATGATGCCGATAGGTGAGGCTGTGACAGACATACCCGGAAGCCTCGAAGGACATACGGACATTATCCATCGCCCAGGCCGCAGCGTTGGTGCCGGTCAAAAGCAGGACTGGAGGCAAAGAGCTGTTAGACATCCGAAGCTCCTAAAGAACGAGGCCCCAGACAGAGCCCCACTCTCATCGCTTTATCAGCTCAGGCTCAACGAAGTGTAAGCCCGGAACTCGCAATTTAACAGCAGCATGCCGCTGCAGAGAGCAACGGCAGCCTGATAATGTCGTCAGGGCTTTTTTGTCGCCCGCAAAACCTTCGCCACAACCTGTTCAGCAAACACTTCGTGGTTTGCGACTGCTGTGCCAATCCTTGCGTCTTTGACAATGACTTCTTTTGTCCGCGCATCAATAACCGTCACCATGCCCGACATGGAGGATGCACCTGTCCCGAAGAGGATGTCATAACCCATATTTGAAATGAAGAAGCTCTGAATTTTGACGTCAACGTTGACCCGTCTCGGACCATGCAGGTCTTTCAACTTGTTCTTTAAGGCCTTCTTTGTGACCTTAACGATTATGTCTTTATCGTAGTCCACGCCCAGAACATTGTTCAGCCCTTCATATTTCCAATCGCCCGTCACGGTCACCTTTGTAACATTTACGCGCGCTGCTTCAATGTCTTTAGCCGTAATGGTTGTTTGGCACGCTGCCAGTGTAAATCCAACCATAGCGAGCACCGCTACGTTCCGCAGGTTCTTCAGCTTCTGTGCGAAGCTATATAATAGTTTGTTTTTCATTGAGTTATGACTTCATTGCATCGAGGCAGAAATTGTAATGAGCCATAGTGTCAGCGAAGGCTTGCGCCTGAGTGATTTCTCTCACCTTTCAAAAGCACGTTTTTCTGAAAGGCTTTATGTTTTCTTTGGAGGTTCGCGCCTAAGCTTCATCCGTGAGGTGGGCTTTTTCGGGCCGCTCATCATCACGTCTGTTCTCTGGTTTGGGTGAGAAAGAGATCTTTCTCTAACAGCTGGAGTGCGCCGGGGGAATGCAGGAAACCCTGTCGGAAGGACGGTAGATGACACAAGGAGTTGGCCTTGTCATGCAAGGCGGTGGAGCACTTGGAGCCTATGAGGTCGGTGCGCTCACCCGCATTTATCAGGCAGGCTTCGAGCCGGAAATCATCACTGGCACCTCCATTGGTGCGTTGAATGCGGCTGTCATTGCGGCCCCAAAACTCGGCGACCCTATCGAGACCCTCCACGCCCTGTGGGAGCATCTGAGCCACGCGCCCGGCTTCATATGGCATTCCAGCCAGAAGCTGCTGCGTGCCAGCATGGGCCATCCTCGCTTTTTCAAGCTGCACCCGCCGTCTTTCATGAGTGAAAATCGCCCCAGCATCTACGACATCACCCCTGCGCTTGAGACCATGGAAAAGTTTATCGACTTTGAGCGCCTCAACAGCGAGGAGGCACCACGGCTGGTGATCACAGCAACCAACGTGGCAACAGGGCAGATTGAGCGGTTCTCCAACCGGGATCACTACCTCACCTCCAAACACATCATGGCTAGTGGATCTCTGCCTCCGGGCTTCCCACCGATTGAGCTGGACGGTCACTATTACTGGGATGGCGGACTTTACGACAACACGCCGATCCGTTCACTTCTGCGCATTCTGGATGACTACCAGGTCTCTCATATGCCAATCTTCCTGATCGAGCTGTTCTGTCCGGAAGGCATCATTCCCACCACAGTAGAAGAAGCGGTCTACCGCATGACGGAGCTCATGTTTGAGGACAAGTTCTGGCTCATGCTGGACGGCGACAAGTGCGCTCAGCATTACTCGCATATGCTCTACGATCTGGACAAACTGGTGCCTCAGGATTCTCCCATCAGAGACTGTGATCACTACCGTTCGCTCATGAAAATGCGTGCGATCTCCCACATCATCACCGTAAAGGCTGAGCACAATGCACTGACCGGTGTGGTGGATTTTGAACCCAAGAGCATCAACGAGCGCATCAAGACCGGATATCTGGCTGCGGATCAGGCGTTGATCAATTACGCCGACCGTATTGAGGCCATCATAGCGGCGACGTACGAAGGCCATATGACCGACAACACCCATTCAGAGCACAAACCGCACCCGGACGAAAAGAGGTGCCAATGAGTGAGATTGACGAAAGCAAATATGACAGCGGCGCCTATGAGAACAAATGGTTCAAGGCGTCCGACGGCATCAAGCTCAATTACCGTGTGTATGGCAACGGCACCACCCGAAAACCCGCTATCATCGCTTTACCGGGCCTGACCCGCTGTGCGCGCGATCTGGACCCTATGGCCGTCCAGCTGAGCGAAACCTACAAGATCTACGCATTGAGCCTGCGTGGGCGGGATTTATCGGAGTATGACCCGGATTACAGCAACTACAACACCACCGTTTACCTCCGCGATATCTACGAGTTCTGGAAGTTCACCGGAGAACCGCCCGTGGTGCTGCTCGGGTCCTCCCTTGGCGCTTTGCTTGCTATGCTGATGGTGGAGGACCACCCGGATATGCTGGCTGGCACAGTGCTCAATGACCTTGGCGCCACAATCGAGTTTGCTGGCATGTCGCGCATTTTTGGGTATGCCGGACAGCTGGAGGACGAAGAAGAGCTGAGTGCGGTGGTCAGCACCATCAAAGAGCACGTAGGCAACCAATTTATAAACTTACCGGAGGACCAGTGGGAGCGCATGGCGCTGTCCATGTATGGTCGCAAAAACGGCAAATGGCACCATCGCTACGACGACAATCTCGGCGTGGCACTCTGCGAGAACAAAGAGGGCTTCCGTGACCTGTGGCAGGCTCACCAGCGCGCCGCCGACCTTGAGCTGCCTGTCCTGTCTATTCGCGGTGAGCTGTCGGATGTCACCACTGCCGTTACCATCCGCTCCATGAAGAACATGGCCCCTTACATGCAATCGGTGGATATTCCCAATCGCGGGCACTGCCCCTTATTGGATGAACCGCAATGCATAGAAGCGCTGATGGGCTTCATGGCTCAAATTGAAAACCGTGCCTGAACCGTAAACGAGTGGAGGCAAGCATGGCCCGCAAACATCTGGTTTTGTTGAATATGATCGGGGCACTCGCTCTGGTCATGATCGATCAGACTGTGCTGGGCATTATTCTGCCATCCCTTCAGCGAACCTATGCCTTTGGTCCGGTGCACCTGCAATGGGCGGTCAACGCCTATCTGATCGCACTGGCCTCTATGTTGATGTGTGGTGGCTGGCTGGGCGATAAATTCGGCTACTTCACCTCCCTTCGCATCGGTGTGGCACTGTTCACAGCCGCCTCGCTCGCCTGTGCCTACGCCCCGACGGGCGACATATTCATAACCTCCCGCGTGTTTCAGGGGCTCGGCGCCGCATTGATGCAGCCTGCGGCAACGGCTCTCGTGTTTTCCTCTTATCCGGCGGATGAAAGGGGCAAGGCTCTGGCACATTATGTCGGCGCAGGCCTGGTCTTTATGGCAGCAGGGCCACTGGTGGGCGGCACGCTGGTGCAACTGTTCTCATGGCGGCTGGTGTTCTTGCTCAACGTACCCATTGGAGCTGCCGTCCTGATCATGGCCTTTGCCATCGGCAAGGGCAAAACCTCCAGAGAAACCGGTAATTTTGACTTTCTGGGTGCAGCTCTTTTTGTCATGGCATTGCTGGTGTTCACTGTTGCAGTTCAACGCATGGGCGATTATCGCCTCACACTGGGGGAAGGGGTCGTCTCGCTTGGGTTCATAGCTCTGATTTGTTATCTGCTGTTTGCCCGCAGGCACCGTGTCGCGCAGCCATTCATCCAGTTCTCCCTCTTTGAAAACAAGGTCTATCTGGGGTGCTGTCTACTGCTCTTCTGCATTCCCTTTGGCTTGTTGGCACAAGTGGTGTTCGGCGCCGTTTTCCTACAAAACGTCTTGAGCCTGACGCCCTTTCAAGCAGGCCTTTCCATGTTGCCCGTGGTGCTGACAATCATCATCTGCGCTCAGTTCGGGGGGCGTCTGGTGGGCAAAATCAATTTCCGCAATCTTGCGGTTTGCGGCAGTCTGGCCATGGGGGCTGGTTTCTTGATGCAGGCTCTGGTGATCCACTACAACAATCTCTGGATGCTGTTTCCCGGAATGATGCTGATGGGGGCCGGACTAGGGTTTCTCATCAGCTCCGTTTCTACAGAAGCTCTCTCCCACGTTTCTCTACTCGCCCGTGCCCGCGCCACGGCCTTGCTGCAAACCTGCCGGCAGGTGGGGGGCGTTTTTGGCATTGCCTGTGTGGGGGCTCTTATCAATTGGCGGGAAAAGACGATGATTTCCGCTGCAGCTGAGCTGATGGAGCCCAATGACAAAGACCGCGAACTGCTGCAGTTGCTGCTCTACAAGTTCATGGGTGATCAACCCGCCGCTGCCGCCTTGCTGCACGAGCGCTGGCCGCAGTCGCTTTACATCCTCAAAGCAATCAGTAGCCGAGCACTTGCAGATGGTTTTTTCTTCAGCGCACTGGTTTTGGCGGGTGCCGCTGTCATGTCTCTTTGGGCCTTCAAAGGCCACACACCAAGACAAAGACCACCAGCCTCAAAAACACCGGCACCGGAAAAGCCAGCAGATGATTAGTGCGAAAGTCCCCGTGCAAGAACCGGAAGCCACAACCTGACGCATTGGCGCCATTTTGTTTGCTTACAGGTTTGGCCAAAATTAACTGCGCAGACCAATCTCTCCTTCATCTTCTTAGGCGTATGCTCTCAGGGTAACCGGAGCGATGCCCCGGCGATTTGCATAAACACCTTGGCACCACCTGATTTTAAGACGGCTTCTTGATGCATCTACGGACACTAACAGTTTTGGCAGGACTTCTGGCGCTCAGTGGCTGCAATGAGTCCACGCCCCTCCAAAAATCAGCCCCACAAGCAGATATGATTGCAAAGTTGGACGAGCATGCCAAAGGCATCCAGCGCGGCAATCCGGATGCAAGCCTGAGTGTGGCGGTGGTTCGTGAGGGAAAGGTGGAGTTTATCCGTCTCTACGACAAATCCAGCAGAGGCAAAACTGTGGTTGGAGCACAAGAACCGATTTTTGAGGTTGCCTCCCTCGGCAAGCCCGTCTTTGCCTATCTGACGCTAAAACTGGTGGATTTAGATATCCTCTCGCTGGAACGCCCGCTCTACCAGTACGCCCCGGATCTGTTTGAAGGCTCTGACCCACGATTGAAGCGCATCACCGCTCGTATGCTGCTCTCTCATACCTCCGGCCTTGCCAACTTTGATGAGAAAGATCCGCTGAAACTGCGGTTTGATCCGGGCACGGAGTTTACCTATTCCGGTTCCGGCTATGCCTTGTTGCAGCAGGTGCTGGAACGACGAACGGGGCTGAACCTTGAGACGCTGGCGCGCATTCATGTGTTTGAGCCGCTTGGCATGTCATCCACCAGCTATCTCTGGCAGCGGGCTTACGATTACCGCATCCGTTTTGGGTATAATGCAGAGGGGGACCGGATAAAAGACAAGCGGAAACCCGCCATCGGCAATGCGGCATGGAGCCTGCACACCACCGCTGGAGATTACGCCCGCTTTCTGGTTGCTATGATGGATGAGGCCGCAGAGCCCGAGCTGAAAGAGCGGATGTTGCAAACCCACAAAACTGTGACAGGCAAGATCGGCTGGTCAATGGGGTGGGGGCTTCAGGCGACCAAGCCAAACAGCTCCATCTGGCACTGGGGCAGCAATCCGGGTTATCGCTCTTACACAGTTGGCTATCCGCAGGAGGATATGGGGATTGTGGTACTTTCCAACAATGAGAAGCTCTTTGAGAAAATCGAGCCGCTTATTCTCCATACAATAGGAGGGACATTGCCCTCCTATCACTGGTTCTAACTTACAGGGTCACACTGTTTCCCGCGCATTGGCAAGGAATGGTGACAGCCGCGCCATGGCTTCGTTGAGCTGCTCATCCGTTTGCGCAAAGCACAGGCGGAACCAACCCGGCTCTCCAACAAGGAACGCATCTCCCGGCGCGAGCCCCACCTTGGCCCGTTCAATCAGCATGCGGGCATAAGCGATGGAATCCGTCACGCCCTCCACCTTGAAATAAGCATAAAATGCACTTTCTGGCACCGGACAGGTCACACCCTCATGGGCGAGCAGGCGCGAGCACACCAGATCGCGTGCGTGCTGGTAGTTCTTTGCCATTTGCGCAACAAACTCCTCGCCCTGCTGAAGTGCAACCACAGCTGCGCGTTGAGAGAACGGCGGGGCACTGGCGATGGAGAACTCGGCGATCTTTTCGACAACAGGCGTCAGGCTTGGCGGCAAGGTGAGCCAGCCTAAACGCCAGCCAGTCATGGCCCACGATTTGGAAAAGGAATTCACCACGATCAGGCGATCTTCCGGCTCGGACACCTCAAGAAACGACGGTGCTGCCTTGCCGGAATAAACTGTACGGGCATAAACCTCATCAGAGATCAGCCATGTACCACGTTCGCGCAGAACTTCCATAATTCGCGCAATCTCATGTTTGGTCAGCATAAAGCCCGTCGGGTTGGACGGTGAGTTGAGCAACACCACCTTTGCGCCCCTGGCGGTTTCCAAAAACCCCTCCACATCCAGTGACCACTTGCCGTCCTTGACCTCAAGGGAGTGGGTGACCGTGCGGGCACCTTGCAGTTTGGGAATGGAGAGCAGGTTTGGGAAAGCGGGCGTCAGCGTGACAACCGTATCACCTTCTTCCAGCACACACTGAAAGGCCAGATTGAGCGCGTTGCCGCCGGAGACTGTGACCGCAACACGATCCACGCCGATAGGCTTGTTGTAAAGCTCACTCATATAGCCTGAGATCGCCTCTCGCAAATAAGGCCGTCCGAGGCCTTCTGCGTAAAACGTTTCTCCCGCGGACAAAGACCGTGCCGCCTCATCACAAATGAATTTGGGGGTAGGGATGTTTGGTTCCCCAAACCACAAAGGAATAAGACCCTCCACGCTCATGGCAGTATTTGCCAGCTCTCGCGTGATGGATGGAGGAACCTGAATTGCGCGGCTTACCAGCCCTTGTTTTGCTATACTCGTCAATATGTTGCCCGTCCGCCCGGATTTCAAACAATGATCAACCTCAGTGAGCCTTGGGATCGAAATAAGACCCAAAGCACCACCGTCCTGAAGTCTATTCATATATCAGCAAATAGAAATTTCCAGGATAGAGATTTCGTCAAGAGTTTGCGAGGGAAAGAGCCCGTGCAGTACTCGCACAGGGCGGCGGCATAGCACCACACGGGCCTTCACATACCCGGAATTAGGGTTCCGGGCTCTCGGGAGGAGGTTGCTGAAGCAACAGGAGCGGCCATTGCTTCAACTTCTCACAACACACTGGGGCTATGGCTTTTGGGTATATCTTTGCCTGAAAACCCATCTTTCAGAGATATGCCTGGATCAGCCCCAGGAGCATCAAGTCTCTCTCATCGCATGTGCGATCTGGTCCATCATTGGTTTGATCAGATAGGACAGAACAGACCGGTCTTCTGTCTTGATAAACGCCTCAACCGGCATGCCCGGAATGAGGGATTTGCCGTCCAAACGCTCCAGTTCCTCTTCAGGAATGGCCAGCTCAGCCAGATAATAGGTGCTGCCTGTGCGCGGGTCCTGCACCAGATCGGGCGAGATGGTTTTCAGCCGCGCCTTGAGTTCCGGTGTGGTGCGCTTGTCAAACGCGGGCAGGCGAATGGTTGCTTCCTGATTGGGATTGATCTGATCCACATCCACCGGCTGCACTTTAGCTTCCACGATGAGCTGGTCTTCTTCCGGCACGATCTTCATCACCACTTCGCCGCCCATGATGACGCCGCCGATGGTGTGAATGGCCAGATCAAACACCTTGCCGTTTTGAGGTGCTCGGATTTCCGTCCGGCGCAGCTCGTCCTGCGCTGCAATGCGTCGTTCTTCGAGCTCAGAAATCTGGGCGCGGGTTTGTTGCAGTTGTTCCAGATTGTTGGACCGTAGTTCCTCATCTGATTGTATGATCATGACCCGGCGTTCGCTGATCGCTTCTCCAGAGCGGGCGATCTGGGCAATGATGCCGCCAAGCTCACCTTCCAGAGAGCTACGCTCACGCTGGAACGCCATGACACGGGACTCGGTCACCAGTTTCTTTTTACGCAAAGATTCCAAGCCACCCAGTTCGGTGTTGATCAGGTCCACTTCGTTCTGTTTTGCATCCCGCTGCAGTTCTAGGCCGTCGATCTGCTTTTCAAACTGGCCGATCTGGGTTTCCAGCTGCTCTTTCTTGCTCAGGTGATTTTTCTGCCGCGCTTCCATCATGTTGCGCTGGGTTTCTTCAATCATCATCAGATGCGCACGGTGCAAAGGAGATTTCGCCCGTTGCTTGAACGTAATCTCAGTGCGGCCCTGTATCTCGGAGGTCAGCCGGGATTCCTGCGCATAAAGCTCATCCAGCTGATTGGTCAGCACAGCCAGATTGGAGCGGGTGAGAGTATCATCCAACCGCAGGACAAGTTCTCCGGCCTTCACCGGATCGCCGTTCTTGACGAGGATCTGGTTGACGATGCCGCCATCGCGGTGCTGCACGCTCTTGGTGCTGGTTTCAACAACGATGGTTGCCGGAGCAACAACCGCGCCGGAAATTTCCGTCACAACTGTCCAGGTGCCTGCACCGAAGATGAGGAGTGCCGCCAGAGCGCCGCCCCATTTGAGGTGACGGGTGATGCTTCCGCCGATATCGTAGGAATTGTCGGTATTTCTAGCCATTTAACACCACCTCCTGCGGCTTGCGAAGCGGAGCTATCACCTGCTTCATGATCTTGTCTTTTGCACCAATGGCTTCCGCTTCACCCTCATTCATCACAAGGATCTGATCGACTGCTGATGTCGCTGCCGGACGGTGTGCCACCACGATGACGATGGAGCCACGCTCACGCATATCGTGGATAGCGTTGGTCAGCGCTGCTTCGCCTTGCGCATCTAGATTGGAGTTTGGCTCATCCAGCACGATCAGGAACGGGTTGCCATAAAGCGCACGCGCCAGTGCAATCCGCTGACGCTGACCACCAGAAAGACCGTTGCCAGTTGCGCCGATGACAGTGTTGTAGCCTTCCGGCAAGCTCACGATCAGGTCGTGCACGTTGGCCATGCGGGCGGCTTCAATCAGCTTGTCGCTGTCTTCATCCGGCTTGAAACGCTGGATGTTCTCGGCGATGGTGCCATCAAAGAGCTGAATGTCCTGTGGCAGATAGCCGATGAAATCACCACGATCCATCGCGCTCCACTGGTCCAGCTCAGCGCCATCAAAACGGATCGAGCCTTTCAGAGGATTGGTAATGCCAACCATCGCTCTCGTCAGCGTTGACTTGCCAGACCCCGAATGCCCGATGATACCCAGACCATCGCCTGCTTTCAGTTCCAGAGAAACGTTTTTGACGAAGGCTTCTCTGGCTGCGATTGGTCCACAGGACAAGCCTTCAACAACAACCGACTCCTGCGGGAACGGAATGGACACCCGCTCTTTTGGCTTTGCCTGTGAGGCGAAGATTTCCTGAAGCCGCGAAATGCCAACTCTGGCGGCCACAAATCCACGCCAGTTGACGATTGCCATCTCAACCGGAGCCAGTGCACGGGCCGTCATAATGGAGGACGCGATCATCACGCCTGCAGAGACTTCCTGCTGAATAACCAGCCACGCCCCAAGGGCAAGAATACCGGACTGCAGCATGAACCGCAGGGTCTTGATCATGGTGGTGAAGATGTTGGAGCGATCAGAGGCTGCCCGCTGGCGACCAAGGAAGACATCATTGTTGTCCTCCCAACGATCACGCAAGTGGTCAATCATGCCCATGGCCTCAATGCTCTCGGCATTGCGGCGGCACGCTTCAATCAATGTAGTCCGCTTGTTGGCTTCAACAGCTGTGTTTGCAGCCGGGCGACGAGAGGACAACTCGTTCAGCGCAATCAAGGCACAGATGAACAACGCACCAATGAGAGCCGTGGTGCCCAAAAGCGGGTGAAACAGAAACACGATGCCCAAATAGAGCGGCATCCATGGCATATCGAAGATCGCGGAAGGACCGGAGCCGGACAGGAACTGCCGGATGGAGTCCAGATCGCTGACAGGTCTGGAGCGTTCGCCCTCAGCGCCCATAACCAACGGGACGCGGGTCGAAGTTTCAAAGGCCAGACCGGTGAGCTGCTCATCCACGTGTTGACCAACACGCAGCAACAGTCGGTTCCGCAGACCATCCAGAATTCCGTAGAAGATATAAAGCACAGCCACAAACAGGCTGAGAACAACAAGCGTTGGCACAGAGCTGCTGGACAAGACGCGATCATAGATCTGCAGCATGAACAAAGGGCCAGTCAGCATAAGCAGGTTGATTAACATGCTGATGCCACCAATGCCCCAAAACGCCCGATAGAGTTTGCGAAAGGCGTTGGAAATGTAGGATGTGTGCTCTTGTAACGGCTTACCCAAAATACCCTCCAGCTTGTTGTTTTTATGCTGGGTTGGTTCGGGCGCCACACCCAAGCTCGTGGCGCCCGAACCGTTCTGATTACATCAACATGTCATCAGAACCGTAGTCTGCATTGCCTTCCAGCACTGGTGCATCTGCTGCAGCAACTTCTACAGTTTCAGATGCAGGGTTGAGAGCGTCATAAACGTCCTTTACCCCTTCAGCGATGTTGGTGATGACGCTGACAACGGCCGTAACTGGGTTTGATGTTGCAACCCCCACGGCTATGTCCACGACAACGTCAACAACAGTGTCGACAACAGCTTCAAATACGCCTGCGATCTTCTGACCAAGCTCATGCTGACCAAATGCATCGGAGACGGTTTCAATCACTGCGCTAACAGCTTTGGTTACGACGTTTGCGATTGCTTTGAATGGATTCCACCAGCCCATGTCTTTATCCCTTTCAGACAAAAGTTAGATAAGTTTCACCGCTCCCGAAGCGCACTCCGAGGTACAGTGATGTTAAATTGTTGGTGTGATACCGCTGGCAGGAGGTCCTTCAGATGGCTACACGTAACGTGTTGGCTTCAAAGGGTCCCAATCCAAGTCGGTTCTCTATTTCGAAGAAGTCCCTGGACGCACCCGAACACTGCTAATGCCGCATTCAGAATGCAAGTCTACACTACGAATATATGTCATAGCCTAGCCTCCCAGCTTCGCTAAATGCTCACAATGAGCATGCCTCATAGCGACAAACGTTTTGAGTAACGTTTAGTGTCACCCAACCAACTTCAGTTACCTGAAGTCCTAATCAAATCCCCTATGCATAACTTGCATTAATCTCATCATACCACTTTGAGTACACATTACAGATACGATGCAATCCGCCAGTTACACATCCCCGTTTTGGGAGGTGACCTGATCTGAGTTCAATATTTGGCCGCAATTGGGGCGGAAATGTGGCGAACAATTTTATACTTTTAGATCTAGAATAAATGTTATCCAAATGTTTAGTGCAAATACAACTCTAGGTATTATTGAAATATCAGTATTTTTATACTTAGGGTATATTAAATTTATCTTACATAAAAATTTATCGATAAAAAGTACCTTACGTTTGAGTAAGTTACCTCACATGACGTGATGCATGTCACACTCATACGTGTGTCAACACAAAAAATATGAGGGTGACACTCATTTTTTAGTGAAAATATATCACCAAGGTGCCGTTTAGGTCATATATTTACCTTAAAAGTGACCACACAACGGCAAATCAGGGCAATCAAAGTGGATAATAGTGTCAGTTGAAGAGGACAAATCCGGAAATTTAGAAATGAGGAATCCAGCGTCTGTGCGCACTTAATGGTTTAATCAAACTAAGCTGATGAACCTCAGATTGCTTACTCTAAGTAAATACCCCGACCTACTTTCGTAGATCGAGGCATCAAGAGATCGGCATTTACGGCAGGTGGTTCAGAGGCGCTAACCTCCGGGCCTGCTGCGGATGTTCTCAGGCAGCCATGTGGCGATCTCAGGGAACGCGATCAGGACAAAGACCATCGCGACCATGATCAGGAACATCGGGAACGCTGCCCGCGCAATGAAGCCCATCTGATAGTTGGTCATGCCTTGCAGCACGAACAGATTAAACCCGATCGGCGGCGTGATCTGCGCCATCTCAACCACCACCACGATGAAGATACCAAACCAGATCAGGTCAATGCCCGCCTGACGGATCATTGGCTCCACCACAGCCATGGTCAGCACCACAGAAGAAATGCCATCCAGGAACATGCCGAGGATCACGTAGAACACCAGCAGCACCATCAGCAGCTCAAAGCGGCTGAGCTCCAGCGTTGCGATCATGTCAGCCAGACCGCGCGGCAGACCTGTAAAGCCCATGGATAGAGACAGGAACGCAGCACCGGCAAGGATCAGTGCAATCATGGAGGAGGTATAGGTCGCCCCCATCAAACTGCTTGTGAAGCTTTTCCAGGACAGCGAGCCCTGAGAAGCTGCGAGGATCAGACTTCCAATCACACCAAAGGCTGCAGCTTCTGTCGCCGTTGCGTAGCCCAGATACATGGAGCCAATCACAACGAGGATCAGCAGGATCACAGGCAGCAGGAAGCGGGTGTTCTTCACCTTCTCAGCAAAGCTCATCTCAGGTTCCGCTTTCGGATCCCATTTGGAAGAGACTTTAGAGGTGATCGCCACATAGGCCATGAACATGCCAGCCAGCACGATACCCGGCATAATGCCTGCAAAGAACAGCTTGGAGATACTCTCGTTAATGGTCACGCCATAAACGATCAGCGTCAGGGACGGCGGGATCATCAGACCCAGCGTTGCTGCACCAGCCAGCGTGCCAATGATCATCTTTTCCGGATAATCACGCTTACGCAGCTCGGGGATAGACATCTTGCCAACGGTGGTCAGTGTCGCAGCAGACGAACCGGAAACTGCCGCAAAGACGGTACAGCCAACAATGTTGGTGTGAACCAGACCACCTGGAAGGCGGGCCATCCAGGGGGCAAGGCCGCGGAACATATCTTCCGATAATCGGGTTCGATACAGGATTTCACCCATCCAGATGAACAGCGGCAGCGCCGTCAGTGTCCAGGAGGAGGATGCCGACCAAATGGTCGTCAACATCACGTCGCCAACAGGGCGGGTGGTGAACAGTTCCATGCCAACCCATGCCACACCCATAAGTGCCAGACCGACCCAGACGCCGGTGCCAAGCAAGGTGAACATGACAAACAGGAACAGAATGATAATGCTTATATTTTCCATTGCTCTTATTCTCCGGCAACTGCTTCTTCAAGTTCAGGCGCAATACGGTGCTTGCCAGTGAATATGAGTTGAAGGAGGTGGTCTGTGAGAGCAATCGCAAGGATCAAGGCACCAAGGAACATAAAGCCCTGTGGGATCCAAAGCGGTGTGCGGTCTTGTCCCTGACTGATGTCATTGAACTTGTGGGACCAGTAAACGAAACGGTAGGCGTAGTACACGAAGTACCAGATCGTGGCGGAGCCAATGGCAAAACACCAGATTTCCAGAATGCGCTGTGCTGTCTTGCCCAGCATTTGGTGCAGGATGGATACGCGAATATGGATGCCCTTGTTCAAGGCATTGGCAAATGCAAGGAAACTGGCGGCGGCCATGGCATAGCCTGCATATTCTGCGGCGCCCGGAAAGACCTCTCCCGTCCAACGTGCCAGCATCTGCACGACAATCAGTCCGAGGATGGCAATCAGACAAAGCGCGGAAAGAACTCCAGCTGTCTTGTAGATCCCATCCAGCCCTAAGCGCAGTGCGCGTGTCAGCTTCATTGTTCTCCCCCTCGAAAAAAGAAAAGCCGGAGTTCCAAAAGGTTCTCCGGCTTTTGCGTGCTTATTTCATTGCTTTGAAGGTGCTGACAACAGCCTTGCCATCGTCACCAGCAGCTTCAAGCCATTCTGCAGTCATGGTTGCACCAATTTCCTGCAGGTCAGCTTTCATCTGGTCGCTACCCTTTTCAACCTTCATGCCGCCTTCACGCAGGCCATCAAGGGTGAAGTTTGTGTAGTCGATAGAACGCTTGAGGCCAGCTGCTTCTGCCGTTGCCGCGCAGCCCTGAATGATGCCTTTGTTCTTTTCAGAAACACCAGACCACACATCAGAGTTGACGAGCATGTAGTTGCGTGGCAGCCATGCATCCACTTCGTAGAAGTAGTTGAGACTTTCCCAAACTTTACGATCGTAACCAGTTGCACCGGAGGAGACCATGGAGTCAGCAACACCGGTTGCAAACGCCTGAGAGATTTCAGCTGCTTCAATGGAAACTGGCAGCATGCCTGTCAGCTCAGCAAGACGCGCAGTTGCGGTGTTGTAAGAGCGAAACTTGATGCCTTCCATGTCAGCAACAGAGTTGACAGCATTTTTGAAGTACAGACCCTGAGGAGGCCATGGCACGGAATACAGCAGGGTCAGGTTTTGCTCGCCAAGAACCTTTTCAAGCGCTGGCTTTGCAGCAGTCCATAGCTTTGCCGCATCATCAAAAGATGTCGCGAGGAATGGAACGGAATCCACACCGAACAAGGCATTTTCGTTCTGATGACCGGAAAGCAGACGCTCACCGATTGGCACCTGACCGGTCTGAACTGCGCGCTTGATGTCGCCACCCTTGAACAGGGAGCCGCCCGGGTGAGTGGTTACTTCGATTTCACCACCAGTGCCAGACGTAATACAAGCTGCAAATTCTGCACCCGTTACAGAATGGAAATTGGACCCTGAGTACGCCATTGGCAGGTCCCACTTTTCCGCAGAAGCAGCAGTTGCCCCCAACGCCATAGCGGAAACACTCAAGGTAACCAGTAGACTAGACTTCTTCATATGTTCTCTCCTCCAAGAAAATTAGTGATGCCCTCAATTAAATCTTTGCGGATCGTAAGGGCTTATATCGTTATTGGGGCGTTTACCGCTGATCAGATCAGAGACCAGCCGCCCGGTTTTTGGACCGCCCGTCAGGCCGATGTGGTGGTGCCCAAACGCTGCATAAACACCGCTTTTGCCCACTTCACCGATGAGGGGGAGACTGTCCGATGGCGCAGGGCGGAAGCCCAACCATTCTTCTTCGCTTGATGCTTCCAGATGCGGGAAGCTCTCGCGAACCTTTTTCCGTAATAGAGCCAGAGGAGCCTTGGAAGCACCAGCTTCCAGCCCGCCAAACTCAACAACACCCGCACAGCGCAATCCCTGTGCCATTGGCGTTGCCACGAACTTGCCGGAGGCGACCATGATTGGTTGGCTCGGCTGCTCGCTCGGGTTCTTGAATAAAATGTGGTAACCGCGCTCGGCTTCCAGCGGCACGTTGATGCCAAGCTTATTCATCAAAGGCTTGGACCAGACGCCCGTTGCCAGAACGGCACGATCACACTCAAAACGTCCTCTGTCAGTCATGACGGCTGAAATTGAGCCGCCCGACAGATCGAAATCCTTCACTTCGGCCTGCACAAACGTGCCGCCCATCTCTTTGAAAATCTGCACCAGATCCTGAACATATGCACCCGGATCCTGAATGAACCCGTGATCACGCATCAACGCCAGCAGTTTGATGTTCCTGGCAAGGATTGGTTCCATCTCGTGAACGGCGTCACCTTCAATCAATTCCGGCACAAACCCAGCTTTGCGACGCAGTTCCCAGGTGTATGCGTCTGCTTCAAAGGCGGCTCTGTCGTTGTAGGCAAAGCTGTAGGTGCTTTCCTGAAGCCACTTAGCAGCGCTGGTTCCGTCCACCAATGCATGGTGTTGGTCCACACTGTCACCAACAATCGGCGTCAGCCCCTGCGCAATGCGGCGGGTTTCCTTATCCGTTGCGTGCGACAGATAACGTGCCAGCCAGCCAGCCAGCTTCGGCAGGTAGCTCCAACGCAGGAACAGCGGAAAGTTTGGATCCAGCAGAAGCTTTGAGCCTTTCAGGATCAGACCCGGCGCTGTGACTGGCGCCACGGAGCAGCTGGCCAGAACACACGCATTGCCAAAGGATGCGCCCATGCCGGGCTCACCCTTGTCGATGAGGGTCACATCATGACCCTCACGCTTCAACCATAAAGCTGCTGATACACCAACGATCCCTGCACCGATGACGACGACATTATTTTTATTCATGCAGCCCCCAGCACCGCACTCTTGGAAATCGCATAGTGCTCAACTTTCTCCAGATCCGGCCGGCCTCCCAAGCCTGCCGTTTGCGGAACGATCACATCGCCGCCTCTGGTTTCAAATGGCGTTTCCATAAGGTCTTCTACTAGGAAGTATTTTGCCTGATAAAACTCACAAGCTAAAGTGATTTCTGGCGTTGCAGCAATCATATGCGTTCCGGCAAGGTGGGCGAGGCCGGATTCAAACATGTCGCCGCCATAAGCACTCATACCAGCGGTTGCGGCCATGCGGGCTACAGTTTGGGCCCGAGTCAAGCCTCCACTCTTCATTATTTTGACTGAAACACCGTCAGCTATCCCCATGTTAATCGCGGTCAGCATATCCTCTGGCCCAAAGATGCTTTCGTCCGCAAGAAGCGGCACATCGATGGAATTTCGGATAGTTGCCATAAGTTCCCGAAGGTTATGCGCAACGGGCTGTTCGATAAAATCTGGTTGAAAACTCGCGATGTCGCGAACGCACGCAAGGGCACTATCGTGGTGCAGACCCTGATTGTAGTCCACACGAATGGAAAACTCAGGATAGCTCATGCGTAAGCGCTCCATACGCATCATATCAAACTCATGACCTTTGAAGCCGGTTTTGAGCTTGATGATGCGCACACCATCCTCTTTCAAACGTTCCATCAATGCCAGATCACGATCAAAATCAGGATCAGCAATAGAACAGGAAAGAGGGATCGTATCGCGGCATTTGCCACCCAGAAGCGCCCAGACCGGCAAATCAGAGATTCGCCCTTGCAGGTCGAGCAGTGCGGTTTCCAGGGCTGCTTTCGCCTCAGTACAATGAGCAACCGCCTTTTGGGCGTCCTTCATGATCGTGGCGCGTTCACCAATGGTGCGGCCAACAACAAGCGGACGAATGTAGCGGTCGAGCGCCGCAAAGGTGGCTTCTGCAGAACCTGTGAAGACAGACCACGGCGAGGCTTCCCCCCAACCGGTTTCGCCCCCCTCCGCCGTTAAGCGGAGGATGACAATATCAACGGCGTGTTCAACAGAACCAATGCCATGGTCGCGGCGGGCATTTACTGGCAGCTGTACGTGCCAGACATCCATCCCGGTGATTTTCTGTTCAGCGTTCATGGCTCTTATCCCATCCAGCGGCGTACAGGTGCGTTTGCTTCTTCAAGAGGCTGCGTCACAACATCAATCAGTGTTGGACCGTCATGTTCGATTGCCTCTTTGAGCACACGCTCCAGATCATCAGGATTTTCAACGCGCCAGCTCTTCACACCATAAGCAGCGGCAACAGCGGCCTGATCAGTGCGGTTGAAGTCTACATTGTAGTAGCGCGCATCTGTGTCTGCATACTGGCTCGCTTTAATCCAGCCGTAGCTGGAGTTGGAGAACACGATGTACGTGATTGGCGCACGGGAGCGGCACACAGTCTCCAGCTCACCACAGGTAAAGCCGAAGGAGCCATCACCCATCATGGCAACCACTTTGCTGGTTGGGCGGCCATACCATGCACCCAGCGCAGCAGAAAGTGAGTAACCCAATGCGCCATGTGCGCGGTTGGTGATGAAGTAACGACCAGACTGCGGCAGCTGGTAATAAGCAGAGAAGTACGGGCAGGAGGTGCCCGGATCGGAGATCACTGTGGCATCAACCGGCAACACCTTCATCATCGCATCGATCACCCGTTCAGGACGGATTGGCGCTTCACCGCTTTGAGCCAGTTTGTTGAAGATCTCAAACTTGCGTTTCTTGATGTCTGCAACAGCAGCTGCACCGCCGAAAGTGTCAGCGCCCTGATCGCGTTTGTCGAGAACAGCGTTGACCTGCGCAAGGGACAGTTTGAGGTCACCAACAACGCCAACTTCCACTTCGTAGTTGGCACCGATCACCATCGGGTCGTTGTCGAAGTGAACAACACGGGTCTTGGCAGATGGCGCTTCCCAGCGGGACGTGGTGGTGGAACCGGCACGAGCCCCCATGAACACCACAAGGTCCGCGGAGGCCATGGCTTCCCATGTCTCGTCCGTTCCGCCATTGGACCCGACTACACCGACACAGTTTGGATGGGTTTCCGCCAGTGAGCCCTGACCGGAGATGGATGTTGCAACCGGAATGTCGAGACGGGAGGCCAGACGGTCCAGCTCTTCCATAGCACCGGCAATCACAACGCCGCCGCCGCACACAATCAGTGGCTTTTTGGCGGACAAGATTGCATCAACCGCAGCTTCAGCGGCACCTGGTGCAGGGGCCTGAGGGTAAGCCGGATATGACGTCAGTTGCTGATCTGCCCAGATGTCAGAGGCATCGACCGCATCATACTGAATGTCGTAGGGCAGGCCGAGATGAGCTGCACCGGAGCGACCGGTTGTCATGGCACGGAAGGCTTTACGAACCATCCGCGGAATGTGGTCAGCGCGCTTGATCACGGTGTTCCACTTGGTCAGCGGACGCATCAGCGCTTCCTGATCCACTTCGGTCAGTGGGTACTTGCCGTAGGATCCAACAGAAATGTCTGTCGTAATGCCAAGCACAGCATAAGAGCTTTCAGAGGCTTCGATCAGACCCGGCAAAATGTAGGTTGCGCCACCACCGGACGGCCCCTCACACACACCCGGACGTCCGGTCACTCGTGAATACGCATCGGCCATGTAAGTGGCGCAGCGCTCATCACGGGTCAAAACGTGGGTCATCTTGTGATCAAGCTTATACATCGCGTCATAAAACGGCAGTGTTGTATCGCCGCAAAGACCGAAAATGTGCTGGACGCCCTGCGCCTCCAGCATTTTTACCATGGCTTCTGCACCATTCATCTTATTCGTCACAGTGTCACCTATCAGACCCGTCCCACCTGTTAAGCAGGCAATTTACTAAACCCGAAGAATGCAGAATCGATTGCACTCAAAATTGTATACAGCACCATATTCAATATTGAGCGCAGGTCAAATGGAATGTACAGTTCATCTATGACGTGGTAAGTGCTGAGCCAATTTTTGGGGCCTGCGACGGCAGGATTGAGAGCGATTTTGGAATGACAAAAGCTGATAGCAACGTGGACCGCATCTACGAAAAACTACGGAAAATGGCGGCCTATTTCGAACTTAAGCCGGATGCCCGTATCAACGAGAGTGCGTTATCCACAGAGTTGGGGGCAAGCCGGACACCGCTGCGCGAGGCGTTGAATCGACTCGTGGCAGAAGGCTTCCTCACGTTCCAGAGTGGCCGTGGCTTCTTTTGCCGCCCCCTGAGCCCGAAGCTTATTCTCGACCTTTATGAAGCGCGTGTCGCCATTGAAACGGAGATTGTCCGCCTTGTTTGCCGCCGAGCCAGTGATGAAGAACTTCAGGACCTGATGGAGTTCTTGAAGTCCACTGAACCGGACTACGACAGCTGCGAAGACCCGATGGAGCTTTTGAGCATGGATGAGGCATATCACATGCGCATCGCCGCCCTGTCTCAAAGCAACGAGCTGGTCCGCATTCTGGAAAACCTGAATGACCGCGTGCGTTACATCCGTCTTGTCGACTTGAAATACCTGCGCGGCAAGACACCTGTTTCTACGCAGGAGGAAGCCCAGCTTTCGGCCCACCGTGTGGTGCTGACCGCCCTGATCAACCGGGACGAAGACAAAGCCGTTTCCACCATGCGTCATCATATTGAACGACGCCGCGATGAAGCTACAGAGGCAGTACGCATCGCCTATTCGCAGCTCTACGTTCCAGCAGATTAACGCGAGTACCAGAAGCAAAGCAGGTCGCAGGTCCCCAACACTTAACCTGCTTTGCCCCCCAATTTTATAGAAGAGGTTTTGAATTATGTCCGTTGAGTATGGAGGCAAGACCGTATTTGGTGCCTCAGTCGGCATTCTCATGCTGGAAACCAAATTCCCGCGCATTTACGGCGACATCGGCAATGCCCAGACATGGCCGTTTCCAGTGCATTATCGCGTGGTCCGCGGTGCGACCCCAAACAAGGTGGTGCGCAATGATCCGCGTGAACTGGTGGACCTGTTTATTGAAGCTGGCCGCGATCTGGTGCGGACAGGCTGTGACGGCATCACCACCAACTGCGGTTTTTTGGCCCTTATTCAGGACGAGGTGAAGGAAGCGCTTGGCGTGCCCGTTGCAACATCCTCCTTGATGCAGATCCCAGGCGTGCAGCAGCTTCTGCCGAAGAATAAGCGTGTAGGCGTCATCACCATTTCCAAAGAAACCTTGACCAAGGAGCACCTGAAAGCGGCAGGCGCACCTGAAGATACGGTGATTGTAGGCACAGATGGTCTGCGCAACTTCACCCGCGAAGTGCTGGATGACTATGACGCCATCAACTTTGAAGATGCCCGTCTGGATCTGTTGGATGCTGCCGCAGAATTGGTGACTAAAAACGAAGGTATTGGCGCCATCGTGCTAGAGTGCACCAATATGGTGCCCTATGCCAACGACATCCGCAAACTCACCGGATTGCCCGTCTATTCCATCTACACGTTCGTGAACTGGTTTCAATCCGGTCTGGTTCCGCGTAAGTTCCCGCTGGAACTGGATGACCCGCGTTTGAATTTAGCGACCTACGGAAATTAATCGATGTCGAAGCCTAGTCAGATTGAAGAGATAAACACAAACGGCCTCGTTTTGCTTGGCTGCGGAAAGATGGGCTCAGCCATGCTGAAGGGCTGGCTGGAAGCAGGCGTTCTGCCTTCCAGCACAACTGTGATTGATCCTTATCCATCTGACTGGTTGAGTTCACTGGAAGATCACGGACTAAGCCTGAACAAGCAACTACCAGCAGCTCCCGCAGTGTGTATTCTGGCCGTGAAACCACAGATGATGGGGGATGCAACCCCTCAGGTTGTTGCGTTAGGCGGTGGTAACACCGTGTTCATTTCCGTTGCAGCAGGCACAAACCTGACCACACTTCTTTCTCTGGTGGGTGAGGGTAGCCCGATCATCCGTGCCATGCCAAACACACCGGCAGCTATTGGACGCGGCATCACCGCGCTCATTCCAAACAGTCATTGCTCGGAAAGCAATCTGGCTATGGCACAAGAACTGCTCGCCGCTGTTGGTCAGACCGTTGTGCTGGAAAACGAAAGTCAGATGGATGCTGTAACTGCAGTCTCCGGCTCTGGACCTGCCTATGTGTTCCACCTGATCGAGTGCCTCGCCAAAGCGGGTGCTGAGCAGGGCCTGCCAGAAGAGCTGGCCATGCAACTGGCAAAAGCCACCGTTGGCGGAGCAGGACAGCTGGCAGAAGATGCCAGCGACGACCCTACCCAGCTGCGCATCAATGTGACATCACCAAACGGTACCACAGCCGCGGCGCTTGATGTGCTCATGAACGAAGAAGACGGCATGCCGCCACTTCTTTCCCGCGCTGTTGCAGCTGCCAAAAAACGCAGTGAAGAGCTGGCCTAGTCTCCTGCGTTATCACAAGATTTGAAAACCCCGCCTTCCATCAGGACGGCGGGGTTTTCTTTTGCCCTGACACACTCTCAAGACTTTGGGCTTGACCAATTTCAATTATTATATAACCATACGGTTATGCAACAGGTGAACCAGACACCCCAACCAGAAAACCTTGATGCCGTGTTTGCAGCACTGGCCGATCCAACGCGCCGTGCAATCCTGACCCGGCTCGCCAATGGAGACGCATCGGTCAACGAGCTGGCTGAGCCATTTTGCATGAGCCAACCTGCCGTCTCAAAGCATCTGAAGGTTCTGGAACGGGCAGGGTTGGTTGAACGCGCTATAGACAAGCAACGCCGCCCGGCACGGCTCAAAGCCGAGCCCATGCGTGAGGCGGTTAAATGGCTGGAAGAATTTAGCAAGTTCTGGTCATCCAGCTTTGATCAGCTGGATGACCTTCTGGAGGAATTGAAGAAATCCGAGAGTTGAGGAGGGAATTGGAATGAGTGAACTACCAACCTATGTACTGGAACGCACCTTTAACGCCCCGCGCGAGCTGGTTTGGCGCACATGGACGGAGCCGGATCTTATTTCGCGCTGGTACGGCCCCAACGTGGAAAGCATCGTCCACCAGCTGGACGTCAAACAAGGTGGCCTGTGGCTTCATGAGATGAAGTGGGGAGACAATTCCAACTTCCAACGCGTTGAATATACAGAGGTCTCAAAACCTTCAAAACTGGTATGGCTGCATGCAACCTCTGACGCTGATTGGAATGTGATTGCCAGCCCGATGATGCAGGACTGGCCTCGTGTATTGCTGACCACCGTTACCTTTGATCAAGACGGCGACCAGACCAAAATGCGCCTCACATGGGTTCCCCATGACGCCACAGAGGCCGAGATCGCCTGCTTCGAGGCAGCCATCGGCGGCATGAACCAGGGCTGGAATGCCGGTATGGGCCTACTGGAAGAACTGCTCGCCGAGCTTCAGGCAAGTTTGGCGACGTAAGTTGTGGTGGAGACCTCTCCTCAGCCCCGACCTCTCCCTTGGAGGCGGGGTTTTTTCTTGCGCGGATTGTCGCATTCTCCCCCTCAGGCAACAGCTTATGCGCAGAAATGTGCCCTATCGGAAATAATATAAGTATTTTCTCTCATTATATTTTTGCATATTACCGAGCGGAATAGTTCAAAATTTAATTTGTTATTAGTAAGTGCACCATACCCCTAAAACTAACAGTGGTATTCTCAGAAAATACCCGCAGCGGAAAATAAGAATAGCAACGGGGCACTTATGCACTTTTCCGGAATTAACCTGACCACCAAAATAGCTTCAACCGTTTCATTTGCCATTGTCGTAACAATCGGTGTTCTTGTGCTGGCCGCAGACCTGTTACTCTGGGGTACGCTGAGCGATGAGGTGGACAAACGTCACAATATCAATCTTCGCATCGCGGCTGCACAGTTCCAGCAGGAACTCCCATCAGCAACCGTGAAGTTGGATCACAATTCTAATGTTGCCAAAATCATCACAAATGATCCTCTGAGCTTTTCAGGGAACGATCTTGTTGACCAGATTGGGCATCTGACTGGCGAGACCGCAACTGTTTTTGTGTGGGATGACGCGACCCAGGATTACTGGCGCAAAACCACCAACATCAAAAACAAAAAGGGCGAACGCGCCGTCGATACACCACTCGGCAAGACTGGCAGTGTTTATCCAATTATCAAGTCCGGCAAGACCTTCCGCGGTGAAGCCGACATCCTCGGCATGGCCTATTACACCCTGTACCAACCAATCTTTGACAGCAACAATCGCGTGATTGGTATTCTTTATGTAGGCGTTGAAAAATCCCACATTGAAGCGCAGGTTGATAACGTCACCTGGAACCTGCTTTACGCCGCGCTTGGGCTGGGGCTTGTTCTTGTTTTGATGGCCTACTTCGGCTTCAAGTTCATGCTGAAGCCGATTCCTGTGATGACGAAGGCCCTGCGTGATTTATCCGAGAACAAGATGGACATCCAAATTGCGTATTCCACCCGCTCTGATGAGATTGGCGAAATGGCGCAAGCGATCGAAGTTCTGCGCCAGAACAACGTAGAGCGTATTCGCCTGCAAGAGCAAAGCGATGATGAATCCGGTGCTCGCGAGGAACGTCAGAGCCGCATCGAGAACCTGTTGAGCCAGTTTGGTGCCGAAGTCACGCAAGCACTGCAGAGTGTGGATCAGCGTTCTGCGGAAATGGAACACACCGCCACCCGCCTGACCGGCATTGCAGAGGATTCTGCTCTGCGTTCCAACTCCGCTCGTGATGCCTCCGAAGAAGCCTCAGCCAATGTGCAGACGGTTGCGACCGCAGCTGAAGAGCTGAGCGCCTCCATTGAAGAGATCAGCCGCCAGTTGGGTGAGACCAACCGTGTGGTGGGTGCCGCAACCAGTGGCGCAGAAGAAAGCAGCCAGAAGGTTCAGGCGCTTGACAGTGCTGCGCAAAAGATCGGCGAAGTCGTCAACCTCATCCGCGATATTGCAGAGCAGACCAACCTGCTGGCGCTCAACGCAACCATTGAAGCAGCACGTGCTGGTGAGATGGGCAAAGGCTTTGCAGTTGTGGCCTCCGAGGTGAAGGAGCTGGCAACCCAGACCTCCAAGGCAACCGAGGAAATCTCTGCGCAGATCTCAGGCATCCAGAACTCCTCCAAGGAAACCGTGGAAGCCATTGTTGGCATCAGCGACACCATGAGCGAAGTGAACAAACACGCCACTTCCATCGCCAATGCTGTTGAACAACAGGGATCCGCGACGATGGAGATCAGCGAGAACGTTCAGATGGCAGCACAGGGTACTCGCAGCGCAGCACACAACGTGAGCGAGGTGTCAGTGAAAGTAACGGAAACACAAGAAGCGGCCTCTCAGGTGCTTGACGCATCGCAGGCAGTTGCATCCAACGCAGCGCTACTGCGCAAAACCATCAACTCCTTTATGGATGATATTCGCGCCGCCTAAGCACTATGCCTCTTAGGAGCATAATGACTTGAAGAGGCCCTGCATTCCATTGGTGATGCAGGGCCTTTTACATTCAAACGAAATGATCATCGCCCGTTCACTCACCTGTTTTTACAAGTGAGGCACTGATAGACCAGCTGGAGCAAACATGAAAAACCTCAAATCGAAACTCCAGCTAATGGCCTGTACGTTGCTTGCGAGCGTGAGCTTATTACTGACGAGCGGTCATTTCACTGCGGCCTTAGCGTCTGATCAGGACCTGATCCTCATTGCTGCGCCATCCATTGCTGATACCTACGATGATCCCGAGTATGCAGCGCTGTTTCAGGATATTGTGGATTTCGATATCGCCTACGCAAATGCTGTTTATGGCAACGACGAGGTGCGGATCGTTGTGGATGCACAGACGCGGTCTTACTTCAAAGGCAAGGTGCCGGATAAGGTCCTTATCAATGACTATCTCCCGCATATTTGGGCGCGGGATTACACCGTCATCAACCCAGGCAAACCAGTTCAGTTCCGCTATACCCCTGTCACCTTTGAAGGGGATCAGGCGGTCGCAGATGAAATGCAGGGCGGCTTCAATGCCTTTGCCAATGCGAAGGGGCTGACATTTGCTCAAACCGATTACCTATTGGATGGCGGTAATATCGTTGATAATCACGCAGGCCGGGTGATCACCACAACGCGCTTTCTGGAAGACAATGACCTGTCCTATGAAGACGGCAAGGCGGTTTTGAAGGAGCTGCTGAACGCTAAGGAAGTCGCGATTTTGCCTCCCGATGAAGAGGTGATGGCTCACAGCGATGGCATGGTGATGTTTGCGGAAGACAACACCATCATCCTCAACCGCTATGACGCCCCCATGAGGACCGAGATCACCGAGGAACTGGAGGCATCTTTTCCAGGCATCAAGATTGTTGAAGTGGACGCCATGTGGAATGAGGAGGATCTGTCCAGCGCCTGCGGGGTCAACGTCAACGCGACGATGACCAGCAAATTCATCTACATGCCGCATTTTGGCGACCAGAACAGCGATGATGTCTTAGAGACCATCCAAGCCAACACCAGCAAGACGGTTATTCCGGTGCCAGCCAAAAAGGTTTGCAAGCTGGGCGGTTCAGTGCGTTGCCTCACCCTTCAGCTGAAAGGCAAAGCAGCGCAGGCAATTCTGAGAGATTAAGTCAGCAAACACGGGGCACTGCTCTGCTGCACTCAGAAAATCTGGTTGATTGCATCCAGAAGGCCCAGTGTCGCTGTTAGCAGCAAAAAGCCACCTAACCCTGGCACGACCCAGTTGAACACCTTGCTTTCATCAAAGACCTGAAGTGAGAGCTGTCCCAGAAAACCGTAGGCCAGAAAGCAGATCAGAGCGATCAGGCCGATGGGCAGAAAAACAGAGCTCAACGCCCCAACGCTTGCTACAATTTCGCTGTTAACGAATTGCGGAAACAACGCCACAAAAAACAGGATCGCTTTTGGGTTGAAGAAGGCAATGAGAAATCCAGTCTGAAATCCCTCTGTCGCTTTGGAAAGCTGTTTTTCCGGTCCTGCAGTATCCAACCGAAAGCTCCTGCCGTGGCGAATAAAGATGTAGCCGATATAGGCGATATACAGCGCTCCAACCGCCTGCACTGTGAGCAGAACCCGAGGTTCCAGCGACACCACGGAGCGGAAGGCGAAAAAGGCAATTAACGCTTGCCCTAAAGAGGCGGTGACATTCCCCAGTGCGGGCGGAACAACACCGTTCACGCCTCCCCGGGCGCCCTCAGCAAATGCAAGCGCCATGCTGGGGCCGGGGATGATCGACACAGAAAAAATAGCTATGCAATACAGGATGAGTTGGTCTGCACTCATTTAAATTCTTTCAATAACATTCTGGCGATTGTTCGCGGTGTTGTCGTGACTGATCACACCTGTTTGAATCGCCTCTCCAATTTTAAAACCTTCATGGATGTAGTCATCAATAACTTTTTGGCCTTCTTCCTTTTTCAGGAGCCTGACAATATGGCCCATGAACACGTCCCCCAAAATGGAAAGACACTATTCATGTTCACCCTCAATAATCAGGGTGTCATCTACTAAATCTTGCAGTGTCGAAATCTGAGCAGCATCCACGTCTCCTGCGTCGAGCATGGCTTGGAGACGGTCTTTTTTCAAGCCTTCATAGAACAGCGGAAGGGAGGTTCAGAGTATCCTTATCTATACTTGCCCGAATAATACTCTTTGGTTTCCGCACTACTGTTCACTGCTAAAGAGTTTTAGCGGCTATTCCGGGTCTTTTTTCTTTGCAATCACCAGCTGACCGGCGATTGGATGTCCTTGTTCCAAACGTAGGACCATTTCAGTGCGATCAAGGAGTTCGAGATTGTTCTGCTTCAGCAGGTTCTCAAGGTAATCCTGCGAATGGGCATAGCGACAGTACTTTCCCATAAGATAAGGTTGGCCGCCAAATGCCTCTTCCGGCTGGGTCTCCGTTGAAAAGAGGAAAATACCACCGGGAGCCATGTTTCGGGCGATATTTAAAAACATCTCGTCCAAAGTCCCATTGTATGGAATGACATCTGTAGAGATCACAAGGTCCCAGGGCTCATGGCGGCTTTGCTTCAGAAATTGAGTGATCTCGCCTTCATGCAAGACATCATAAATCTCTTTCTCTCTTGCTTTCTCAAGCATCTCCGCAGAAAGGTCTAAACCAATTTTGTGAGTGACCTGATCCTTGAGCACCTCACAGCAAAGTCCTGTTCCACAACCAAGGTCCAGCATTCGCTTGAAGGGTCCAACCTCAAGCGTAGCCATTCTCTCCTTAACTTTTTCAGGGAGGGCGTACTTCAGGCCATCCAGCAGCCTTTTGTCATAAGTCTCAGACATTTGGCCAAACAGCATCAGCACATGGGCCTCGGGCATACAGCTGGGGACATTGCCTTTGCCAATAGCTGCCAGATGAAGTGAAGCACCAACACTATCATCTGGATCATTGCGCAGAATGTGCTCAAAGGCCTCTGCTGCTTCATCAAATTTGCCTGCAGCTTCCAAGTCTAAAGCGTTGTTGAGCTCAAAAAAACTGGAAAGAATATCTGCAACCGGATCAAACTGATTTTCGTCGTCAATACCGTTTTTCATGACTACAGCTCTCTGGTTTTATTAGAGCGCAGTGAGCCATAAAACACTTAATTACCTATCCGCACAGTCCAGTTGATCTTCCGAAAACTGTAATCAGTGTGCGATTGGCTGCCACTGTTCCATGCTTTTGATCTCACAAGGAAACTTGGCCATATCGCAATTTTAGAATAGAATTTGAAGAGGCTCTAAGAGCCTTGAGAAGGCGGGAATGTATTCGCGTTGAGGCGGAGGCGCCAGTCCACAATAACGCGGACTGACGCCATATTTGCTTAGCCGAGGATTTTGCCAAGGCTCATGGCGACCATCTTGTCGCCGCCGATCTTGATCTTGCCCATCATCACAGCTGTCATCGGGTTGACGGAACCATCCACCAAGCCTTTGAAGGTCTTCGCAGAGCAAGAGATTGTGCAATCAGCCTCTGCTTCTTCTGCGCGCGCGCCGTTCTCGTCGACGATGATGAAGCCCTCATCCTTGATGTTGAGCGCAATCGATTTTGACATATCGACGCCATCAAGTTTGCCGTTGATCCCGGTTACGATCTTCTGGATGAATTCGGACATCTGTTCCTCTGGCTGTTTTCTGTTTAGGGCGGGCAGGACCCTCCCAATTGTTGCAGCTACCTAACCCTATTGCCTGCAAACTACAAGCGCCTCAATGGTCTAGTATAGGTTAACCACTAAACCAATTCGTCATAGTGCCAGGCAATATGGTCTTGCATAAAGGAGGCAATGCAATAGTAGCTGTGATCGTAGCCACCATGCATGCGCAGAGTCAGGTCAACGCCTTCGTCACGGCAAACCTTTTCAAAGACCCAAGGCTTCAGCTGTTCTTCCAAGAACCCATCGGCAGAGCCCTGATCGATCAGGATACGGCCTTTCCAGCCGCGAGACTTGACCAACTCACAGGCATCATAATTTGCCCATGAGGAGCGATCTTCACCGAGGTAACCTGAGAAGGCTTTCTCACCCCACGGGCAGTTGATTGGGTTCACAATTGGCGCGAATGCAGACACGCTCTTGAACAGGCCCGGGTTCTTCAACGCTAGCGTCAACGCGCCATGACCACCCATGGAGTGACCCGTCAGGCCCATAGCGCTCAGATCAATCGGGAAGTGTTCCTCCAAGATCTCCGGCAGCTCCTGCGTGATGTACTCTTCCATGCGGTAGTGCCTGGCCCAAGGCTCCTGCGTTGCGTTCAGGTAAAAGCCAGCGCTTTTGCCCATGTCCCAGCCATCATTATCCGCCACATCGTCACCACGTGGAGACGTATCCGGTGCAACGATGATCATGCCCATCTCTGCTGCTGCACGCTGGCTGCCAGCTTTGGAGACCATGTTTTCCCAGGTACAGGTCAGACCGGAGAGGAACATCAGGGTAGGGCACTCTTCGCCATTCAGCGCACGGCGCGGCAGAAACACCGCAAATTCCATTGGCGTACCGGTGGCTTTACTATCGTGGCGATAAACGCGCTGCTCGCCATCAAAACAGCGCCAGCTTTGGATCAGCTCAATCATAATAGCTCTCTCACAGCGTACTCCCGAAAAGCGGTTCCGGTTTTCGGATAAGAATACGCATTAAAATGAAGGCCTAAGCAGAGCAGATGTCCGCTTAGACCTTATCAATACGAAAACCCAGAGTATGGCTTAGAACGTCACAACCGAACGGATGGACTTGCCTTCATGCATCAGATCAAACGCAGTGTTGATCTCATCCAGCGGCATGGTGTGGGTGATCATGTGGTCAATGTCGATCTTGCCATCCATGTACCAGTCCACGATCTTCGGCACATCCGTACGACCACGCGCGCCACCGAAGGCTGTGCCTCTCCAGGAACGACCAGTCACCAGCTGGAATGGACGGGTGGAGATTTCCTGACCTGCGCCAGCAACACCGATGATGATGCTTTCGCCCCAGCCTTTGTGGCTGCACTCAAGCGCCTGACGCATGGTGGTTGGGTGGCCGATACACTCAAACGTGTAATCCGCACCGCCGCCCGTCAGATCAACAAGGTAAGGAACCAGATCGCCTTCAACTTCCTTCGGGTTGACGAAGTCAGTCATGCCGTATTGTTCTGCAAGCGCCTTTTTGCCTGGGTTGAGGTCAACACCAACAATCTGGTCAGCACCGATCAGACGCAGGCCCTGCACAACGTTAAGACCAATACCGCCAAGACCAAACACAATAGCCTTACAGCCTGGCTCAGCCTTTGCTGTGTTGATCACGGCGCCAACACCTGTGGTCACACCACAACCGATGTAGCAAACCTTATCAAACGGCGCATCCTTGCGGATCTTCGCCAGAGAAATCTCAGGCAGAACGGTGAAGTTGGAGAAGGTACTGGTGCCCATGTAGTGGTGAATCTTTTCACCATTGATGGAGAAGCGGCTGGACCCGTCTGGCATTACGCCTGCACCCTGTGTGGAGCGGATGGACTGACACAGGTTGGTCTTCGGGTTAAGGCAGTACTCACACTCGCGGCATTCCGGTGTGTAAAGCGGGATCACATGATCGCCCGGCTTCAGCGAGGTAACGCCTTTGCCCACTTCGCGCACAATGCCTGCGCCTTCATGGCCTAAGATGGCCGGGAACAGACCTTCCGGGTCATCACCGGACAGGGTGAAGGCGTCTGTGTGACAGATACCTGTTGCCATGATTTCAACCAGAACCTCAAAAGGCTTCGGGCCGTCCAGCTGAACTGTCTCGATGGAAAGAGGGGCTCCGGCTTTATAAGCAACAGCGGCGCGTGTATCCATATTGTGAACCTATACGTCTTGTTATAGACCCGCCGGATGTGGCGGGACCTCCCCAAAATTGATTAAAGCGGCGCACACCTCCCGCGTGTCACCCCTAAACTTGCACCAGTAACTTATAACGCGCAGAACCCCGAATTGCATCAGCGAATTCAGGAGTTTTGCGTAGAGACTAAAGTTAGTAACAAACAACATATTTGAGTGCACAGAGTGGACGTCATTGCGCAATTCAATCATTGCTTTGTTGTCTTCAGGAGAAAAATATGAGTGGCATGACAAAGAGCAAGATTCTCGAGTTTTCGCGCGGGTATCCGGTTTATCTTTTTGCGCTGACACTCGCAGGCATCACGGCTTGTCTCGCCTTCTACCTACTTGCAATCTTCCCACCAATCGGCTTTGTGATGTTGTATATCCTGCAAGACAGGATCCCGCTCACAACGATCATCCCTTTCATTGCAGGGCCCGCTCTACCGGCTGCTATTGTCTTTCACCTCTTCCTCAGAAGAACACGGCTCAGGCTCCCCGTTGGCGCCACCCTCATCAGCTATCTTGCTGGCACCAGCACAGCCATTTTGCTCATGCCCGTCATCGCAATGCCGTCAGTTACGATGTTGGACAGTTTTCTCATCTTCCTCGCTATAGCCTGCACCGTAGGTTACGCATTCGTCTACTGGCAACGCATTCCAAAACGCTCTAAAGCAGATACTTGATCGCCAGAACGATCCCGCCAAGCAGCAGTAGTGTTTCGGTGACAATGACGAACAGGTGCTGATGGCCGAGGCTGACGAGGGTTTTCAGGGTGGTCATGACTCCAAGTGCCGAGATCGCGATGACGAGGCACCAGGTGGAGGCATCGACGAGGATCAGGCGCGGTGTCTCGGGTATCCAGCCCAGTGAGTTCACCACAACCAGTGCTGCGAACCCGAAGGCGAAATAGGGGACAGGGGCTTTGGTCTGAAGAGCAGTCGTTGTGGCGTTGCTTTTGGTATGCAGCCACTTGGCGGACCATACCGAGATGATGAAAATCACCGGAAGCAACATCATCACTCGCATCAGCTTGACCACGGTGCCGATTTCACCTGCGCTGTCTGACACAGCAAACCCAGCACCCACCACCTGCGCCACATCATGAATTGTGGCGCCAAAGAAGATGCCGAGCTGCACATCGGTGAGGCCGAACATCTGTCCGATACTGGGGTAAAGGATCATCGCGAGGGTTGAGAGGGCTGTTACGGCAATGACAGTGAACAGCGTGTTCTGCTCGTTTTCCTTGGAGTTTGGCAATACGGTGGAAATCGCCAGCGCTGCAGATGCTCCGCAAATGCCAACAGCGCCTCCCGTCAGCAATCCAAAACTGGCGGAGCGTCCGAGTAAGCGAGCCACTACAAGGCCAACAAACAGCATGGCCAGCACCGAGAGGATCACCAGAGCCAGCGTTTGCCAACCGAGCGCAAGGATCTGTGCAAAGGAGACGCGTAGACCAAGCAGGATCACGCCCAGTCGCAGCACCTTTTTAGCCGCAAAACTCAGGCCTGCCTGACAGTTTCCATCCTCATAAATAGAATGCACGGCCATGCCGATGAGCAGGGCGTAAAGCATCACCGGCCCGCCCTGATGCTCGGAGATATAACGCGCAGCAATGGCGATCACTGTCGCAATGATAAGGCCGGGAATGATCTCACGGCCCTCTTTCATCCACTTGGAGAAGAACGGGCCAGAGCTTTCCGGTTGATCTGGCAGGCTGGAGTCGGCTGGCATAAAACTCACCCTTGCAAGTGCCTTTGGTCCCCAGTGCTTCAGTTAAGAAGCACTTCAGACACCATACGGATGCTGCATGGTGAAGTGGTTACGCCAGCCAAAGAAACCGCCACACCCCATGGCAATTCAGGGGGCGTGGCCTGACTGTTTGGCGGGAGCCTATTGTGTTTCGCTAACCTTTGCTTGCTGCACAGAGACGCCAACAAGGCTGAGTGCCAGTCCCGCACACGCAATGAACGCAGTGAGGGCAAGCACCAGCCATCCCGTATATTCAACGGAAGTAACCAGACCAACAAACAAGCCGGAGAGTGGCAGAGTGAAGTTGTTGAACAGGATGATCACACCAACCGTCTTACCATAATCTTCCGGCGGAATGATCTTCTGCCGTGCACTGCGGATGTAGACGTTAAACATGCTGTCAAAGCCAAGGATCACGCAGTACCCCAACAGGTAAATCCAGTAGTTGCTCGTGAACCCGGTGATCACACCGCCAACAACCAACCCGCTGTATGAGATAATGCCGATATGAGTCAGCTTCAGGCGGCTCGCACCTGTAACCAGCAAAACCGCGAAGGTGACAATCGCCCCAACGGATTGCAGCAGCGCGTAGAATTCCTCGGACTGCTCATAAAGGCCGGTGACCATACTGGCAGAGGTTGCCAGTGTGACACCGAAGACCAGATTGACCAGCGCAGTGAGCGCCACAATGCGCTTCAACCCCGGCAGGTAAAACAGATGATTGAGCGCAATACGGAATGGCTTGGTCCAATGCCCATCCAGCGGCTTGGCCTCTTTCAACTCCACGTCACTGAGACGGCGCCAGATGGAGATGAGCGCATCGGCACTGACAAACAGTGCACCTGACATGACCACGACAATTTCCCAGCCGAACACGTTGAACAGAGCCGCGGCAATAACCGGCCCCAACACGATGCAAATCTGGTCAACACTTTGCGCGTAGGATTGCACTTTGGTGAAGGTCACGTCTTTGAAGATTTGCGGCAGCATCACTTCGCGAGCCATGAACCCTTGCGTGGTAAGCACGCCTGAAAGGGCCGCAATGGCAACAATCCAGCCCACATGGGGCATAAAGTATTGGCCAACAAGGCCAAGGGCACAGACCAGTGAGCGGCCTGCCTGAGAAATGCGGATCAATGTGACGGGAGAAAAACGGTCCGCTAGAATTCCGCAGACGGGAAAGCACAGAATGCGCGGCAGCGTTTCAGCCGCAAAAGCAAGGCCGGAAAGCGACACACTGCCAGTGGTTTGGAAGACAACAAGAGGAACGACGAAAAGCAGCAGTTGGTCTCCTAAACGAGAACCAAACATGGAGCCAAAGAACACAAAAACGGAGCTTTTCACTCTGTATTCCAGTCATAATTGGATGAGGAACGAATAGTAGGGCTCGCGGCACAAGAGCAATCCGCTGAAGATCAGGGAAGGTGGGAGAAGGCCATCAGCGTAAGAGGATCAGCTTGCAGGTTGCGTCAGCGAGTTATTTTTGTGGGGCGATCTTGGTTTGAAGATCATCCAAAAAGCGAGAAACAGTCTCCTTGTTTACGCGGAAATACACCCAGTTGCTGTTGCGCGTGAGCGTCACCAGACCGGCATTCACCAGCACCTTCATATGGTTGGTTGCTGTGGGCTGAGAAATGCCGAGTTTTCGAGCGATTGCTCCCAGACAAACCCCATGCTCAATCAGGTCGCCATGCTTCTGCGGCGGAAAATGCGCCTCAGGGTCCTGAAGCCACTCCAGAATGGTCAACCTGTTCTCATTGGCGAGAGTTTTAAGGATTTCAATCAAGCTCATGTAAATAACATATAGGCAACAGGCTATATAGCAACATTACAATATAGCTTATCAACTATATTCAAGGATCCGCGTTGGAGAGGGACATGCACTCTCCTCATCTCAAGCTTTCACAACACCATTGAAACAACCCGGAAAATGCGATGTTATGGCCGTATTGCTCTAAGATTTTTAGTTTCAAGAAAGTTGCTGTTGTGCTGATACTCCGCCAGATACTCTCTTACATCTGCTGCGCTTTCCTCGCGGTTCTCTTCTCAACCGCAGCTTTGTCGGCTCCGTTATGGCTGGAAGCTAAAGGGGAGGGTAGCCCAACCATCATCTTCATCAGTGGGAATGGAAATGATGCCTCGGTTTGGAAAGGCATTGAACCACACTTGCGCAAGGTGGGTGCTCAAACCGTGATCTATGACCGCGCCGGTTTAGGCAATAGCCCGTTATGGGAAGGGCCGTACACCGTTGAAGGCGAAGCTGAAGATTTGCAAGCAGCACTGACGACACACGGTGTAAGCGGTCCTATCATCCTCGTTGCCCACTCCTATGGCGGCTATATCGCAAGCCTACTGGCTGAGAATATGGTGCAGGTGAAAGGTCTTGTTTTTGTAGATGCAGGCATCCCGGCGGATATGAGCCTGCAGCTGGCCGATTACGTCCTTGCCGAATACACACCGCGCTTCGAGGCACTCGAAAAAGCAGCACCTGAGCTGGCAAAAGCAATCATTCCGGTGGTGAAAGCCTACCCAACCACAGCGAAACGCATGCGCACGGTGAGCATTCCTGAGCATCTGCCTGTCATCGACATCCTCGCAGAAACATCATGGGTGCAGGACGAGACGATCGTCAGCCAAATGCGCATGGCCCACGCAAATTTCGTCGCGGCCTCCCCAAACCGCAGCAGCCTGTTTGCCAAAGGCAGCGGACATAACGTGATGAAAGACAAACCGCGCTATGTGATCGAGGCCATCACACGCATTTTGGAACAACTACGGTAATTGCGATATGAAACTGACGCACATCAACCTTGTCGCAAAAGACGCAAAGGCGCTTGCCGCGTTTTACCAACGGGTCTTCAGCTGCGAATACCTGCGGCCCCCAAAAGTGCTATCTGGGAAGAAAGTCTCCAATGGCAATGGGTTGCCGAACTCCGAAATTCTCTCGATATGGCTGAAGTTTCCAGAGTGTGACACGCCTTTTCTGGAACTTCATCAGCATAAGGTCATGCTGGATCGGGACTCACCACAAGTAAACGAACCCGGCTTCGGTCATCTTTCGTTTCAGGTGCCAGACATCCACTCAACTCGCGCTGAAACCATCGCAGCTGGTGGGAGCCAGTTGGGTGAGATTACAGATTTCGGCACACCTAACAAACCACACCTGATCATCTACCTACGAGACCCCGAAGGCAACATTCTCGAGCTGGAACAACCTTTTTCTCAAGATGCAAACTGACCGGCAGCAACCTTCAAGCCACTGCCAATCAGCGCGTTTCACAGTATTGCGCTAGCTCGCAGAAACCAGTGCGAGTGCACGAATGGGGCTGCCGGTTCCATCGGCGATCTTGAGTGGAGCGGCGATCAGGATGGCGCCTTTTGGGGGTAGTTTGTCCAGATTGGCGAGGCTGGCAAGGCCGTAGCGGTTGGCAGCGTGCAGCAGATTGTGCGCAGGGTAGGGCGGTTCCATCCCTCCGGCACATCCCGCATCTGTGCCAATACACTCATTACCCCAGCCGAGAATGCCTTTGGAGAGGATATACTCAATGCAATCAACGGTTGGCCCCGGTGAGTGCGGTCCATTCTCATCTACATTGAGAAACTTCGCTTCATCGGTGTTGCGATGATACCAATCGCTGCGCATGACAACCCATTCACCAGCATTGATTGATCCATGCTCAGCTTCCCACTCCTTCACACGGTCAGCCGTCAGCAGGAAATCCGGGTTTGCAGCAGTCTCGGCGGAGCAATCAATCACGTTGACAGGCGCCACAAAATGCTGCGGTGAGATGGTGTCGGTATATCCATCTGCATAGTCTTTTCCGGTAATCCAGTGATGCGGCGCATCAAAATGTGTGCCGGAGTGTTCACCCAATTTCATCCAGTTCCACGCAAAGAACGGACCGTCCGCATCATACTCAGAGATCTTATGAATCTCCACTTTCGGCGTGTTTTTGGCAAAGTCAGGTGGCAGTTGTAAAATGGGAGTTTCTGGCCCCAATCGACCAGAAAGGTCAATCACCTCCACATCTCCAGTAATCAGTTTTGTGCCAAGGTCTTCCAATATGCTTTTGGTCAGCATCCCTCTTTCTCCCTCCCAGAAAGTGGACGTTTTTAATATGAGAAACTAACCGTCCCGTAAGATTTCTCAGAGACCACGCTAAACACATTCATATGTATACGCAAATATTTTCCGCGGAGTAAGTCTTGCAGATGCAAGGTCGCATGCCTGGGACCACATAGTACTCAAACCGTCTTTTTCGTCTTGGGAGGAGACTACTAGATTTTGCGGATCAAGGCTGTCAGGAAGCAGCGTCAATCAACGCTTTGGCTGCGACTTTAGCTTCGCCTGCCGGGTCTTTGCTGTTGCCAAAATGCGCGGTAATGATCGCGCCTTCCTGCAGCATAAGCAGTTGCCGCGCCAACGCTTCCGGATTTTTCAGAGCAGCTGCTTCAACCAGTGTCAGCACACCCTCGTACATGGCATTTCGCTGTTCAACGGTTTGCTGGTGAATGGGGTGGTCAGGTTCCGGGTATTCCGAGCTGGCTTTGATGAACATGCAGCTTTTGAAGGTGTCTTCTTTGAACCACTCATCCAGCACATCAAACAGCGCAAGCAGTTGATCTCTGGGTTCGCTCGCCAGCTCAGCAACCCGCTGTGCAGACCAGTTGTGAAACTGCTCCTCACGCAGCTTCAGCGCAGCAAGGATCAGTTCGTCCTTGCTTTTGAAATGCTTGTACATGGAGGTTTTGGAGATGCCGGATTCTGCCACCAGCATATCCATGCCTGTTGCGTGAAATCCGTTTCTGTAGAAGGTTTCCATCGCCTGTTGTACGAGTTCATCTCGTTTATTTTTGCGCATACCAACCTCTGGGTTTACTGATCAGTACATATAACGAAAAAAATATGGCCGAACAAGGGAATTCATTTTAGCCGCAAAATCAAAGGGCTTTGCTTAGTCTCGTGACGGGCATCACACACCTCGCGATTTGGTGAATTGACCAAATGAACAGATCGGTACACCTTAGCGATCAGCAACTGTACCGATCAGTAAACAATAAGAGGTAACAATATGCTCAACTTATCTATGCGCCCCCTGACGGAAGATGCGGCACTCGCAAAGGTAAGAGCTGCGGAGGATGCGTGGAACTCACGCTGCCCGACAATTGTTATCCGAAACCTGTCTCGCGATTGCATGTGGCATGACCGGAACCAGACGATCGAAGGCCGGCCACAGATTATGGGGTTCCTTTCCGCCAAATGGAAAACCCAGCTCCACTATCGCCACATCAAAGAGCTTTGGAGTTATAATCAAAACCGTTTCTCAATTCGCATTGTCAGCGAATGGCGCACCATACACAACAAGTGGTTCCGCTCTTGCGGCAACGAGAACTGGGAATTTGACACCAAAGGCTTGATGAAGAAGCGGATCACCTGCATCACGGATACGGAGATCAACGAAAACGAACGCCTGTTTGCCTGGCCCTTTGGCCGCCGCCCGGATCACCACCCGGGTCTGTCCGAAATGAACTTATAACGAGCTCCACCGGAGGAATGCGTCCATCCGCTTAAAGTGCCGAGCACGGCCCCATCGACTTGGCCTTTTCAGAACACTGCGGACTTGCCCAGTTCCTCCCGCTCCCCCCAGAGCAATGCGACGGCTCCTTCTACCCAAAGGACCGTCGCATTTTCTGTTCCAGCTCCCATATTCAAAGATATTCATCAGATATCTCGGGAGTTTTCATGCCCAAAGCCTTTGCCCAGATTGCCTTTACGCCTGCTGCTCAATCTTTTCAGGACCGCTATGGCACCAAAGAAGCCTACGCTACATTTCTGGAAGGGGAGGAGTTGACGGGTCATCAGATTGAACCAGACCACGCCGCATTCATCAGCCGTATGGATGGGTTCTACCTCTCAACACTCTCACAGACTGGTTGGCCGTATGTGCAGTTTAAAGGCGGGCCAAGAGGTTTTCTGAGGGTGCTGGATGACCAGCATTTTGCGTATGCCGACTATCGCGGCAACCGGCAATATCTCAGTGCTGGAAACATCTCTCAAAACGCCCGCGTGTCTCTCATACTGGTGGACTATGAAACACAGCAGAGGCTCAAAATCTGGGGTGAGGCACAGATTACCTCCCTTGAGGAAGACCGGGAGTTTGTGATGGATCTCATGCCTGCAAACTATAAGGCCGATCCTGAGCGCGCGATTACTATTAAAACAAAAGCACTTGAGTGGGATTGCCCAAGACATATTCCCAAGCGTGCTTCTGTAGCACTTTAAAATCGGGTGCCTTATACTTCAAAGTGCCTTGATTTTAAGGAGTACAAGCCATGCCTCATATTGTTGTTTATTCCCCTCGTCTTAGCCGCGAAAAGAAAGCTGCCTGTGTTGCAGCTTTAACCGAAGCATTTTGCACCACAACAGGTTTAGCCAGAGACCACCTCGTGATTCATCTTGAGGAACATTCGTATGATAATATTGCAGTGGCTGGAAAACTGCTGACAGATACCATTCCTGAGATTGCAGTGGGTGAGAAACCACTTCAGGAAGTCAACGAGTAAGCTCACAGACCAGCATGTAATAAGCACAACGGGTGAAAGCCCGCAGGACAGACTTAATGTCCAGCGGGCGCCCACAGTCATGCCATGCACAATCTAACTGTTCTTTGAGCCCGTCATCCGGATGGTTGCGTCGCTGCGTTCAAAGACCTTTGGGGAGAGCGCGATGCCCAAACCCGGTGCGGTGGGGGCGAGCAGGTAGCCATTTTCGAATACTGGCAGGCCTTCCATCAATTCGCTGTACCAGCCGAAGTAGAATGCCCGCACCATCTCCTGAACCAGCGCATTGGGTAGGTTTATGGAAAGGTGCACGGCAGCGGTCAGAAGCCCCGGCCCGGTGCAATCATGCGGCGCGACGGGCAACTCGTAGGTTTCTGCCATGGTGGCGATCTTCTTGGCTTCTGTCAGGCCGCCGCACCAACCGATATCCAGCATGCAGACATCCGTGGCCCGCTTTTCAAACAGCTCGCGGAAAGACCAGCGGGTGGCCAGGTTTTCGCTGGCGGTGACCCAAGTCTCAGCACGTCGGGCGTATTCAGCCAGTGCGTCCACGTTGGTCATCTTGATCGGGTCTTCCAGCCAGAACACGTTGTAAGGCTTCAGCGCACGAGCAATCTTTTCGGCCATAGGCAGGTTCCACACGCTGTGCAGCTCCACATGGATGTCCATGGCATCCCCAACAGCCTCACGAATTTGCTTGAACGGGCGCAGACCGGCCTCCAGATCTTCCGGCGAGATGTAGGTGCCGTTGGTTTTGACTGCGAACTGATCAAACGGCCAGATCTTCATACCGCGAAAGCCCATATCCAGCAGGCTCTTTGCCAGAGTGCCCGCCTCGGAGAGGAAAGCCTCCAGATCCTCATAGGGGCCTTCAGAGACTGAATCCGTGCTCCAGTCTTCTGTGGTGTTGACCTGCTTGTCCTTCACATACTCATAGCCTGCACAGGTGTTGTAAGCACGGATCTTGTCGCGGCTTCTGCCACCCAGCAGCTGATGCACGGGTACGCCGAGGGTTTTGCCCGCAAGGTCCCACAGCGCGATATCAATGGCAGAGGCGGCCCGCATTTCAGCTCCCGTGGAGTTGAATCCGCAAATGGGGTTGAGCAATAGGCGAGAGATGGCATCAATCTGGGTTGGATCCCGGCCTATCAGTTCTTGACCCAGCGTTTCGTGGATGAACCCGCAAACCGCATCTGAGCCATAAAAGGTCTCGCCCAGACCAAAGCTACCCGCATCCGTATGCACGCGCACCCAGGTTACATTGCGATATTCTTTGAGATTGATGGTTTCAATGCCGGTGATTTTCATGTTGTGTCTCGGAGAAAGGAGTTGGGGAAGAAGATTGCAGCTCAGTCAGAGGCGAGGCGGTCACGCTCATTTTGCATCACGACGTTGGCCAGTGAATTCTCGCGCGTCTCTTCGTTCAGTTCATCCAGATCAAGATCATAGGCCGCGCGGTCAATAATGCGGACAGATGCTTTACGAGCCGCCTCCGCATCCCGCAGGCGAATGGCTTCCAGAAGGTGGCGGTGGCGTTCCAGGCTGTCACTGAGTTCGCTGGCAGCTTCCGTGGTTTTCTTGATCAAGACAAACACCGCTGGCATGGTGCTGCGCCCAATCTGCACCCAGACCAGATTATGGGTCGCCTGATAAATCGCCTCATGAAACTGAATGTCATATTGCTGGAAGTGCTTGCCGCGATAGGTCAGGTCGTCCTTCTGCATGGCCGCATACATGCCGTTCCAAGCCGCTTCTATCTTCATAAGATCCTTAGCGGTGGCCCGGCGCGCGGCTTCCATGGCGATGAACGGTTCAACAGACGTGCGGAAACGGAAGATCTCCCGCGCGAAAATCAGTGTGTTGCCACCATACTGCGCGATCCACGTGGCCACTTGCGGGGAGAGGATGTTCCATTCCTGATAGTCTTTGACGCGTGTGCCAAAGCCGGAAATGCGCTCAATGATGCCGTGATTGGTGAAAGTTGCCAGAGCGCTGCGCATGGTGGCGCGGCTCACACCAAACTGGTCCGTGAGCTCAAGTTCCTTGGGCAGAAAGTCACCGGGCTTGAGCTCAGCAGAGAACAACTGCCGAGCCAGTTCCTCGGTGATCTGATCTCGCAGATCCTGAGTGTATGTCGATACCATCACGCATCAGCCTCATCAAAAGAGCAGAAAGATAAGACGAGCCTATCCATGTCTGACATACAATTAAATATGACTGACTACTTAGATGTCAACACGCTAATACAGCCACTAACTCGTCACGCAAAGCTATATTATGTCACGATACGAAGTACACACGAATACAAATGGAGGTTAATACATATATAAGCTTGGCAAATTATAAGTATAGATCGCATATCCAACTATTACGGCATCCATATTTTTCTGCTTCAGTCGTGTGGAGCAGGAGAGATATGGATGCCGCAGAACATGTCAGATGAACGGGGTTACATCGTGTGCCCTTCCAAAACGACACTCTCAGACATGCTTTGATCTTTGAGGCGCTCATTCTCCGGATCCCAAAGTGGCTCATCCGACTGTACGATTGCCTTGTAGGGCTTGCCGTAGATTTTGATGGTCAGCTCAGTTCCCGGTTTTGCCAGATCAGCCTGCACGACACCAAGCGCGATGGAGGCATTGACGCGGTAGCCCCACCCGCCGGAGGTGACTTCCCCCACCATGTGATCCCCATGCCAAATGGTGGACATGTAAGGAGCGTCATACTCGCCAGCCTCCACGATCATCGTCACAAACCGACGCTTCACGCCTTCTGCCTGTTCTTTCAGCAGCGCAGCTTTGCCGGGGAAGTTCTGCAGCTTATCAAGCTTAACAAACCGGTCCAGACCAGCCTCCAGCAAGGTGTAGTCGGTCGAGAGGTCTCCCTTCCAACTGCGATAGCCTTTCTCCAACCGCAGGGCATTGAGCGCGTACATGCCAAACGGTTTGGCCCCAGCTGCAAGGACCGCCTGATAAATCTCCGGCATATCCTCATTGCTCGCATGGATTTCCCAGCCCAATTCTCCCGCAAAAGAGACGCGCACCAACATCACAGCCTTACCAAGCATGGTGGCTTGTTGCAGGCTCAGCCAGCTTAGGGACAGGTCCGCTTTGAGCATGGGAGCAAGCAGCTGACGGGCGTTTGGGCCTGTGACGATCAGTGTTGTTGCGTCCGTTGTCTGGTCTTCTAGACCCAATCCCTCTGGCAGATGGGCTTTCAGCAGCTCAAAGTCATGCCACTGGGCCAACGCGGCGGTGATCAGCGTGAACTCATCAGCGTCATGACGCAGGATCGACATTTCCGTCAGGACTCGGCCACGATCATCGGGGAAGTAGCCAAGGGTCATGCGGCCAACTTTGGGGAGACCTCCGGCGATCTGCCCTCGCAGCCAGTCAGCAGCGCCTGTGCCGGAGAGTTGGAACCGCGAGAAGCCGGGGAGGTCCAGCACGCCAACATGGTCCCGCACGGCCTCACATTCTTCTCGCACCCGCTGTTGCCACGGACCGGAGCGGCTCCATGTTTGGGTGGCCTCGTGAGAGATATCGTCGCCCGTTTGCGCAAACCAATCGGCCCGTTCCCAGCCATTGTAAGCTCCCATCTGTCCACCCAGTTCCAGCAGTCTGGTGTGGTTGGGGGAGAGCTTGCGGTCGCGGCCCGCTGGCCATTCGTGATGGGGAAAGTGCATGGCATATTCGTGACCGTAGACTTCCTTCGCCTTATCGATGCAGTACTGCTTATCAGTGTAATCGGTGTAACGTCTTGGATCGACAGCCCACATGTCCCACTCGGTCTGGCCGTGTACAATCCACTCTGCGGCCACCTTGCCAGCGCCGCCGCCTTGCGCGATGCCAAAGGTGAAGGAGTGCGCCTCAAACGCATTGGGCACGCCGGGCATGGGGCCAATCATGGGCAGGCCATCAGGTGCGTAGGGAATAGGCCCGTTGATGTTGCGTTTCACTCCTTGCGTTCCGAGCAAGGGCACGCGGGCCATCGCATCTTCAATGTAAAACTCAAGCCGCTCCAAATCATCCGGATACAGCTGGAAACTGAAGTCATCCGGCATCGGGTCATCTGAAGAGGTCCATGCCGTCCGGCAGGCTCTCTCATAGGGGCCAAGGTTGAACCCACCCGTTTCCTGCCGCAGGTAATAGGAGGTATCAGGATCACGCAGCATGGGCAGCTTGCGGCCCTGTGCCTTGGTCCATGCCTCCACCTCTGGAACAGCCTCAGTCATGAAATACTGATGGCTCATGGTAACGGAAGGCACAGCACGCCCACCATACGGCTCAAACCATTCGCCGACGCGGGCAGCATAGTAGCCAGCTGCATTCACCACATACTCGCAGCGGATTTCACCTGTCTCAGTACAGACAATCCATTCCCTGCCTTCACGGCGCACGCCTGTGGCTGGTGTAAACCGCAGGATGCGGGCACCCAGCTCCCGCGCGCCTTTCGCCAGCGCCTGTGTCACCTGCGCCGGATCGATATCGCCGTCCAGCGGATCCCAAAGACCGCCCTCCAGATCGTGCGTTTTCATAAAGGGGAAGTGTTGTTGCAGCTGGTCAGGCGTGCACATATCCATGGTCAGGCCCATATGCTCAGCCATGGCGGCCACATGCTCAAACTCCATCATCCGGTTGTGGCTGTGGGCCAGTCGGACCGCGCCGGTGACATGATAGTTGATCGGGTAATCCACCTCATCAGCCAGCCTGCGATACAGCTCCAAGCCGTGGCGCTGCATGTTCATTACGGCATAGCTGGTGGCAAAGTTGGGGCAGTTGCCTGCCGCATGCCATGTGGAGCCTGCTGTCAGCTCATTCTTTTCCAAAAGCACGCAATCGTTCCAGCCCATCTTTGCCAGATGGTATAGCGTGGAAACGCCGACAACGCCGCCGCCAATAATGACAACCCGCGCGGTGGTTGGGATAGACATGCGCACCTCCTCCAAAATCTATTCGTTTGTCATGTAGTCCTCTCCCGCTGTTCTCTGTGAGACGGGTATCATTCTTGTCTGCAAACATTTCTTTGAGCGGGTGCCCTAATAAACCGGCGGTGAGATCACCCAAATCGCAATGGCAGGTTCAGCATATGGATTGGACCAGCGGTAAGACGCTTCCTTGATGCGGAAACTGTCGCCTGCCTCCACCGTGAACATCTCTTCCCCAATCCACACATCCAGCTTGCCCGAGACCATGTAGGCCACCTCTTGCGTCGGGCGTGTAATCGCCGCGCTGCGGTGAGAGCCAGGTTGAAAGGTGGAGTGGATCATCTCAAAGCTGTCGGTCAGGTCTGGTGACACCAATGTTTCAAGCAGGCCCTTATCCCGCTCCCCGATCACGCGGCGGTTGCCATCGCGCACCACACGGCCTCTCTCATTTTCCGGCGCCTCTGCATTACCGAAGAACAGCGAGAGCTGGACGCCGAACACCTCGGCAAACTGCTTCAGGTCTGTATGGCGCGGCGTGGATTTATCCCGCTCTACCTGAGAGAGCCACCCCACTGAGCGGCCCAGTAGTTTTGCCAGATCTTCCAGCGTCATACCGCGCGCGATGCGAAGCGCCTTCAGATCTTCCCCCAATGTACTTGTGATAGTCATGTGGCGTGATTCCGTGAAATATTTCGCGATATTTTCACTAATCGTCGTGAAATTTTCAAGGATTATTTCACGCAGGCCCTGCAATTCAGGCTACCAAAAGCCATGCAACCGGTTGTTTATCTCACTGTATCAATTGGTTACCGAAATCATCCCGCTAACTATATTAGTCGCGACAAATATATCACTACCCTCTTATTTTTCAGGATGCCGGTTCCACCGTGCAGGAGGGTTCGTTAGGGTCTGCGCATAGCCATTCCTTTGAATTCTTCAGCTGATCAGCGATATTCGTCGCTGGCCGGTATCTTTTTCTTTGAACTGAGGCATCTATGCAGAATTTAAGCGTTAACGTGATCGGGGCCGGAATTACGGGAGCCATGATTGCGTATAAGCTCGCGCGTCAAGGTTTCAAAGTCACCCTGTTTGATGCAAACCACAGTGTGGGCGGAGATGTCTCACGTGTTTCCTTTGGCTGGATCTGCCATATCGCCAATGATCCGATTGACCAACCGGATTTGTTCCCGTTGTTGGTTGATGGCATCCAGCGTTACAAAGCCCTGAACGCGGAGTTTGACGGCACGCTGTTTGATGCAGAAGGCGGCGCCATTGTCTGGCGCGCCACACCGGAAAAAACCCAGGACCTGATCGACCGGCAGCAACAGGCGGGCACACAAACCCGCACCATGAGCAAACAAGAACTTCAGCAGCATCTGCCAGCTCTCGCCAACCCGCCAGAGTTTGCAGCTCATTCGACGCAGGATGTGTCTTGGTACCCGCCCAAAGTTATCGGCAAACTGGTCAACGCCTTTGAGCGCCTTGGCGGCAGGGTGGTTTTGAACAGCACCACCAGCGGGCTCGACGCTTCTGACCACCATTGTAAAGGGGTGATGATGGGAGGGGAGCTGCAAGCCAGCGACTTTACCGTGCTTGCTTCCGGTGGCGGCAATGGCGCGTTGATCGCTCCATTCGAGCCGGAGCACGATCTTTATACCTCGCCCTGCACCTACATCGAAGTGAGTGCAGAGGTGCCGGACTTCCTTCCGGTGCTGCAAACACCGGATGTGGAGATGCGTAGCCTTGGAACAGGCAACTTTGCCATTGCTGAATGCCCGCCAAAGACCGAAGACCCGGCAGAGCTGGCACACATCGGAGAGACAGTTGTGCAGGCGGTCAAAGATACGTTTGCCAATGCGGGCCGTGTGGAGCTGCTGTCCATTCAAGTCGGCCAACGCCCGGCAACCCGATCCTCCGAACCTCTCGCCCGCCCCATCAACGGTTTCACCAACGCTTTCGTGGCAGGCAGCCACCCCGGCGTCATCCTCGCCCCGTTGATCGCCGAGCGGATCAGCAACCAGATCTGCGAGCAAGCTCTGTCTGCCCCTACGCTTTAAGAGGCTGACAATGGACCGTTGGGCTGCCTGCGAACAGCCCAACAGGATGACAAGCGCCCAAGCTTAAGCGCGAAGCCACTCATCGTTTGTGGGATGAAGCTGCGTTGTGCCCTCATTTTGTGAGGCATTGAGGGACTGGATGGTCACGCGCCACAGTTTGGCGAGCTTGATGAATGTATCCAGCTTCTCTTCAAGCTGCGCGATACCAAGGCTCTTGGCAGAAAACCTTGAGTTCAGCGCTGGCTGGTTGTCGCCTTCCGTCATGGCAAGAACCGCATCTCCGGTGCCTTTGCCCAGCAAGTTGGCTTGCAGCAACAACCGATATCCTGCCTCGCGTTTGTCTTTCTCAATATCAGGCAGCAGGGCGAACAGGATCACCTCATCCTGATTGTTCGCACCCAAGGTGAGCGTAAACTCCTCCTCGACGTCAAAGGAGCAGAGCCCTTCCTCATCCAGTTGAAGGTTTGGCAGCCCGATTTTCTCGCCAAGCTCGGCAATGAGTGTTTCAGCGTGTTTCATTTTCTATTTCCAAATTGGCTTGAGGCTCAGGCGTCGCTCACGGTTTTACCGGCGGCATAGCTGTGCTCATCAAAGTAATCCAGTGTCGCATCCCAGGCGTTTTCCTTGGCTCGTGCCAATGCGTCACCAGTCTCCGTGCCATCGTAAAGGTCGATGAACTCATTGAGGTCGGAGACATAGCTTGAGGACTCAATCTGAGTTCCATCGGGCTTCCCTTGCGCCAAACCAAGATCCAGCCCCAACGTACCGTCCAGCTCTTGCCCGACCCAAAGCGCCTCGTGGATTGAGTGACCGCCGTCGTAGTTCAGGAACATGGTGTTTGCGACCATGTAGTCTTTCGAATCCGGAATCTGGTCCGGGTTAGGGGAGGTGTGCCTCAGATAATGCAGGAAATGCAGGTTGAGGTTGGTTGAACCGGAAACACCAGAGGCAAACGGCATACCACGAGACAGCGCTTCCACCTGAGACTTGCTCGGTTCCTGCAGCTTTGGCAGGTTCACATCCGCCGGGTGCGTGCTCGGGATCTTGCCTGCATCTCCTTCAAACGTCACACTGCCGGGCTGATAGCCAAGGGTGATCCCGGCATGCGCACTCTTTGGCGTGTCCGTACGCCCAACTTTGGATCTGTCTGCTTTTTGCAAATCAGGATCTTCCGGAGCATTCGTTCGATTGGCTTCCTGACAGATCCCCTGATAGGCCTTGTTGGCAACCTTTACATAAGCAGGTAAGTCAGCGACCTTCTTGCCGTTGACGACCAGTGGTTGGCGGTCTGCAGGCACCGTCTTGGTCAGCAATGCATGCAAGGCAACAGTGGACTTCACAACCAGCATGGGAACTGCAATGGCGTCATATCCATTGCGGGTTGGAGCGGACAAAAACTTGTCCAGATTCATCAGCGCATCGTCACGCGGCCCTTGCACAAACTCCATCAGCTCCGGACATTCCGGCATCCAGAACCGCTCGTTGCCTGCCATCATCCTGTGCATGGTCATGGCTGTCTGGTTTTGGACCCGCGGGGTCTGGATGGAAATCACATCGCGGATGCCATCTTTCACCAGCTGTGCGGAGTTCATCACGGACTGCGGCGTGTCGTGAACCATATCCGCAATAAAGGTACTGTCGAGCACGCGGGAGTAGATTGCATCGTGCAGGCGCGTCAGCGGTGGGTTATCACTCTTGCCCAGCTGTCCCAGCAGCGTTTTGGTCTCATCGGCAAGGCCATTCAGGCCGATTTCCTCAAATCGCTCCGCAACAGCAGTCAACAGCTCACGGGTTTCCGGCACGGAGATCTTATGGCCCAGCACCTGATCCTTCACATACCCGTCAACCTCAGCCAGATTGCCAGCTGTTTCCGGGTCCAGACCCGGGGTTTGCGCTTCATTTCTGATGAGTGCGAGCAGATGGGTTGTCACCTCACCCGGCACGCGGGCAACGTCTCCCCCCTGCGCAGCATTTTGTGTCCGGACGCTCTCGGGGTAGACAAGCGTTGAATGAACAGCCTTCAGCGCGATCGGTACGGCCTCTTTCAACACTGCATTGTCTGAGCCGCCAAGAAAGCTCAGCGACCGCGTGATGCTGGAAATACCATCTGCATCTGCTGTTTTTGCCAGCTCAACAATGCGGGCCGTAAGAACTTCTGCCGCTTTTTTGGGATCTTCCGGAATTGCGGCGCCTTCAAAAAAGGTTTCCATCGTCAACCTGCTGCCATAGGCATGGGCCTCTTCAAAGAGCGCCGTCACCTTTTCCTGCGCTTGCTGTGAAGCTTTGCTCGGCACATGAAGGAGCATGGCGAGCACGCTGGACTTTGGCAGATGTGGCTTTGTGGAGAGGAAGTGATCAACCACCTTCTCCGTGACTTCAGTGCTGAAATAAGAATTGAGCTCGCGCTTTATTTCACCCAGAACCGCTTCATGCTGCGCCGTTTTCTTCGTCACATAGTTGAGCGAATACTCAACAATCCGCTCACTTGGCTTAGGAGGAACCACATCCTGATACTGCGCAAGATCGGGTTGAGGGACAGTTGGCTGAGTGGTTGAAACAGATAAAGTTGATCCGGTCATGAAAGCACCATCGCTTGGTAATATCTTCTTTCCCGAAAACTACAGAAACACTCCGGGATCACGTTTTAATCAAACTATTAGAATCCCCTGCCGGGCGCGTCTGTGCTGACAGGCACTCAACTCGGGTCACCAACTGAAAAAAGTAAACAACGGACACATTTGTCTTGGAAAACTAAGTTACTCAACGCTCATTGAGAAACGACTTAAATTTAATTACAAAATTACTTAGTTACATAAATAGTCTCTCTTTGAATATTTCAACCGCCCAATTCATTTACTAGATTTCGCACCTTGGTTTTCCTTATTTCTCCTGTATAGCTATTTCTAGTCTTGTTGTCTTCCTTCCAAATGACAGGTTTCAACCAACAGGGTAATGACCGCATGTTTTCATTGAAGGGCAAGAAAGCCCTTATTGTTGGGGTGGCGAACAGCCAGTCCATTGCATGGGGATGCGCCAAAGCCATGAAGGCACAAGGCGCAGAACTGGCTCTTACATACCTGAATGACAAAGCGAAAAAGCATGTGGCCCCACTGGCAGAAGAAGCCGATGCAGCCATTTTTGCACCGCTGGATGTGACGAAACCTGACGAGGTGGATGCTCTTTACCAGCAAATCGAGCAGGTCTGGGGGTCGCTGGACATTCTGCTCCATTCCATCGCTTTTTGCCCGCAGGCTGACCTGCATGGCCGCGTGGTGGATTGCTCGGCAGAGGGGTTTGGCGTGGCCATGGACATCTCCGTGCACTCCTTCCTGCGCCTCATCCGCAAATCAGAACCGCTGATGCCCTCCGGGTCCAGCGTCATGACCGTGACGTTCCATGGCTCGGAAAAGGTGATCAGCCATTACAACATTATGGGTCCGGTGAAAGCCGCGCTGGAAAGCACCACGCGCTATGTGGCTGCCGAACTGGGCCAGAAGGGCATCTCTGTCAACGCGCTGTCCCCCGGCCCGCTGGCAACACGCGCCGCCAGCGGTATTGCCAGCTTTGACGAGATGCTGGCTGACGCAACAGAGCGTGCTCCCACCCGAAAACTCGCAAGTATTGAAGACATTGGCGCATATGCCGCCTTTCTGGCCAGTGATGAAGCCCGAAACATCACCGGCGTGGTTCACCCCATTGACGGTGGTTACCGCATCATTGGTTAGGCCGGCACCGAGGTAGATTATGCAAGTAGAACTCTTTAGCAAGCGAACCGCCCAGTACTTTGAGGCCCTCGCTGAACAAAACCAGTTTTTGCAGGTCGCCAACTCACGACGCTCCACGCGCCTGATGAACGACCTTCAGAAGAAACAGGCCAAATCAAAAACCAAAAGCGACGCACTGGCCGCATCCTGGGGTCCGTACGACACGCCCAAGAAACTGCTGGATGCCTGGTCGCATTATCTCAAAGAATCCAGCGAACGCGCCATCCTGACCATGGATGCCCTGCGCGAAGCCAGTGACACATACTTTGACCACATGGCCAAGGGCTGCCCTCCGGTTCTCATTTATGATTACGAGGTGGTTGTTGAGGGTCGCAACCTGCCGCGCCCCTGCAACTACATGCTTTTGAAGGTCATTCCACCTGAGGGCGTGGAAGTGCTGGACTGGAAGCGCCCCTATGTGATCATCGATCCGCGTGCTGGCCACGGCGCAGGCATTGGCGGGTTCAAGAATGACAGTCAGGTGGGGGTTGCCCTGCGTGACGGGCACCCTGTGTACTTTGTCGCTTTTCACCCCATGCCAGAGCCCAATCAGGAGCTGTCGCACGTCACCCATGCCGAAGCGGCCTTCCTGCGCGAAATCATCTCACGCCACCCAGATAGCCCCAAGCCCATCGTGGTTGGTAACTGTCAGGGCGGGTGGGCAACAGCTATTCTGGCAGCGGTCTATCCGGATCTGGTGGGGCCGATTGTGCTCAACGGTGCGCCCATGTCTTATTGGAGCGGCAAGATGGGGCAGGACCCCATGCGCTACTCCGCAGGCCTGACAGGCGGCATCGTACCTGCCTTGCTCTCCGCAGATCTGGGCAACGGCGTCTTTGATGGTGCCAATCTGGTGCAGAACTTCGAGATGCTGAACCCGGGCCGCAACTGGTTCCGCAAGTACTATGACCTTTACACCAACATCGACAAGGACGAAGAGCGCTATCTGGAATTCCAGAAATGGTGGAGCGGCTTCTACTACATGACGGAGGAGGAATTCCGCTGGATTCTGGACAACCTTTTCATCGGCAACAAGCTGGCGAAGAATGAAGCCTTTCTGGAACCGGGGCGCCCCATTGACTTAAAGACCATCAAGTCCCCGATTATCGTGTTTTCCTCCTATGGCGATAACATCACCCCGCCCGATCAGGCGCTCAACTGGATTGCCGACACCTACACGGATGAAGCGGAAATCGAGATCCTCGGCCAGCGTATCCTTTATATGCTTCATGATCAGGTCGGGCATCTGGGCATCTTTGTCTCCTCCAGCGTGGCCAAGCGCGAACATACGCAGGTGGCTTCCACGCTGAAGACCATCGAGGCCATGCCTCCCGGGCTCTACAAACTGCAGATTGAAGAGCAGAAGGGCAAAGGCTGTGATGCCAAGTTCAAGGTGAGCTTTGCCCGTAAGACCATTGATGAAATGCTGCTGGAAACTGGTGAACGCGATGAGGAAAAAGCGTTTGCCGGTGTCGCCCGCTTTTCTGAGAGCTGGGAGGACGTGTATGACAGCACCATTGGCCCTGTTCTGAAAACCATGAACAGCACGCAGGCAGCGGATGCAACCCGCGATATGCACCCCATGCGGCTGGCAAATGGCGCCTTTGCCTCCACCAATCCCTTGATGTTCTGGCCCACCATGGCCGCCGCAGCGGTGAAGGAAAACCACACGCCCAACATGGCCAAAACGCCCTTCCATTACTGGGAGGAGCTGATGGCCGACAGCATTGAATATGGCTGGGATGCGCTGAAGGACATGCGCGAGGCCTTCATTGAAAACAGCTTCCTCACCTTCTGGGCCTCACCGCCTGCCGTGGAATACGGCAAGGCCTTGTCCTTCCGCCGGCCAAAAGTGCCAATGCAGGACCTGCACAGTCTGACCAGCATCCAGAACGCGCTCAAGAAGATCGAGAAGGGCGGGGCAGCCGCAGCCATCGTGCGTATTGTGCTGATGATTGCCGACACCCGTACCGAAGTGCGCGGCGAAAAGCTGGAGCGGTTCAACGAAGTGCTGACCACATGGGCACCGTTCAAATCCATGGATCCGAAAGAGCGCAACTTCCTCATTCACGATCAGACTCTCATTTCCCGTTTCGAAATGGAAGCCGGTTACAATGCCCTGCCGGGCTTGCTGAAAAGCGAGAAGGACAAGACCTTTGCCTACAAGGCCGTGTCCTACATTATTGGCAAGGAAGAGAATATGGCGCCCAATTCTCTGGAATTGTGGCACTGTCTGAAGAAGTCGCTCAAATGGGGTTAGGAAGGTTTGATGACAACAACCTACAAGAATACTCCGTACGACCAGATCGAAGTTGGCATGGAAGCCATTTACGAGCGGACCTGCTCTGCGGATGATTTTTACGTCTCCGCCCATGCCTCCGGCGACCTCAACCCCATCCACCTGCCCAAGGAAGATCGCGAGGGCGAAGGCGACTTTGAAGGCGTCGCCCCCTCCCTCTGGGTCGCCAGCCTGATCTCTGCCGTGCTGGGCAACCAAATGCCCGGACCAGGCACGCTCTACAAAAGCCAGAGCCTGCGCTTTCTGGGTCGTGCCTATGAAGGGGACCATCTGACAGCCCGCGTGAAGGTGACGGAAAAGCTGCCCGATTACGTCGTCACGCTGCAAACCACCGTGGAACGCGCGGACGGTCAGGTGATTGTAGAAGGCGAGGCCGAGGTTATCGCCCCGCGCACCAGCAAAATCGCCAAGGCTGTCAGCTTGCCGGGTCTGACTGTGCGCAGTCATGAGCACTTCGATAGACTGCTGGATCAGGCCCGCCCACTCCCACCTCTCATCACCGCCGTTGTGGCGCCAGAAGACCGCAAGTCACTGGGCGGCGCTTTGCTGGCAGCCGAAAACACGCTGATTGAGCCGGTCCTGATTGGCTCTCGCGAAAAGATCGAGGATGCCGCAGAGCGTCTTGGCAAAGATCTGGCTCACTGCGATATCATTGACGTTGCAAGCCACAGTCAGGCGGCAGCACAGGCCGTGGCCATGGTGCGCGAAGGTAAGGCGCAGGCGATCATGAAAGGCCAGCTCCACACCGACGTGTTGTTGGCGGAGATCGTGAAACGGGATGTGGGCCTGCGCACTGACAATCGTCTCAGCCATGTGTTTGTGATGGATGTGCCGGGACTGGACCACCTCCTGTTCATCAGTGATGCGGCCATCAACATCTCACCGGATCTGGAAGCCAAGGTGGATATTGTCCAAAACGCCATCAATCTGGCACTGGCGCTTGGTCAGCAACAGCCCAAGGTGGGCATCCTTTCAGCCGTGGAAACGGTGAACACCAAAATTCCCTCCACCATGGATGCAGCGATCCTTTCCAAAATGGCAGAACGCGGCCAGATCAAGGGCGGCATCGTGGATGGCCCGCTGGCCATGGACAACGCCATCGACATTGATGCGGCGGTAACAAAAGGCATCACCTCCTTGGTTGCTGGTAGGGCAGATGTACTGGTTGTGCCCAATCTGGAATCTGGCAATATGCTAGCCAAGGAACTGGCCTTTGTTGCCCATGCAGAAGTGTGCGGAGTGGTTATGGGCGCCCGCTGTCCGGTGATCCTCACCAGCCGTGCAGATGACGACAAGGCCCGGTTAATGTCTTGCGCTGTTGCGCTTCTTTACGCTGCGAGCCAAAAAACATGAGTTTTTATTTTACGCTCAATACCGGATCGTCCTCCGTCAAGTTCGCGCTTTACAAAGCGCAGGCTGAGCCTGACCTTTTCATCTCCGGCATTGTTGAGCGTCTGGGCCCTTCTGCCCGCTTGAAGATGCAGACACCCGGCGAGGACATCGTGCGGGAGCTGGGCACAGTTGACCATGCCAGCGCCGTCGTCGCCATCTTCGCCAAGATGGAGCCCTACTTGCAAGGGCAGCCTGTCGTTGGCATAGGACACCGCATCGTTCATGGCGGCAATGCCTTTTTCAAACCAACAGAATTGACCTCTGAGGTGGTGCAGAAGCTGGAGCAGATGATTCCGCTGGCGCCGCTACACCAGCCATACAGTCTGGCCACCATCCGCGCGGCCAAACAGGTGTTTCCGGGCGTGCTGCAGATCGGGTGTTTTGACACGGCCTTCCATGCCGGTCACACCTTCCCCAATGACGCGTTCGCCATTCCGCGGCATTTTTATGAGGAAGGCGTGCGCCGCTATGGCTTCCACGGGCTTTCCTTTGATTACATCTGCAGCGAAATGCGCCGGGAATATCCGGATGTGGCACGCGGGCGTCTCGTGATCGCCCATCTGGGCAATGGCGCTTCCATGTGCGCCGTAGAAGATGGCCGTTCCATCAACGCCAGCACCAGCTTTTCTGCCGTCGACGGCCTGCCCATGGGCACACGGTGCGGACGGTTGGACCCGGGCGTCATGCTCTATCTGATGCAGGAAAAAGAACTGTCGGCAGCAGAGATCGAGAGCATCATCTACCGCCGCAGCGGGCTCTTGGGATTGTCGGAGGAATCTTCTGACATGCGCGTGCTGGAGCATTCAGAAGAGCTGTTTTCCAAGCAAGCCATCAACTACTATTGCTACCAGATCCGCCGCGAAGTGGGCGCCATGGCGGCCAGTCTGGAAGGCATCGACGCCCTGATCTTCAGCGCTGGCATTGGCGAGAATTCAGCCCGGGTGCGCTCCAGCGTGTGCGAACCACTGGAGTTTCTCGGCATCACCATCGATCAGGAAAAGAACATGGCCAACGCCCCGGAAATCGGGACCGGACCGGTACGCGTCTTCATCATGCCCACCAACGAAGAACAGGTGATCGCACGGGCCGTCGCAAAAGCTGCCATGAAAACTCAATGAGACTCAATTAGTACTGCTGCCTTTGTTTATCCAATTGCGAAAAGAACCATAGATATTCCTCTCCCAAAAGGACGAAACACAGAAAATACTCAAAAAATAAACTGAGGTTGGCCCGAGCTTCAGTCGAACTTCTTGCTTTTAACTATACCGACGACCGGTAAGCCTAACGCTGTAAACGACATCATCATCGCCACCATTATCAAAAAGCTAATATACCTTCTCTCAACAATATCAGTATTTTTTGTAGTGATTGGCAACTTCAAGGAGGTGCAACTATCTTAGCGGAGAAACTTAGGTGTTGATTGTATACTCAGAATTAACTCGCTATGAGGGTACTTCTATATGTACGTCTAGAGCTATTTTTGTACATGTCCCAAAGTATCTTATGCGCACACAATATCAACTTGAGGCCAAAACTTGATCAGGAGTATCAGTTCATTAGGCTACCAACCTACATTGATGAGTACTCGAAATGACAGAATTAACAGACTACAAACCGAGTAGAGTTGATCGCCTCTTCCTTGTCGGGAGGAAAATTGAATACTCCTACAGAATATCCAGCAATATGGTTGCCTTTATTTGTAAAACTTCTTTATTCACCAAAGAAGATGAGCACGTAATTGTTAAATTCTCCTACTCTGGGAATGTTCAGTATCACAGAATTAGCATACCCGACATGGCAAAGTTTGAAGATGTATTTAGCATCGCAAGACGTAACTAAGATTGATCAAAATCCAAATTTATTGGACAAATCATCCGACCCCGACGCTGCTACTTTGGCACCTGATCTAACTCATTGGGATAGACCATGTAGTGAGCTGGGCTTCAGAACAACTTCGCGGTAAACTTGCTGCATAATCAATGCCGCACGTTCTCAGTGAGTCCCGTTATGTCCGTCCTCTCGCCAGCCATCACCGTCCGCCAGCTCTCTCTCGATGATTATGAGGATGTCGTCACGCTCCTGAATGAGCTGACAGATGGCATTCCCCTTGTTTATGGCAAAGACGGGCCAGCGCAATTCGCAAAGCTTTTGCGACATGACGGCACCTCTCTGTTTGGTGTGGAGATTTACGACCAGATCGTCTCCTGCGCCACGCTCCATATTCTACCCAACATGACGTATGGTGGTCGCTCGTATTGCCTTGTCGAGAACGTGGTGACGCTGAAAGCTTATCGGGGCAGAGGCTTTGGCCGCATGGTCATGGATGCTCTGCGAGATGCAGCCTGGCAAGCCAACGCCTACAAAATCATGCTGCTGACCGGACAAGACCGCGGCGCAAGAGGCTTTTACGAAAGCCTCGGTTACAAAGCCGACCAAAAACACGGCATGGTCCTGCGGCAAGTGCCACCGTACAAGGCACCAGCAGCTTAACCCTGCCCGTTACACCAACTGCCGGTGGGCCTTGATGTGGTCGATGAACAGGCGCAGGGCCTGCAGGTTTTTGTATTCACGCGGGTAAAACAGATAGATCGGCTCTGTTGGTTTCAGGTAATCCTCCAGCAGGCATTGCACCTTTGTCAGGTCGCACTGCATCAGCGCATATTCGCGGAAGGTCAGCACCAATCCCATGCCTTGTTCCATCAGCTGCAACTGAGAGGGAAGGGTGTTGAGGATCAACCCTCCTTTGATATCAATCTCCACGGTGTTGCCATCCACCTCAAACACCCACGGCGCCAACCGCCCTGATGTCTGAAAACGGTAGTGAAGGCAGTTGTGCGCGAGGAGGTCTTCAGGTTTTTCCGGCGTGCCATGCACAGCCAGATAGGCCTTGCTGCCAAGGACGGTCAGGGGTTGCGGGTCAGAGATACGGATCGCAATCATATCCTGCGCAATCTTTCCCCCCAGACGAAGCCCGCCGTGCAAACCATCTGCAACGATGTCGACAATGGCATCCGTCAGAGAAAGTTCCAGCTGTATCTCCGGATAAGCAGCCTGAAAGCTGGGCAGGAGATCTGCAAGGAAGGAATGAAACACAAACTCAGGCAAGGTCAGTTTTAAACTGCCTCGGGCGCTGCTGCCGTGTTCCTTTGCATCATTTACCGCTTGCCCCAGCAGGTCAAAAGCAGCGCCCGCGCCACTTTGCAACGCACGGCCCGCATCCGTCAGGGTTACCGATCGGGTGGTGCGCACAAACAGAGCCGTCCCGAGCTGCTCTTCCAGCGATTTTAACTGATGAGACACCGTGGACGGTTTTATGCCAAGCGCCTGAGCGGCTCCTTTTAAACTGCCGTTCTGCGCAATGGCATTAAACACTTCCAGCATGGCAAGAGGCAAACGCATTATTTGATACCATACATCTATTGGATTGATATGGAGGCAATTAATAGCATGTATGCACCCTGTTATAAAGCAGAGATCAGACATTCTAAGAGGCCTTCCTGCGATGAAAACCCTTGTTCTCACTGCCCATCCCGACCTTTCAAAATCCCGTATCAACCGCTCCTGGTTTGAAGCATTTGCCGCAACAGATGACATCACCGTGCTTGATCTGGCCCGTGTTGGCGGCCCAACTTTGAGCTTTAACGTTGAAGAACAACAGCAACTCCTGCTCTCTCACGATCGCATCGTCTTCCAGTTTCCGTTTTATTGGTATTCCGCCCCGCCAGCGCTGAAAGCATGGCAAGATCAGGTCCTGACCTACGGCTTTGCCTATGGCCCGGGTGGCACCAAACTGGCCGGGCGGGAACTGCTGCTGGCTATCTCTACCGGTGGACCGGAGGACAGCTATCACGCAGGTGGCTACAACAATTTCAGCATGGATGAGTTGCTCAAGCCCTTTCAACAGACTGCCTTGCTGACTGGAATGGTTTACCTGCGCCCCTTCGTCTTGCACGGCCTTGCAGTGGTTGATGACGCCGCGATCGAAGCTTCCAATACAGCATTGCTCGCACATGTTCTGGACCCTGAGCTCAACCCAGTCATCAAAAAAGCGCGGCTGGACAAGCTGCTGGAAAACAATGCCAAGCTCGCTGCCCGCGTCAGCGCCTGACCACTTTCAACATTCCATTCTTCAAAAAGGCGGGTCTTTGTGCTCGCCTTTTTCTGCTCATCCAAAACCTTAGCCAATGGGCAAACCGAGAATTTAAACAGCTCATTCATTAAAAATCGATTCGATCTTTATCAACTGCATCTTCTTCCCGCTGCCCAGGTCTCTTAGCCTGTCGTTTCAAAGCACAGCTTTGTTTTAGCAATTTGTTTCACGCCCTTGTTTTCATGGCGATCCTTTAGAAGAATAAACCTACTGTGGCATTATGGATGGGGCGACATGGTGGTGACTTTGTTTTCGGTGCCTTGATCTGATGGTCAGCACTGCATTCATTTTCAGAATTCTTTTTTTATGGCCGAGGCTCGGGGGGCGCTTCCTGAAATTTGGTCATCTGAAGGCTGGAGGGACACCATTCCTGTCAGACTTAGCGTAGGACACATTGCTCAACACCGCCTTGCCTCCAACCATAAGCAGGACCACGGTATCAATGCCCGTTTTGAATCTTTTTCAACGGGAGGGGACGCAAAACTGACAGAACGATGTGGCCTCGCAGGTCCCATTCTCAATCGGGACTGTAGCTCCTTCGTTCTCCAACCTTCAGGAATATTTTAAGCGCAGATTGGAATTACCACGCACAAGTTGCAGTATAGTACCGGGTAGAATGTCTGTTGAATCGAACAACTCAATGAATGAGCCGAGACCTGAGGTGATTTACCGGCCCAGTATCAACTGGGATGAATGGCGCGAGGGGGTCGCCGAAGCGACGGGAGAGGCTTGTCTGGCTTCCAACACCGCTTCACCAGATGCCTTTGGTGCGGGCGTGCGCGGATTTCGCTATAAAAGTGGCTTTGTGGCAACCATCAACGCGACCCCGCACAGGTTCATCCGCTCCAGCCAACGCATTGCCCGCGATGGCATGGACGCTGTGTTTGTGCAATTTTATGATCACACCCACAATTGCGTCACCCACATGGGCCAGGAGAGCGTGGAACTCCAACCCGGTCATCTGATCGTGCAGGATATGGCCGAACCGTTTGTGGTAGACCACAGCTCTTACAAGCTGATGACACTGGCTTTGCCGCGAACGGCACTGGCACCGTTCCTCCATGGCGATCGCACCTACCCAACCCTGTGCCTTCCCGCAACAGGCGGCTCGACCAATGCGGTGATCAGCATGATGCAGCTGCTTCGCGGTCAACTGGGTTACCTGTCAGATGAGGATGTCACCTCAATCGTGGAATGCATCGCCAAGCTGGTCGCTAACCAGATGAACAACGGCCCGAGAATCCCATATGCACTGGATGAAAACAATCAGACTGCAGCGCGGTTTTTACAAGCCGCCGAGTATATCAGCCGAACCTATACCAACCCACGCCTGAACAGCACAGAAGTGGCGCATCACCTCAACGTGTCTCGCACCACCCTCTACCGCCTGTTTGAGCCCATGGGCGGCTTCATGGCCTTCCTGCGTTACATCCGCATGAAACACGCCATGCGCAAGCTGCTGCGCTCCGGAAGTGATACAGTCAAAATCCAGCAGATCGCCGAGAGCTGTGGTTTTTCGCACGCTTCCAGCTTCACCCGCAGCTTCAAAGAACACTATGGCGTTTCTCCTCGCGACATCCTGATGGACGTCGCCGCCGGACAAGACCACAAAACCCGCATCTCCAGCGGCATCTTCTCCAACTGGCTCACCTCGCTAAAAGAGGCGAAGTTGAACTGAGGGGAGCTTGATCCTCTGAGATCAAGTTGACCCCAGGTATCACAGCGACACAGTACCTGCGTACCTTCACAAATTGCCCGATATCCATTTCATGAAGCGGTCCAAAGTGACCAGCCGAGAGGTCCGTATTGTTAGGATCTGGCGTGATTTGTGGGTAAAAACATAGCAACGCAGGAAAACGCAAAAGCTTTCAAAGGAACGCACAAAACAACGCAAACGCTCACAACTTTTGGATGCTACCAATTTTCAACGTGAATATCATAGATATTTCAGCATGTTAGATTAGCGCCGTTGATGGCAGAGACACGACATTTCCGACTGGAGCCGGATTGGTAGCATTGACAGGGCGAAGGCATCATCAAAGAGTTACTGTGATTTATTCTCTGATAAGTTTTGAGCGGCGCAATGATCGTACTTGGTAATTCTGAAAGCTGGCCCGGCATTGGCACCACCGCCAGTCACCTGCAAAACGGAGCACATGGGCTTAATGCCTTGGTGCCCGGACTGTCTTTGGTGGAAGCTGAAACCAAGGTGCGCAGTGTAGGCTATGGCGGCTGGCCGAACCTGTTGGGAAACATGGAGTTTGACGCCAGCGTGATGGACGGCACCACCCGTGACTACGGCGCTATTGCAGGCGTTCCAATGACGCTGGAGGTCACCCGTCTGGCAAAGGCGGTGCTGGATAACCTGCCACACACCATGCTGGTGGGTGAGGGGGCTCGCCGTTACGCAGATGAGCTTGGGTTTGCAAAGGATCCCGCCTTGCTGGAACACAGCAAACAGGTGTGGTGGCGCAAGCTGGAAGAGGTGATGAGCGACGAGCAGAAAGCCGCCTTTCCCAACACGGATCTGGCACCGTTGACCAAAGCAATCACTGACCCCGAAAAGGTGCGAGACACCACCGTATTCCTTTGTAAAGACAGCCAAAACAACATCTGCACCGCCACCTCTACATCAGGTTGGGCCTGGAAGTATCCGGGCCGTGTTGGCGACTCTCCCATTCCCGGCGCTGGCTTTTATGCTGACAGCCGCTATGGCGCGGCCGCATGCACTCATACAGGTGAAATGACCATGCGCTGCGGTACCGCCCGCACCATTGTACTGGCCATGAAGCTCGGCATTTCGCTGGATGATGCGTTGCGGCTGGCGATCTCTGAGTTGCAGGAGCTGGAGAGCGGTTACATCGGCGGTGTTGTGATCCATGCCATTGATGCAGCGGGCAAACACCGCGTGGTCAATGTGGGGTGTGACGAGGAGATCGTCTATTGGGTCTGGACACCGGAGCTCGGCCAGCCTGAAAAACGCAAGGCCATTCGGGCAGAGGATTTGATGGCGGGTCAGATGGAGGTTCAGTCATGAAGCTGGAAGTGTGTGTTGACACCATTGCCGGGTTGAATGCTGCTGTTGCTGGCGGAGCTGACCGGATTGAGCTGTGTTCCTGCCTCGCCATGGGCGGCCTGACGCCGTCCGTTGGCCTGATGGAACTGGCAGCCAAAGCCCCCATCCCGGTCTACGCCATGATTCGCCCGCGCGGGGGTAACTTCATCTTCTCCCCGCAAGAGGTGGACCAGATGAAGCGAGAAATTGAAGCTGCCCGTAATACCAATTTGGCCGGTGTTGTTCTGGGCGCAAACCAACACAACACCGCACTCGACACTAACCTATTGAATACACTAGTGGATCATGCTGGCGATCTTGGTGTAACGCTCCACCGCGTCATTGACCTTGCCCCAGATCTGATCGAGGCCACCCACGCTGCCGTTGAACTCGGCTTCGAACGCATCCTCAGTTCCGGCGGTGCTTACAAAGCAATTGATGGGATTGAGAACCTAGCCGCCATGCACAAAGCCGCAGCTGGCAGACTCTCTGTGATGCCGGGGTCAGGTGTTAACACTCAGACGGCGCCCGATATCTTACAAGCTGCTGGTTTCACTGAGATTCATGCAGGCTGCGGTAAAACTTATCCGCAAGACCAGCGTCTGCTGGATTTTGGCTTTGAAAGCGCCGGAGAAAAACGGACCGATGAAGAATTGGTGAGATCACTCAAAGAAGTAATTCAGGTAAATGCATAAAACAATTAACACCGCAATCAATTTTCCGAAAATTACTTATCTTTATTTCTCAAACCCAAGCAAACTAAGTAAATCAAGGCACTCCTGCAAGTGCAACACCAGACCGCAACGTCCCAGTTACAGGAGAGATGAGGATGCTGATGAATTTGTTGACCTCAGAGACTGATGAATTTGCCACATAGATCACATCTTTATCTCTGATTTCAAAGGCTTGCGTCAAAAACATACCACTTGGCTCTCTCAAATTGAGACGGTAGACAACAGGCACTGTCCCGAACTCCTCATGTTGCTCATGTGGAGGAAGCAACGGCATCATCTTTTGCCGGTCTTCAAACCGGAACAGGAAAACCCCCGTAGCGTCCGCAGTCCCATCATGCAAACCACCTGACATTCCAATGGCTTCCGAGAGACTCACCCGCGAGGAAGGGAAGTCATATTTGCGCCGGGCAACAACCGCACCAAACACGGTGAAGGATTTAGGCTGGTGCGTAATGGAGATAATGTCCTTCGGCCGAAGCCAGATATTGTTAGCTGGTTGCTCCGAAATATCGTCCAGACTAAACCGGAACTTCTTGTCATCTCTCATGACAGTAACAAACGACTCATAGTCTGGATTCCGCGTTCCACCGGCTTCTGAGATTGCCTCAACCAGACTCAGACCATCTTCATGCACACGGAACTGGCCCGGACGCATCACATCACCAATAACAATGACCTTGTGCGATCCATTTGCCTGAAGGTTTACAACCACTTGCGGATCGACAGCCTTACCCTCCAACCCACTGAGAATCTGTTCGCGAACCTCAGAGATACTCTTGTTCTCGACTTTGAGTTCCCCAACATAAGGCACGTAAATATTGCCTTGGTCGTCAACCACAAGGCCAAGCTCAGTTCGTTTTTGACCCTGCGTTGAGAAAAGCCCGTTTGGAATGGACTCCCAAATCCCAACAGAGAGCTGATCACCAACACCAACGCGGATCGTGCTTCTCTTGCCCTTGCCGACGCGGAATTCTTTGGGAGGTAAGTTACTGGCATAATTGGATAAATGCTGAACTGTCGGAACATCAACATCCAGCATGACATAGCTCAGCGACTGCGCATTACGTTGAGAAGTTGCATTCTCCACCTGATAAGCGCTTGGGCCATGTCCTGGAATTTCCGAGCACCCAACCACTGCAAGCAGCAGCGCAGGCACAACGAGCAACTCCAACCAGCGAGATATGTGCAAACATGTTTTCACATGCGGACACTGACCTATTCGCAGGCCTTCGAGTAGCCGCTGGATTTGGCCATTGCCTGTTTAACGCACTTCAATTTCGGGGATTTTTCGCGCGCTTGTCAGCTGCTCTGATCAGAGATAATCTCACTAAGGTACTGCAAACAAACGTCTTTGTAGTCATGCGTATTGAGGGCAATGCTCGTGTTGGACCACGAGCATTGCCGGGGAAATCCTACCCGTTATGGGCAGGCAATCACTTCAATCTCGACGAGAGCGTCTTTTGGCAGACGCGCAACTTCCACACAGGACCGTGCTGGGAACGGTGCATCGTTGTCTTCAAAGAACTTGCCGTAAACTTCGTTCACGCGCGCAAAGTCATTGAGATCTTTCACGAAAACCGTTGTCTTCTTGATGTTCTTTGCTGCAAGACCTGCTTCTTCAACAATCGCCAGACCGTTCTTCAAGGATTGAAGGGTCTGCTCAGCAACATCTGCAGGCATCTCACCGGTTTCCGGATTGATTGGCAACTGGCCGGACGTGATAATCATCTGACCAAGGTTCACGCCCTGAACATACGGGCCAATTGCTGCAGGAGCTTTGGAGGTATCGATAGCTGTCATTGTTTTTCCAGTTTTATAGGCTTGTTAAGTGGAACTGTTCAGATGGTGAGACGAATTCCTGTTGCGCCGCAATAGTTTGCAGCTCCCACTCGTCTTTTTCCTGCGTGGTTTTAAGCACGCCATACACCGCGTTATTACAGTGCTGGAATGCTTCTACTTCAGAAAGACCATTTAGATAACCAGCGGCAAATACAGATGTGATTAGATCTCCGACGCCAACCGGTTGGCGTTCAAACGGAAGGTGCGGACGCTGTGCCAGATGACTGCCTTGCTCACTTGCAAACATCATGGTGAAGGCATCATCAGAAACGCTGTGCAAATGCTTGGCCAGAACCATTTTAGGTCCAATTTCCATAGCCTTAGCGCATGCTTGTTTTGCTTGTTCCAGTGTTTCGATCGGCTCACCAATGAACTGTGAAAGTTCAAACTGGTTGGGCACGATCACATCCGCAATCGGCATCACCTTGCTCACCAGCAACTCGGCAACACCTTCACTGACAATGCAGCCTTTGTCAGGCGCACCCATCACCGGATCACAGAAGTAGAGACACTCAGGATTGTGCCGCCGGACTTCCTTCACGATGTCAACAATGACGTCACAGTGAGAAGGGCCACCAAGGTAACCTGTTACAATACCTTTGATTTGAGAGAGGACATTCAGTTTTGCCAGACCCTCAAAGATTTCAGAGATCTGCTTGGCATCATGGGCCTGTCCGGTCCAACCTTGCGGATGTTGGGTATGGTTTGAAAACTGGACGGTGTTGATAGCCCAGACCTCATGCCCCATACGTTGCATTGGAAATACAGCACAGCCGTTGCCAGCATGGCCATATGTCACGTGAGATTGAATGGAGAGTATGCCTTTCATTTCAAATACCTCGTTTCGGAACTGAGGCTCACAACCGCGAGCCCCAGCGGAGCGTCATGCCATTCTCGGCGCTTATGGATAGACTGGAAGTGCGTTGAACATCCCCAGAATGTGACTGACGGCAACCAAAATGCCGAAGCCAAAGACCACCCAGACAAGAGCCTCACCACCCCAAACACGGAACTGAGGGTTGCCGAATTTCTTGCGGCTGACACGCACCATCAGAGCAGGGACGATCGCCGTCCAGACTGTTGCTGCAAGGCCAGCGTAGCCAATCGCGATGATGAAACCATCTGGAAAGAAGATGCCACCGATCAACGGAGGAACGAAGGTCACAGCTGCGGTTTTCGCACGACCTGCAGGGCTGTCATCAAACTTCAGGAAGTCCGCCAAAAAGTCGAACAAACCAAGCGCGACGCCCAGGAAGGAGCTGGCCACAGCCATGTTACCGAATGCGGATAACATGTTGGATGCAGAGGTGTTTTCTACTGCACGGCCAAGAGCTTCCACCAGTACGCCGATGTTACCACCCTGTTCGATGATTGGGCCAAAATCAGCTCGTGAGATGTTACCCAATGTGGCAAACAGCCAGACAATGTAAAGTACCAGTGCAAGGAAAGTGCCTGTACCAAGGCAGAGCAAAATCTTCTTTGGCTCCTTACCATAGTACTTCATCAGGCTTGGTACGTTGTGGTGATACCCAAAAGATGCCAGGCAGAACGGCATTGCTGCGAACAAATACGGGAAGTAACTCCCCATTCCCATATTATTGTCGCTGTCAAAGAAGACTGCAGCCTTCATGTTGAAGGTGTAACCAGTCACAGACATGAAGAACGTGATGATCATGCCGCCAAGAAGGATGGTTGTGATGCGATCAACTGCCTTGGTAGACCACCAGACGAAGAACGCCAGACCCAACGCAAAGATCAGACCAGCCAACATCTGCGGGGGTGCAACACCCAATGTTGCATCCAGTGTGTGAACCACAATGGACCCGCCACCGGAGATGTAAGCGTAGCAGAGAATGTAGCCGACAAACGCAACGGCGATGTTGTTTACGGTGTTCCATCCAGTCCCAAGGGTGTCTTTCACCATGGTATCGAAACTGGAACCGACCGGATAATTCAGGTTTGTTTCCAATATCATAAGGCCGGAATGAAGCATACAGAACCAGGTAAAGGCCAGAGCCAGAATAGCCCAGATGCTCCACATACCAGCACTAACGGTTGGAACGGAAAACATACCAGCGCCGACTGCAGTACCGGCGATGATCATAGCCCCGCCTAGGAAGGATGGACTGACTGTTGCAGTGGATTTTCCCAAACCACCGACTTGTGTGCCCTCAGACATTTACTTCTCTCCCGTGAAGTAGTTTTGTTATATCCGTGAGGAAAGAAGGGAGGCACAGAGCAGCGCCTCCCAAGTTGCCAAATTATTTGATTGGCTTCAAACGTGCAGTGAAGTGACGAAGCACAGGTGGCTCGTATTCAAAGTCGAAGCCTTTGATGTCCTTCGCGTTTTTCGCAACGTTGATCAAAGCATCCGCGATGTAATCCATGTGGTCATTGGTGTACACACGGCGTGGGATTGTAAGGCGCATGAGTTCCAGTGGGGACTCTTTTTGCAGGCCGGTGGCTGGATCGCGGCCAAGTAAGAATGAGCCAATTTCAACTGGACGTACACCGGATTCCAGATAGAGCGCGTTACACAAAGCCTGCGCAGGGAACTGGTCTCCCGGGATGTGCGGAACGATCTTCTTCGCGTCTACGAACACCGCGTGACCACCGGTTGGGTACTGAATTGGCACGCCGCCTTCAACGAGACGATCGCCTAAATACTTAACCTGGCCAATACGATAGTGCAGGAAGCTCTCGTCTGCACCTTCATGCATACCCCGTGCCAGCGCTTCCATGTCGCGACCGGCTAATCCCCCGTATGTTACGAAGCCTTCCATTGGGACGCAGAGGGTCTGGACGGCCTGGAACAGCTCTTTCTTCTCCCGGATGGCGCACATGCCGCCGATGTTGACCAGCGGGTCTTTCTTGGCGGACATGGTGAGCATATCGCCGTAGGAGTACATTTCGCGGATGATGTCGGTGATGGACTTATCCGCGTAGCCTTCCTCGCGCTGCTTGATGAAATACGCGTTTTCGCAGTAGCGGGCGGAGTCAATCACAACCGGGATGTCGTATTTCTGGCCGATCTCGTAAACAGCCCGCATGTTGGCCATGGAAACTGGCTGACCGCCGGAGCTGTTACAGGTCACTGTGGTGATGATCGCGGTGATGTTCTTCGCACCATTTTCCTTGATCGACGCTTCCAGCTTCTCAAGATCGAAGTCACCCTTCCAGTCGTAGTAAGTGGTTGTGTCATAAGCCCGTTCATCCACCACGTTGACGACTTCACCGCCGTTCAGCTCTACGTGCGCAGCTGTTGTGTCGAAGTGGTAGTTGGAGATGAACACGTGCTTGTCTGCATCACGCACTTCCTTGGCACGACGGATCAGCGCCGGGAACAGGATCTGCTCTGCACCACGCCCCTGGTGGGTTGGCACCATATATTCATAACGGAAGAAGTGATGGACAGCTTCTTTGAGGTTGTAGAAGTTGCGGGATCCGGCATAGGCTTCATCGCCCATCATCATGCCCGCCCACTGGTAGTCAGACATGGCGCCCGTGCCGGAGTCTGTCAGCAGATCGATGTAAACGTCATCACTTGCGAGCAGGAATGGGTTGTAACCTGCTTCAGCCAATGCCTTTTCGCGGTCTGCGAAGGTGGTCATTTTGATTGGCTCAACCATTTTGATGCGGAACGGCTCAGGGATACGTTTCATTGTTCTAGTCCTTACGTCATGTTTTTACTGCGCATTCTTTATCCAAATACTGGCTCCCACCTTTGGGAACACGCAGCGGCGCACGAGTTGGGTCGCTCTCCAACCATTTGGCGCGAAAGTTTTCAAGCACCTGAAATTACAGGCGGTTATCTTGGAATTTGTATTTTGCGGCAGCAGTCACCAGATTTGAAAGTAAGACGCAGCTCACCCGTTCACTGTCAGAGACGATGTGAGTAGTTTTGCCCGATAAAGCGCAAGGGTAGATGTAGTTTTCCCGTTGCTCCAAGTAGATTGGGCGTCAAACATTCAAATTTTTAAAGGGACTGATGGGCCTGTAGGCTTATACGCACACATTTGGGAAGTCATAGGCAAGACGAACATCTTGCGTAAACCATGCCAAACTCTTTTTATTGCGATACTGAAGAACCAGTACTGACCGGCTCATGGCCTATTCCTCATCTTTACTGCATATCATGTGATAGCAAAGGCATATGAAACCACATTTACCCATGTGTCAAGCAGATATTCTACGTCTTTCCTACGGGGTTGCCCCTAGAGCAAGTATAAAGATCAGTATAGACTTCATGAGGCATTAACAGGCGCTGTAATATTCGACATCACACAGTAAATAATTTTGTAAATTCTTATGTTCCCCTTCAAAGCAAGATATTTTGCGGGACTTTAAGGCAAAACCACCTGAAGGCGCCCAAGAGTGAAGCGCATAAATCAATAGCAGATACACGGGCACCGCCACGAACTCTTGATATCTCAGAGATTTCTTTCCTGTTAAATTTCACAGGAGCCAATTATTCCAAGTTATTTGCAATGGAACCTCTCTTTGCGACACTTTTTGGCGGACACCACGTTATCCCCGTAAGAAAATTGCGCGCTCTCGCACTTATCCTCCCAACCGCGTTTTTCTGCCCTGCACAGAGGCAGTTGATAACTTCTCCGCGCACCGGGCATAAACCTCTCCCAGCGCCCAAAACCAGAACGTCACCTTTCATGAAACCCGCTCAGCAATCAGCCTCACATAGCAACGCGTTCGTTTGCGTTCTTTCGTGTTTTCCTGCGTTTTTTAAGGATTTCATTGTGCAGTGCGGGATCAAGTTTAGGAACGAGTTACAGCTACCCTCTCAAGTCTTGATCTTGTTTTTCATAAAGTTGCTTTGGATACACACCCGATTGATGATCGAAGTGCACATGGAGAGTCTTATCTTCACTAGCATAGGAGCTACAACTTGCACCCTCCGGAACTAGGAAATGCAGCTCTCGCCAATTTTCCCCGAACATAGCTATCTTTGACCTAGCTGTAAGTGTCCAAGTTAAGTGATCACCGAATACGTTACTAAGAGGGTAAATTTCTCTCAAATACTCTACGAGATTGCTTATCGACGCAGCTTCATTGATAGAAAAGTGCGCTCTATGTGGGGCGTCACAATCATCTCCAGCACAAACACTGTCTCTAGTTACAATCAACTCAAGCATCAGCATCACCATTATGCACTTAATATATATGTTCAGTATACATATTTAACATCAAGAAATTGCATATTTACCAGCATTCAAATTTTCTAACTGCATTCAGACTACATTTGATTGTGTAAATTATTTTCAAACAACCCTTGAAAGCTTTACACAACACACTACATTACTATTTGTTCATCCTTTGTACTCTGATCAGCGGGCTCTTTGTGAGCGCCGTGACGATCGGATCGGGCGGGGCGTCGAACGGTACTGAACCGTTCATAGTCCTACAGGGTGCCGAGGGCCGATCCAAGATGATTGGCGGCCAAGGTCCTGATGAGCAAACGGTAAGCCTTGCCTCAAATACGGCCATAGCCTTTCGTCTCAACTTCGAGATGAATCTTCAGGTGGTCAGTAGGGTTTCTTTTAGGCTGAGCCGGGATCCAGAGCGCAATTTTCGCTTGCAATCCGCCCGAAAAAGGTATGCTACCAATTATCGGAGGAATGCTCAATGAAGATTGACGCAACCAAAAACGTGCCTGCATTTTACGCAGGGACACGAGCGCTTCGGAGTTATTCCGCTGTGCGCTCATCCTTTGTACTCTGATCAGCGGGCTCTTTGTGAGCGCCGTGACGATCGGATCGGGCGGGGCGTCGAACGGTACTGAACCGTTCATAGTCCTACAGGGTGCCGAGGGCCGATCCAAGATGATTGGCGGCCAAGGTCCTGATGAGCAAACGTCAATTCATGAGGTGAGGCGTGGCATACTGAAGTCGCCTACCAAAGAGAGAATTTCATGGGGCTATTTTTTGAAGAGGCCACCAAGCAACGTACTCTTTTTAAAGCTTGGCAGAAAATAAAATCCAATGGACTGCGTTCATCACTAGATGAGACTCGCGAAGCCATTGAACTTTTTGATCGAGACTCGATCGGTAACTTACGAGCAATCCAAAAGCGACTACGTTCTAAATCATTCTCTTTTGAGCCGCAACATGGCGTGACTTTAGGGAAATCGAGTGGAGGCAAACGAGGTATCGTCATGGCCTCAGCTAGCAATCGCATCGTGGAACGCGCCTTACTTGACACTCTTCAAGCAAAATCTAAGTTTGTAAAATCCGTAAACAATCAGCCGACAAGCGTAGGCGGTGTGCCAGACAGAAGTGTTCCACATGGCCTAAAACTAATCGATCAAGCTTTCAGCGAAGGCTTAATCTATTTTGTACGGTCAGACATTTCAGGCTTCTTTGATGGGATCCCACGAGATTTAGTATTGGAGCAGATTGCAAGGCAAGTACATGATGCTGAGTTTATTGATTTGCTAGACCAGGCATCAACAGTAGTATTGGGGAACGAAGCCAACTTAGGTGAAGACCGAAAAATATTTCCCACCGGATACGACGGAGTTGCTCAGGGTTCACCTCTCTCTCCTTTGTTCGGCAACATTCTACTTAACCAATTTGATCAGCAGTTTAATGAGCGAGGCGTGATATGCATTCGCTTTATTGATGATTTTGTCATCATGTCGAACTCGGAGGGAAAATCTCGAAAGGCATTTTTGTCTGCACAAAAACGCCTCAAAGAACTAGGTCTTGATTGTCATGATCCTTTTTCAGGTAAAGCTTCTCAGGAAAAAGCACAACATGGTAATGCCCAGCAAGGTGGTTTTTCATTCCTTGGCTACGACTGCATACCTGGTTTGTTTCAACCAAATAAAAAGGCGCGCAATTCTTTAATCGCCAAAATATCAGATCGGATCAAAGTAGGAAAAGATGCGATCAACACCGTACGTCAAAGGCAAAATAGCTTCGCAGCAAGAAGCAGATACTCCCAGACACTAACGGTAATCGATAGCGTGCTGCGAGGCTGGGGTGAAGCATTTGCTTATGGAAACAATCCTCAGATACTTAATATACTCGATAAGCAAGTTGACGAACAGCTAACAGCTTTTCGTGCTTGGTACTTTCGGCAGTATCGTTCTTTAAACTCACAGGACCGCCGTAGAACAACAGGAGTGGGTTTACTTTGCGATGTAGTACCCAAGTCGTTGAAAGAGGCCCCCTTTGTTCTTTCTCCGCCTAAGAGGATGCGGCAAAGCAAGTCGGCAATCATAATTTCTACAGACGGCTCGACCGTCGGAAAATCAACGAAAGAGAAAAAGCGACCTGTGGGTGCGTGGGCCTACAAACATCATATCAGCGAGATCGAAAAAACCGGCTTCGAGTTTCATACTACAAACAACAGGATGGAGTTGAAGGCCGTTATTGAGGCACTTAAAAGTAATTCTCCAAACACACCTGTAATTATTCGCACTGATAGCCGTTATGTGGTGAACGCGGTCCACAACGAACACATAGTGAAGAACAACCATGATCTCTGGGAAGAGTTTCAAGAAGTTTCAAAGGGCCGCACGTTTAAAATCCTATGGGTAAAAGGGCACGCGGGGGACCCTTTTAACGAAGCTGCTGATAGTCTCGCTCGTAAGACAGCAGAGAGTAAGCTGAACGAAGCAAAACAGCCTCCACGCTAAGGAGCCCGCAAGTTTCCTTCTTAGCTGATCCTTTACAGGAACAGCCTAACACAGCTTTGGCGTCGAGTGTCCGGATGTTGCGGTCATGTGTCCTTCCGGCGGGTTCTGGCTTTGTGTTTTATGGCCTTTGAGGGATGAAATGTTTGTTTTGAGCGGTTCTCTCCAACAGCTGCAACACAAAGATTGAACATGACACCAAAATTCCTTTTCCGGACGTCGCTTGCCCTGCCGGTTCTTTGTCTGCTCCACGTTCTTTTCGCTGATGGGATGCTTCATGATGTCAGCATTACGTCCGTGAGCCGTCCTAATTTCTTTGCGTCTAATGCGATAATTTCGGTCGGCTGTTGTCTTCAGTGCCAAACATAAGGCGATTACCGCGAGAACGAACGAAACACTTCGTAGAGTTGGAAGAGTTGTTTTTGGGAGTTGATGTTCATTTTGTAAAGGGCACTTCTGAGTTGTTTGCGGACAGTGTCGAGCCGGACGGAGCGGCTTTTTGAGTAGGCTTGCAGGGACTGGTTGGAGAGGACGGCGCAGATCACATTTGTCTCAGCTTTTGAGAGCCGGAAGGCATCTGCCATGTTCTCCAGCACAGCACGATCTGCCTGCTCCGTGGTACCCGTCATCATGATCTTCACCGCCAGATACTGCGCGGCCTCAACAGCTCCGCCTGCCGCCTGTGGTTTTGGGTTAAACATCTGGATCAAATAGGTTATGCCGGATCGCTCATCCGTCAGCTTCAACAGGGGCACGCCACCGTGAAGGGCGCTGACATGCGCCTCTGCCAGTTTTCTGTTGTGCTTACGCTCAGCACAGGCAAGGCCTGCTTTCTTCAGCTTCAAAAACCCGTGCTCCAGAATCTCAAGAGCCTCTGGATTGATGGAACTGATGGTATGCTGTGAAAAGATGATGAGGCCAAATGGCAGCTCTGCGGCAACGCGGTCTTGCAACGACAGCTTCATCTCAAGGCTCTTGACCCTTTGCCGGTAATGCAGAGCCCGGCTGGCATGCGGTATCATGCGCTCAAACATCTTCCGCTGCAAAGGTGTGAAGCCATCTCCGGCCCTGAGGGAAGACACACCAAACCAGCCGAAGTTATCGCCCTTGGTCAGGTTCGTCCCCATAAGGTCATAAACTTCATATTTGGGGAGCAACTGGTGGACCGGGTTGGTTTTCAACCCATGCTCCGTCGTTATCTCCGCGTCGGTTATCACCTGTCCATAGGGAGATTTGTGAACCCGCTCTATTCGGTAATCATGGGGGAAGTAGTCTGTGGTGTATTCAAGCTCGAATGCGGTATCAATCCGCGCCACATAGTTGAGACGCTCCTCAGGTTTTGCAGCATCATACGTGTAAAGATGAACACCAGATGTTCCCAGCATGTCACTGGCCGTGGTGAGGGCGTCCTCAAACAGATCGGGGTGCTCTACAGACTCATATAACTGAGTGAGAAAGAGTTCAAAATTCTTTTCCATGCCTCTAAATGTGTAAACAGCAATGATTCCTTAAATATTCGATGCAGTTACCGTAGCGTAGTGACAATAAATATCAAACAGGATTTAGGTGGTAGATAGCTTTTGCGGAGTAACACAGGTGAGGCAGGCCTATTAATCGACGGATCAGAACACGCCGGGTATCTGTCGGAGGGGTGCTCTTTTTCTTCTGCAAGCCCCCATTTGGGGAATGGTTGGAGGCCCGCGTTTCTCTTAATCTTGCAGGTAAGCTGATCGCATTTCAAAACAAACACTGTGTTTTTCGTGGCCCCATGGCGAGATTATTTATCTCAGCAGACGGGTCATTGAGCAGATGGTTTGAGCAAGCCGAAATGAGATCCTGCTATGTTTTAACTGTTATGGGGGGAAGAGAATATTAGAATGGATATTGCATAACTTATTGTATTTATACTTAAAATCTATATCAAGCAGAGATGAACCTTAGACTGGACTATATTCTAAGTCACTTGCTTCAAAACAGCTCGCCAAGCCTCCAGCGCGGGCTGTTTTTTTGTTGTTATGCCGAGGTTTGCCTAGAGCACACATCACGGCCAGAGCATGGGCCGATGTGCTAAAGCCGTGTGCAAGCAGGAATTGCCAGCTCAATTCAGACAATCAGATACCCCAATATTTTATCGTTTCCATTGACTTTTCATTCGCTCTGAAACCACTGCGATAGTTGGCTTACCTGCGGGATACTCCAAAATAGCGGCGTTCTCCCGGTGCGAAACGGAGCCTATGGATGCCCAAAAACAACCCTGAAACGGACAACACTTCCGGTGATCAGAAAGCAGAGGAGTGGATCCATTCTGTCTCTGAAATTCTTCGTATCAACATGGATGGTGTGCAGAGCACCACGGTTGAAGGCCCTGGCCCGCAAGGCGTTCCCAATGGAGAGCCGGCAGAGCACGTCGACGGCCCGGCCGGGAACCATATGCCGCCAGAGCCCCAAATCCCGGACCTGTCGCCGGAAATCAAAAAAGTCCGCGCTAAATTTGAGGCCTACAAGAAGCGCCGGAATATCTTCAAGGATGTCCGTGATCTTGAAATCTTCGACAATTACGTAAAGAAAACAGCGGATCTTTTGGACAAAGCGACTGATCTGAACAAGCTGCAGAATGTCGATGCTGCAGAGGATGTGTTGGACAATGCAAACCTTACTCTGCAGGAGATCGAGGAGACTTATGCCCGCGGTGTTGATTCCGCTTGTGTGCTGTTGCATCGCAAGCAAGAGCTGGCAGATATCAGAGCCCGTTTGAAGTTCCTTGCAAGTTTTGACCTGGAGGGCTTTTCACAGGGCCGTCAGGAGGAGGCTCCTCGACTGGCCGGGCTCATCAAAACCAATGCAGATAAAGCAGAGGCACAGCTGAAAGCTGGCGAAATCAAAGACAGCCGGGATACCTTTCTAGCATTGCAAACCTATCTGGAAATGCTGGAGCTGACGCTCAAGGAAGTACCGTCAAAGGAAACCCAAAAACCGCGCAAGGAAACTTCCGTACGGGCTTATACCGGCGGCAACTCAGTGGCTGCGGCTCAGGAAGTACTCACAGAACTGAATAGATTGTATGAAGAGCAGCGCAAGATCCCATTCACGGATAGAGAAGAGTACGCACGGAGCAGGGAGAAGATATCGGCCCAGAGAGAGTTGCTCAAAAACCCCGATCACCGGATCAACAATGCTGACCGAGATGGCATCTTTACCCAGTTTGAGCCTCTGGGTGAGGATGGCAGGCCCGTGCTTGATAGCGGGGAATACGAGAAAGCCGGAAATAAGATTCATTTGAGTGTTCAGATGGATCAACTGGCACAAGCTGGAAACATCCTGACGCCACTTTTGCTTTCACCGGATAACCCCTTCCTTTCGTTCAAAGTCACCAATATGGACGGAGCGGTGGCAGCGATTAAAGATGATCAAGAGAAGTATTCCGCTGACACGCCTGAGGCCAAAGCAAAAATAGCAGAGCAAAAGGCATATTTTGATCGTATCACCCAAGGTGCGCAGATCACGCTTTATCCTTATGCTAAGGACACCAACTATCCTGATGGCGCTGAGGACTTTGGCTTTTTCCTGAAACTGCTGGAACAGGAACTGGCAGCCGCTGGGATTCAACCGGGCAAGAACCCGGATTCAGATGCCGGCCTCGAAGGCTTAAGCTTTGCGACCTTCCGCAATGAAGAAGGCTCGCGCGGTGTTGGTGTGGACGACGAAGACCAGCTCGAAGAGAACCGAAAGATGCTGAGGAGCAAGCCGTTTTATCAAGCTCTCACCAACAAGGATTACAAACCAGAGGCCCCTGAAAAGAGCCCAGCCTCTCAGCAGGAAGAGACTGAGAGCAAGAAGAGTGCCCGATAAGGTGAACCGCCACGGTTAATCGTAATCGGCTCATCGGGGGTGATCGAGCAATACGATCCAGCCAGTGCTGCATGAACTCTGTGCAGTCTCTCTTCCCAGTCATCAAAGGGGAGAAGCCCCGCGACGAGCACTTTGCGCTTCGGATCATTGGTTGGCTCTGGCAACAGCCCGAAATGACGCTGATCACTGCCCAGTACTCTGACATGCGCTTGATCGCCAAGTGCGTAAGCAACCTTAGCGCCGTCAATCCAGTTCAGCGTATAAATCAGTCTGGGCTCATCCTCCTGCAAGAAACCACGGCGGCGGAGAGCCTCCCTCACATCAAACCAGTCCATAGCGCGGATGGTATCATCCCAACGGGCAGCAGATGCCAGCGGACGCGTCAGAACTCCCGTTTTAAAATGCAGTCCGCCCAGCACCACGACAGTGAGGATCACCCCTGCGGATGCCGCAAACGCGCGTTTTGCGGTCGCTGCACCAGCTGGTTTGAGGATGGCGAACCAACTCCCCAAAAGAGGGAAGAGGAACAGATATCCAGCCATAGGCCAATGGGGAAGCGTATTTCTGGAAAGCAAAGCCACCGCGTTGAAAACCACGATCGGAACAATCGCAAGGCACAGGAGATATCGATCGGCTCTTGTTTTCTCAGCTGACCTGATGTGCCTCAACAGGAGCCATAGGAACGCAACCAGCGTAACCGGTTGAAGATAGGCCAGTTGTCCCAACAGCATGCGTCCGAAATTGATGAGATGCACCACAGGTTCAAAATCGCTGGAAGAGACTGAACGTGAGAGCTGAAATCCGAAGGACTGCCAGCCGTTCACTGCATTCCAGTAGATGACCGGGCTGAAGACCAGCAGCGCGATCGTGGCGGCAATGTATAGGCCTGAACTGCGGAGCAGGGGTCGTGTTGTTCTGTTGGAGAGCAGGAAAAGCAAGACACCAAGCCCGCTCAAAACCGCCATGTATTTTGAAAGCAGCGCCAACCCGAATGCCAGTCCGGCAATTCTCCAACGCATCTTGCTTATGTGCGTTGTATTCGGATCCGAGAGCGGAGCCAGAAGACTGGCCGCAACCAACAAGAAGAGCATCATGGGCCCATCCGGTACGATCCAGCTTCCAGCCGACAGAAGGAAAAACGGGGAGATGGAGAACCATGCAATCGCCCATGCCCCCGCCTTCGCACCGTAGAAGCGGGCGGTCAGCTGGTACAACAGCAGCGTGGAGACAACCGACATGGCGATGAAGGGCGTGCGGAGCACAAAGCCTGCCTCAGAGCCTGTCAGCCAAGCGGTCACATGGACAATCCAGAAGGTCAGCGGAGGATGGTCAAAATAGCTGAGAGACAGAAGTCGGGCCATGACAACCATGTAGCTTTCATCAACGCCCAGACCCAACATGGCAGCCCCGTAAAATCGGGCGAGCACTGCAGAAAAAACTATAATAAAAACAACAATGGCAACACGGGCTGGTGTGACGGTTCTGTCAATCATCAGCTGCCTCATGATCAGGTTACATCGCTTATTCTTAGGATGGGGAACAGAGGGTCGGGCACAGTCAGGTCAACCGGAATGCCAACAGGCAGTCTCACGGCAACTCAACAATACTCAGACAATCTCTCCACCTCCAATGCCCTTCTTCCTTGCGAGCCTGAAGTTAATCTGAAGAGTATGTCGTATTTTTATCAGTGTAGAGATGAGGCGTGGATCAACGGCAGGCAACCGCGCACAAAAAAGCCCGCGAAACGATGGCTTCGCGGGCCTGTTGTTAAGTTGGCTTAAGCTCAGGCAGCTGCGAGTTTTTCGCTGCGCAGTTTATTAAGAGCCGTTTCGGTGACTTTAAAGCGTGGGCCATAAGCTGCTGCCAGCTCGTCAGCACGTTTTTTGAAGGCCTCAAGGCCAATGCCGTGGATGAATTGGAGAGCACCGCCAGTGTGTGCCGGAAAGCCGATGGCGAAGATGGAGCCGATATTGGCTTCCACCTCGGTACGCAACACGCCTTCATCCAGACAGCGCAGGGTCTCAATGGCCTGACGGTACATCATGCGATCTTCCGCATCCTGCATGGAAACGTTCAAATCACGCTCTTTGAACTGGGAAAGATCATCCCACAACTTCTTGGAACCATCGCCAGCGTACTCGTAGAAACCGCCGCCATAATGACGACCACCACGCCCCATGTTCACCATGGACTGGCCAACCTTTACGTTGGAGCTGTCATCTGCCGGGAAGCCGTCTTCAACGCCAAGGCGTTTGTCCAGCGCGATATGGGTCTCGTGGATCTTCTTGGTAAGAACCATGGAGACTTCATCATGCACGGCCAGCGGACCGACCGGCATGCCGATTTTCCATGCAGCACGCTCAATAGCAACCGGGCTCATGCCATCACGCATCAGAGCCAGACCTTCATCCAGATAGGTGCCGAACACACGGCTGGTGAAGAAGCCACGCTTGTCGTTGACCACGATTGGCAGGTAGCCGATCTGCTGCACATAATCATAGGCTTTACGCAGGGTATCAATGCTGGTTTTGTCGCCAACAATGATCTCGACGATCTTCATTTTATCAACCGGCGAGAAGAAGTGCAGGCCGATAAAACGGGTCGGATCAGGACAGCTTTCCGCCAGAATGGAGATCGGCAGGGTCGAGGTGTTCGAGCCATAGATACCGGCATCAGAAAGCTGCTTGTAAGTTTCAGGGATAACTTTCTCTTTCAAAGAGATATCCTCAAAGACCGCCTCGATGATGATGTCAGTGCCTGCAAAGGTGTCATCGCTGTCGGTCGGAGTGATACAGCCAAGAAGGGCTTCCTTCTTCGCCTCATCCATGCGGCCCCGTTTGATGGCTTTGTCTGCCAGTTTTACGGAGTAGCCTTTGCCTTTTTCAGCATTCTCTAAGCTCATGTCCTTGAGTGTGGTTGGCAGACCACGGCTTGCATGTGCCCATGCAATGCCGGAGCCCATCATGCCAGCGCCGAGGATGGCAGAGTTGCCTGCCTTCCAGGCATCCCCTTGCGGGCGGACCTTGCCGGACTTGATCGCCTGCATGCCGAAGAAGAACGTGGTGATCGCGGCACGGGCTTCAGTGGAGCGCAGCAGAGCAGCAAAGCCGCGGCTTTCATTGCGCAGTGCGCTGTCAAAGCCCATGCGCATGGAGTTGACGGCAATGTCCATCACCTTTTCAGGTGCGGGCATCAGACCACGCGTTTTGTTGTAAAGCATGGTTGGTGCCATCGCGGCCACCATGCGCACATTGGCGCTTTCCGCATTACCACCTGGATAGCGGAAGCCTTTTTGATCCCACGGCTGAACAGCAGCCTCAGGGTTAGCTTTGATCCATGCCTTTGCAGCTGGGATCAGCTTTTCCGGCATATCAACCAGCTCGTCCACCAAACCGGCCTTCAGCGCCTTTTCCTGACGCAGCTGCTTGCCTTCTGCCAGCAGTGGCAGGGCTGCTTCCAGTCCTAGTTTTGCGGTGAGACGGACAACGCCGCCAGCGCCTGGCAACAGGCCGAGTGTCGCTTCCGGCAGGCCAACAACGGCCTTTGGAGAGTTGAGCAAAATGCGGTGGTTACAGGCGAGGCAAATCTCGAAGCCCCCGCCAAGCGCGGCACCGTTGATGGCTGCAACCACTGGCACTGGCAGCTTTTCCAGCTGGCGCAGCGGGGCTTTCATCTCTTCCACGTAGGCGAAGATGTCTTCCGGGTCCATACTGCCTTGGAGCATCTCTTCCAGATCACCACCTGCAAAGAAGGTCTTTTTGGCAGAGGCGATGATAACACCGGAAAGGCCCTCTTCAGCAGACAGCTTGGCCATCAGCTCTTTCATGCCTTCAAACCAGGCACGGGTCATGGTGTTTGCAGATTTGCCAGCTGAGTCAAACGTGATTGTAACAATGCCGCTGGCGTCTTTTTCGTAAGTGTATTCAGACATGGTCTTCCCCGTTATACGCGCTCAACGATGGACGCGATGCCCATGCCGCCACCAACACACATGGTGATCAAGGCACGCTTCTGGTTCCGTCGTTCCAGCTCATCAATCATGGTGGACACCAGCATGCCGCCAGTTGCGCCAAGTGGGTGACCCATAGCGATCGCCCCGCCAACCACGTTCAGCTTCTCGTCCGGTACATTGAGGTCCTTCTGCAGACGCATCATGACAGAGGCAAAAGCCTCATTGATCTCAACCAGATCGATATCGTCGATGGTCAGGCCAGCCTTGGCGAGTGCCTTCTTGGAAGCTGGTCCCGGTCCGGTAAGCATGATGGTTGGATCAGATGCCGTCACAGCAACCGAGAGCACGCGAGCGCGAGGTGTCAGGCCCATGTCCTTACCGGCCTGTTCGCTGCCAAGCAGGATCAGCGACGCTCCATCCACGATGCCGGAGGAGTTGCCCGGAGTGTGGACGTGGTTGATTTTTTCAACTTCCGGATAGCGCGCCAGTGCAACAGCATCAAAGCCCATGGCCCCGTGCTTTTCAAAGCTTGCACGCAGGGAGCCGAGGGTCTGCATATCTGTTTTCGGCTTGATGAAGTCGTCTTTTTCTAAAACAATGATGCCGTTCTCGTCTTTGACCGGCACAACGGATTTGTCGAACCAACCGTTATCGCGTGCGTGTGCTGCCCGCTGCTGGCTGGCAACGGCTGTTGCGTCCACATCGTCACGGCTCCAGCCTTCGATGGTGGCAATCAGGTCCGCACCAATGCCTTGCGGCACGAAGCCTGTGGCGAGCACGGTTTCAGGGTCTTCGCTGAACGGTCCACCATCAGTGCCCATAGGCACGCGGCTCATACTTTCATATCCGCCCGCGCAGATCATATCCTCCCAGCCAGATGCAATACGCGCTGCGGCGGTGTTAAAGGTATCCAAGCCAGAGGCGCAGAAACGGTTGACCTGAGCGCCAGCTACGGTCTGATCCCAGCCCGCTTTCTGCAGAGCGATCTTTGGCAGAACAGCGCCCTGTTCACGTACCGGGGTTACGCAACCCATCACGACATCATCCACCCGGGAGGTGTCGAGGTCGTGTCGGCCCTGCATCTCGGAGAGCAGGGTGGTCACCAGATTGATTGGTTTGACTTCGTTGAGGGATCCATCCGGCTTTCCTTTGGAACGCGGAGTGCGGATCGCATCATAAACGTATGCTGTCGTCGCCATGTGTTTCTACCGTGTCTTGTGATCTTCAAACAGATTAAGGACCGGGGCAACCAGGTCGCCCCGATTGAACTCATGCAATTTCGCGGTTTTGATCTTCCCAGAACGGTTCGCGAAGTTTGTTCTTCAAAACTTTGTTCATGGCAGAGAGTGGCAGTTCCTCTACCAGCGACATGGAGCGCGGGCATTTGTAGCCAGCAATGCGCTCTTTTGTGTGGGCGCGGATCTCTTCAAAAGTCGGGGTCTTGCCTTCCTTTGCTACAATCACCGCATGAACAGCCTCACCGTAGGTCTCGTCAGGAATGCCGATCACCGCCACCATCGACACATCCGGATGCGTGGAGATCGCACTTTCCACCTCGGCGGTGTACACGTTCTCTGCACCTGTAATGATCATGTCCTTGAGCCGGTCTTTCAGCGAGAGGATACCCATGTCATCCACCATGCCGACGTCACCTGTGCGGTAACCGCCATTGCGCAGCACGGCTGCTGTCTGGCCCGGAGCGTTGTAATAGCGCTTCATGACAGCTGGAGAATACAGCACCACCTCACCAATTGTGTTGGTTGGCAGTTCATTGCCGTCCTCATCTTCAATGCGCAGTTGGATGAGCGGCGAGGCGGCCTGCCCGGCGGCACCAAAGCGCATGAGTTCGCCTTCGTGAAATTGCCTTGCAAGGAACGTCGCCGCCCCAGCCTCTGTCATACCGTAAACCTGCATGAGATCGGTCTTTGGGAATTTCTCCTGAATCAGCTTCAGCAAGGCCTCAGAAACAGGCGAGGCGCCGTAATAAAGCTGTGACACACGCAAGAAGTCTTCAGAGTTAAACTCCGGAGCGTGCATCAGCATCTGGAACATGGCCGGTGCCATGAGGAAGGACGAGACGTCGAAGTTCTTAACCGCAGCCATCACAATATCCGGACGGAACATCGGCACGATCAGAGACGGCTTGTTCTGGATGAGGCGAGCCAGCAGCAGGCCATAACCAGAAAGATGAAACAGCGGCATGACCAGAAGCGCAGGCCGGTCATGGTAAGGAACGCCGTTGGCAGCAACAATGTTGGCACTGGCGAGCATGGAACTATGGGTGTGAACGACACCTTTCGGGAATCCGGTGGTGCCCCCTGTGTAGCTCATGAAGCACTCGGTCTCGACATCACGACCCAGCTCCAGCGCAATCGGCTCACTCAGACAGTCCGCATAGGCTTTGGTGCCTTCAGGTTGCTCCTTCTCTCCCACATGGATGAAATGCTTCAGGCTATCCGCACGCTCTTTGATGGCCGCCACCATAGGCGAGAACGTGTCGTCATAAACGATGGCCTCCATGCTGGAGTGGCCGATCGCATAAAGCATCTCTTCAGCAGACCAGCGGATGTTGAGCGGAACGGAGATCATGCCCGCAATCATGGTACCGATCATCGCTTCCACATACTCTGCGGAGTTGAGACTGAGAATGGCAACGCGAGCGCCCGGCTCAAGGCCAAGGTCTTGCAGACCCTTTGCAAACTGGCGAGTGCGCTTCGCAAACTGCGGATTGCTGAAGGCACGACCGCCAAGGTCTTTAAACAACGGAATGCCGGTGTCCACCTTCTGCAGATGGTTCACGAGCATATCAAAATTCATGGCACCTGCCGGCACCCCAGTATGTGTTCCAACCATATTCCCCTCCCAAGTCATAGGTTGAACAGCGCAGATTTGCGCTGTGCGTTTTAAAATGTGACGCCTGTTCTCCTTGTGGTGCGCTGGTTTTGGCGCTTATTGTTTTTCAGGCAATGATGGTATCAGTGAATACGCTGCCGGTTTCAGCAGAGTGATATCGAGGCTTGGATGCAGTTTTTGCTGCAACGCGACCCCAAGCAAATAACTTCCGATGGAAACGGCCTGAATGGCTGAATCCAGATCCTGCGGGAACACGCCCTCCGCTTTGCCACGCTCCAGATAAGAGACAAGCAGCCGCTTTACGAACTCGTGTGCGCGTTTCACCGCATCTCCTAAAAGAGCATAATCTGTAACGCTGCCCGCCATCAGTGCGAAATAGGCCTGATAGCTGGGCTTGTTCTGCAAATCCTCGAAGTGAATGTCGATATACTGCCGGATCGCCTCCCTCGCGTTTGTCTCCGGTGGAATCTGTCGGGTAACGTGTGCCTCGGTCTCGCTCACCATGCGGTCGATCAGCTTGACGAACATCTCGTCTTTTTTGCCGAGCCGTTGAATGGTGAGACCGCGGCTGTACCCCGCTTTCAGGCCGATGCTCTCGCAGGTCGCCATCTGAACACCTTCCGCGTTGATGATGCTCACCAGCGCGTCAAAAAGCTTGCGTTCAGATTCCTCCCGCCGTTCTGCCTGTGTCTTCTTTTTTTCCAAATCAGCCAACATTCACTCAATTTAATTGTTGAACGTTTAGCAAATAAACTGAGGTGAGTCCATGACGCAAACGTCAGATCATCAATGAATGAGCCTAAGGAATAAGAGGAGGCGATTGCAACTGACAGGAATTGAGGGTCACTCTTGCATCTCTGCATTGCATATGATGAGCGCGGACGATGCCCTGCACCCTGCAGCAGGAAAGAGCGAGCATCCATTCATCAAAGCGACTGTTACTCTTGCAGCCCCATTCATCTCATTAGGGAACGAGACCAGCAGGGCCGCATACTATTCACAGCACAAACACAAACTGCCTGAGGGGACACCTCATTTTTGATGTGAATAACATCAGAACTAGTACGTATAGCAGAACTACGGATCGAACTTATCCGACCACCCTGCCATGATGCCACTCTGCACATGGGCACAATATGAACGCCAAATGCCGGATATGCGTTGTTTTTCCTGGGATTTGAGATAATTCAAACACACAATTCCATGGAAAATATATTCCATTCCTTAGAATGGCAGTCTAATTCATCCAAATATTTGCATCATAAATACATCAGATGTTGAAGCGCGTCTTCAAAACAGGCGGTAAAGCCCCGTATTCTGGTTGAATCCCATCAGGAAAATCCTTTTGCCACCTAATGAGTCTGACGCACCGCTTCAGCTCGGTTTCCATATCGTGTGTAATTACGAAATCCATCTGATCATTCTCAAGCAGCTTGCGTGAGTTTTCGTTCAACTCATGGCCGACAAAGGTGATCGGCGAACCCAGCTCACCAATTGCTTTTGCGATACCTGTATTTCCGCCTGCAACATTGTAAATACCAAGTGGCCTTGCGCCTTCATCCAATCGCTTTTTGAACAACTGATAGACGGTCTCCGCATCATCGTTAGAGTTGATGATCTCAGAAATGGCGATATTGGGATAATCCTTGCGCAGCAATCGCCGGAAACCAGTCTCCCGCCCTTCCTGACAGTGGTAATGCGCACTGGTTGCAAGGAAGACTTCGCCTGTTTTGCCGCCAGAGAGTTTCCCCAGCAACTGGGCAGCACACAGGCCTGCTGCGATCTGATCCATCCCAACGTAACCAAGGTGTTTAGGGCTTTGCTGGTCTGTTGTCAGGCAGATCACCGGCGTTCCGGCTTCGCTGATTTCTTCAATAGCGCGGGTGATAGCGGGATGTTCACGCACGGCAATAATGATGCCGTCATATTTGCTTGCCCAGGAGATCATCCGCTCTGAAAACACACTCGGTTCAAAGTCTTTGGTGTGCGAAGAAAAGCGCTTGAACCGCACATTGGGATCATCCCCGTAGCGCTGATCCACCAGTCCCATAAGCTCTTCAATGAAACTCGTTCCAGAATCCGCCAGCAACCCAACGGTTATTGGAGAAACTTTTTCCAAGGCAACCTCTTCGGGCTCTTTCAGCTCCACCAGTGCCTTGTGAACCAGCCCCACTTTGACCTTGGAAACACCACCCCGTTTATTGAGGACACGGTCAACTGTAGCGGTCGAAACACCTGCCTTGTTTGCAATGTCCAACACACTCGGATTCTGCCAGCTGCCACGCCTCATATATATCATCCTTGATTGTTAAGCCATCAAAACGGTCAATCTTGACACCGAAATTCACATTTTGACTTCACGGGAGCAAACCTTCCAAAATATTGAAATGATGGAATATTCGTTCTCTCATCCTGATTTTACATGTAATTTCAGACTCTAAATTGACAGGTACCAGTACTTACATATGATCTTTAGCAGATCAAATTGATGTTTATACATCGGACATTGGGAGAAGTCGTTTGTCGGGAAACATCAACTTCGCGTTGAACCATATGCTTGCACCTCAAATGACGCTGGACGCGTTCTTTGGCATGGCTGCCTCCATGGGGATCAATGCCGTAGAAATCCGCAATGACATTGCTGGCAATCCGTTTGAGCAGAAAACACCAGCAGAAGACGTCAAAGCACGCGCTGAAAAGCATAGCATCGAAATCATCAGCATCAATGCCCTTCAGCGTTTTAACGAGTGGTCACATACTCGTCTTGCTGAGGCAAACGAACTCATCGGCTTTGCTGAGCGGTGTGGTTCCAAAGCTCTCGTGATGTGCCCGGTCAATGACCATGACTATGGCAAGAGCGATGATGAGCTGGCAGCGAACCTGCGTCAGTCTCTGAAAGAACTCAAGCCTCTGCTGGAAACCGCCGGTGTCACCGGTCTGGTTGAGCCTCTCGGCTTCCCGCAGTGCTCCTTGCGCCTCAAGGCAGACGCTGTTGCCGCAATCCGCGATGTGGACGGTGAGGGCGTGTTCAAGCTGGTGCATGATACGTTCCATCATCACCTGGCTGAAGAAACAGAGTTCTTTGCGGACCAGACAGGTCTCATGCACATTTCCGGCGTTGAAGATCCAGACCTTTCCATCGCGCAAATGTTGGATGATCACCGCCTGTTGGTGAGTAAAGCCGACCGTTTGGGCAACGCAGCGCAAATCAAAACCATGCTTGCCAACGGGTACACAGGTCACGTGTCTCTGGAGCCATTTTCTCCAGTTGTGCATGCCCTTGAAAACGTGGTTGACGCCACGCAGGCAAGCTTTGATTTCCTGAAAAAAGAATTACAGGCGGCAACCGCCGCCTGATCATACCAGGCGACTGATTTCGCTAAATAATTTGGCGTAGATGGGGATCCGCGCCAGCATAATCTTGGGAGAAGTGCCAAATTTCGGCACGGAGGAGGAACTAATGAAACGTACTCTATTGGCTTTAGCTGCATCGGCAATGATGACAACCAGCGTCATGGCTGAGAACATCGGCGTTTCAATGGCCTATTTTGATGATAACTTCTTGACCATCCTGCGCAACGCGATGGGTGACGAAGCAGCCAAAGCTGACGGCGTTGAAATTCAGTTTGAAGACGCACGCGGTGACATCGGTAAGCAGATCGACCAGGTACAGAACTTCGTTGCACAGGGCGTTGACGCAATCATCGTGAACCCGGCTGATACATCCGCAACACCGCGCATCACCAAACTGGCCAACAGTGCCGGCATTCCACTTGTTTACGTAAACCGTAAGCCAGAAGACAAAGAACTGCCTGAAAAGGTTGTGTTCGTGGGCTCTGACGAAGTTGTTGCTGGTCGTTTGCAGATGGAAGAACTGGCCAAGCAGATGGGTGGCAAGGGTAACGTTGCTATCATGCTCGGCGAACTGGCGTCCAACGGCACACGTGGCCGTACACAGGGCGTTAAAGAAGTTCTTGGCAGCTACCCGGACATCAAGGTTGTTGAAGAGCAGACTGCTGACTTCCAGCGTTCTGAAGCAATCGACCTGATGAACAACTGGATCGTGTCCGGCACCAAAATCGACGCTGTTGCTGCAAACAACGACGAAATGGCTCTGGGCGCTCTGATCGCCATGAAGCAGGCTGGCATTGCGTCCAGCGACATCGCAGTTGCTGGTGTTGATGCTACTCCAGATGCACTCGTTTCCATGGACCGTGGCGAAATGTTCGCAACTGTATTCCAGGACGCTAAAGGCCAGGGCGCTGGCTCTGTGAAAGCTGCTTTGAAGCTGGCTCGCGGCGAAAAAGTGGACACCATCGTTTGGATCCCATTCAAGCTGGTAAACAAAGCAAACCTTGGCGAGTTCCTCAACAAGTAAGCAGCTGAGCGGAAAGCTTTAGAGCCTTTCGCCTCGCTCTGGCGCGCGTTCCATTCCCTTGACTTTGTCCAATGACAGGGATGCGCCCAGCCTCCAAGTGATCAAGCTTCCGGGCCAGGCACCCGGAAGCCCCTCACACTGCCAGCAGAAAAATGGAGTTCACGGACTGTGAGTTTAAGCACACAAGAGGCGGTACGTGAGAATAAGGGTGCCGCAGCCCCGCAAAAATACCTGCTAGAAGTCGATAGTGTGCGCAAGGAGTTCCCCGGTGTTGTTGCACTGGATGATGTGAACCTGCGCATCCGACCCGGCACAGTTCATGCCCTCATGGGAGAAAACGGGGCGGGCAAATCCACCCTGATGAAGATTATTGCAGGCATCTATCAACCAGACCGCGGAGAAGTTCGTCTGGGTGGCAAACAGGTCCACATGACCACGCCGCTGGATGCGCTGGAACAGGGCGTTGCCATGATCCATCAGGAACTCAACCTGATGCCGTTCATGACAATTGCCGAGAACATCTGGATCCGCAGAGAACCGCTGACGAAGCTCGGGTTTGTTGATCATAAAGCGCTGCGTGACAATACTAAAAAGCTGTTCGACCGGCTGAACATCAATCTGGATCCGGAAACTGAAGTTCGTGACCTGTCCATCGCCAACCGTCAGATGGTCGAGATTGCAAAAGCGATTTCCTATGAATCTGATGTGCTGATCATGGACGAGCCAACCTCGGCTCTGACAGACCGCGAAGTTGAGCACCTATTCCAGATCATCGCGAGCCTGAAGGCAGAGGGAAAAGGCATCGTCTACATCACTCATAAGATGGACGAAGTCTTCGAGATCGCTGATGACGTGTCCGTCTTCCGCGATGGCAAATACATCGGCACCGACCTTGCCAGCAATCTGGACAGTGATCAGCTCATCCGCATGATGGTGGGCCGCGAAATCACCCAAATGTTCCCGAAAGAGGAAGTGCCAATCGGTGATGTGGTCCTTTCCGTGAAGGATCTGTGTCTGGACGGTGTGTTCGAGAACGTGAACTTCGATCTGCGTGCAGGTGAAATTCTCGGCGTTGCAGGTCTGGTGGGCTCAGGCCGCACCAACGTGGCAGAGACCATCTACGGCGTGACCCCGGCAACGGGGGGCAGCATCAGCGTGTTCGGCGAGACGGTTGAGATCAAAACGCCAGCAGAGGCCATGGGTCACGGGATGGCGTTGCTGACCGAGGACCGCAAGGACACCGGTCTGTTCATGATGCTCGACATTCAGGAGAACATGCAGATCGCGCTTCTCAGTCAGGATCATGTGAAAGCCGGGTTTGTGGCCGAAAGCGCTGTCTCCAAGCTGTGCACGGAAATGAGCGAAGCCCTTCGCGTTAAAACACCGGGCATGAACGAGCGCATCGAGAACCTGTCTGGAGGCAACCAGCAGAAGGTTCTGATTGGTCGCTGGCTGCTGACCAAACCTCGCATCCTCATTCTGGATGAGCCAACCCGCGGCATCGACGTGGGCGCCAAGGCTGAAATCCATAAGCTCATTACCAAACTGGCAGGTGAGGGCGTTGCTGTTCTCATGATCTCCTCCGAGATGCCAGAGGTGCTGGGCATGAGTGACCGCGTGATGGTGATGCATGAAGGACATGTCACCGGAATTCTGGATCGAGCTGAAGCAGATCAGGTCAGCGTTATGCGCCTTGCTTCCAACTAAGAGTTTTCATGCGCGGCAGCTTTAAGCGCCCGACGCAGAGATTGAAAGGACTTGCCAGATGGCAAATGCAACTGATGCAGCTGAGACAAATGCTCCAGCTCGAAAACTGCCGGTAGAAGCTAACATCTTCCTCGTACTGATCGGCATTGCAGTCTTTTTTGAAATTCTGGGCTGGATTGTGAAGGGTGACACCTTCCTGTTCAACCCACAGCGCCTGCTGATTATGGTTCTGCAGGTTTCCATCATCGGCCTTCTGGCCATTGGCGTGACGCAGGTGATCATCACCGGCGGTATTGACCTGTCCTCAGGCTCAGTGCTTGCGCTTTCGGCCATGGTTGCCGCCAGTTTTGCGCAAACCTCTGACTATACCCGTGCCGTCTTTCCAATGTTCACGGACATGCCGTTCCTCGTACCAGTATTGGCTGGTATCGCCGTCGGGGCCTTAGCCGGGTTCATAAACGGGTCGTTGATAGCCTACACGGCCATCCCTCCGTTTATCGCAACTCTGGGCATGATGGTAACAGCGCGCGGTTTAGCACGTTACTACACCAAAGGTCAGCCGATCAGCCTGCTTTCTGAAGAATACATGTGGCTCGGTTCCGGCACCATTCCGGTGATCATCTTTCTGATGGCCGCGTTTATCTTCCACATAGCCCTGCGCTTCACCCGCTACGGCAAATTCACCTATGCAACTGGTGCAAATGTTCAGGCGGCAAAAGTCTCCGGCATCAACGTTGGCCGTCACCTGATCAAAGTGTACACCCTTGCTGGTTTGCTGGCTGGTCTTGGCGGTGTGGTTGCCGCAGCACGAGCTGGCAGTGGACAGGCAGGTATGGGCCTTGCATATGAGCTTGACGCCATCGCTGCAGCTGTTATTGGCGGAACAAGTCTTGCAGGCGGCGTTGGTCGCATCACAGGCACCGTCATCGGAACCATTATTCTGGGTACAATGATGAGTGGTTTCACGTTCCTTGGTATTGATGCTTACATCCAGGACATTGTGAAAGGTGGTATCATTGTAGCTGCAGTGGTTGCGGATCAGTATCGCCAGCGCAAGCGGGCCAAGGTCTGATCAAACCGCGAAAGAATTTAGGCTAAAACCTCCCACGGATGATGCCTAATACCCGAGCAGGAGAGCCCTCGTCCGGCCTCCTGCTCATTTTTTATCTGCAGGGCTTAAAACCGCTTTCCAACCGTTATATATAGGCCTTCGACAACTCGGCCTCACGCACATCAACCTTTGATCCGGTGCGGGAAGAGCTCTCAATCGCCTCAATGAGCGCATGCACCATCAGCGCATCATGACCGGTTACTTTCGGGTCGCGGTGTTCAATGATGCTGAGGGCGAAATCGTCAATAAGATCCCGGTGCCAGTCACATGGAAACGCCATTGGGTTAGCCCCGCCACCCGTTCCATCCTTCGTCCCGCTGCGTTCACCAAACACATCGATAGACCCGTCGCGATACGTCACCGTCAGCTTGCTGCCCTCCAGATGGGCAGAGGCCTTTGAACCATCCAGTACCAGCGTTTCTTTTGCATCGGGAAAGGTAGCTGTGGTCGCCATGATGGACCCGACAGCCCCGCTGTGAAACTCAATACCAGCCGTGGCGAAGTCCTCTGCTTCCATCTTATGCGCCGTGGTTGTTGCACACATGGCTTGCACGGATTTTGCCGGGCCGGTCAGACTCAGCATCAGGTCCAGCACATGAATGGCCTGCGTGATCAGCACACCGCCGCCATCGCGTGCATAGGTGCCCCGGCCTGACTGATCATAATAGGCCTGATCCCGCCACCACGGGATGTTCGCCCGTACCAGATGGATATCGCCCAAAGCCCCATCTGAAAGCAACGTCCTCAGTTGCTTTGCACCTTCGCGGAAACGGTGCTGAAACACGACACCGTATTTGACGCCTGCATAATCGCAGAGTTCCACTAGCTCAGCCGCCGCGTCATAGGTCCGTTCCAGCGGTTTTTCTGTCAGGATGTGTTTGCCTGCACCGGAGAACAGCTCAACCAGTTCGTGGCGTTGATCGGGTGGGGTCAGCAGAAGGACCGCGTCAATCTCCGGATCGCTGGCAATCTGCTCAGGGCTGTCAAAGCATGGCCAGCCATATTGCTCAGAGACAGCCTCTGCCCTGGCCTTTGTTCGGGTATAGAAACCTGCGACTTCAATGTGATTTCTCAGCAGGTCAAGCGCTTCCAGATGTGGTTTTGCGGCCATTCCCAAACCAACGACGGCCAGACTGATCGAGGGCATTCAGAGGAATTCCTTCTGCGGTACATATATCAGGCAGTATTTATACCAGTTTAGGTTGCCCCAGAAGAACGTGGAAACCCTGAGCCCAGAAAAACGGTTCGTTGCCGCAGCAACGAACCAGTTCATGGGAACTTATACAGGAGACACCAGCCGCATTTCCGTCCGAGCATCAAACATATGCAGCTTTTCTTTAATGTAAGACACGTGAACCTGAGTGCCTTCAGCGATATCAGGCCGGTCGAGTGTGAAGATTTTAAGGCTGTCTTGTCCAACACGCACATGAACCAGCGTGGAAAGACCCATGGGTTCAATCAGATCCACAGTTGCAGGGAGGCTTGCCGGGCCTTCCTCTACAATCATTAGATGTTCTGGTCTTACGCCCAGAATGACGTCCATCCGATCCTTCAAACCCGAGCTTTCCGGCAGAATAATCTGGTGTCCCTGATCTGTCTGAAGGTGATACCCGTCACCAGATGCCGAGGCTGTGCCCTTAATAAAGTTCATGGCTGGAGAGCCGATGAATGATGCCACAAAAACATTGGCTGGCTTGTCGTAGATTTCCAGCGGCGTACCAACCTGCTGAATATATCCATCATGCATGGCGACGATTCTGTCAGCCATGGTCATGGCTTCGATCTGATCGTGCGTCACATAAATAGACGTGGCATTGAGCTTGCGATGCAACTTGCGGATTTCCGAGCGCATTTGCTCGCGAAGGCGCGCATCCAGATTGGAAAGCGGCTCATCGAACAAAAACGCTTGCGGGTCACGCACAATCGCCCGCCCCATGGCTACACGCTGACGTTGACCGCCGGAGAGTGCTTTGGGGCGCCGTTCCAGAAGACCGTTCAGACCAAGAATACTGGAGACACCGTTAACTGCACTGGCGATCTTTTCCTTCGGTGATTTGCGAAGGGTCATCGCATAGCTGATGTTTTCCTCCACACTCATATGCGGGTAGAGCGCGTAAGACTGGAACACCATGGCGATGTCCCGGTCACGGGGCGGCAGATCATTTATGATCCGCTCGTTGATGGAGATAGAACCTGAAGTCACTTCCTCCAACCCCGCGATCATGCGCAGCAAGGTCGACTTTCCGCAGCCAGATGGTCCCACCAGTACAATGAACTCGCCATCCTGAATATTCAGGTCGATCCCGTGCAGAACAGCGGTGTTTCCGTAGGATTTGGTTGCCTCAGAAATTTGAATAGAAGCCATAGGGTACCTCGTTATCCTTTGACCGCACCGGCGGTAAGACCCTGCACCAGATAACGCTGGATGAGGAAGAAGAAGATTGCCGCTGGAATGAGCGCTAGAAAGCCCGCCGCCATCATCTGCCCGAAATCGACAGAGAACTTGGAGACGAACGTGAGCAAACCAACCGGGAAGGTCACTGCATCCGGACTGCTGACCAACATGAGCGCAAAGAGCAGCTCGCTCCACGCTGCGGTGAACACAAAGCCAAGCGTGGCTGCAATGCCCGGCAGGGTGAGCGGGAAGATGATCTTCACCAGCGCCCCAAAGCGGGTATTGCCGTCAATCATGGCTGCTTCTTCAAGGTCTTTGGGAATGCCATCAAAAAACGACTGCATCAAAAACGTTGCAAACGGCACGTTGAACGCGGTGTAGACCACCACAAGGCCGAGCAGGCTGTCAGTCAGCCCCAGCGGGGTGAGAATGCGGAAGATCGGTGCAATCAGCATGACCAGCGGGAACATCTGTGTGATCAGCATCAGCAGGATGATGACTGCCTTACCACGATAATGAAACCGTGAGAATGAATAGCCTGCCGCCGCTGCAATCAGCGTGGAAATGAAAGCAGTTGAGCCTGACACGATGGCTGAGTTGATGAAGAACTGCGGAAAATCCGTATCTGTCATCACCTGTGTGAAGTTGGTCCACGTCATTTCTGAGGGCCACATGCGGATGCCCTCTGAGTAAAGCAGTTTAGTCGGTGTCACCGCGACCTTGAACAGCCAAAAAAGCGGAAACAGCGCAAAGAACAGATAGCAGGCGAGTAGGCCGTAATGGACACTCCAGTCCACCACCCGTTGGCCCTTTGATTTTGCATAGTATGCCATAACAGAGCCTCAGGTTTCGCGCAGCAGACTGCGCCTGATGAAGATGATGGAGACGGCATAGGCCATCAACAGAACCAGCAGCACAGCCGCGATTGCGGAGGCATAGCCAAAGTCCAGACGGCGGAAAGCCTGCGTGAAGATGTAACTGGAGACGATCTGCGTTGAATCTGCCGGTCCGCCATTGGTCATGACGATGATGAGATCCGCAAAGTTCGCGATCCAGATGGTGCGAAGCATCAGCGTAATCGCGATGGTCGGCGCCAGAAACGGCAGTGTGATACTGACAAACTGTTGCTTGCGGCTCGCGCCATCGATGGATGCTGCCTCGTAAATCTCACCTGGAATGGATTGAAGCGCAGCCAGCAAAGTGATCGCAAAAAATGGGATGCCGAACCAGATGTTGGCAACGATCGGTCCCCACATGGCGAGGTCAGGATCTGAGAGAATATTGGTTGGTTCGCTCAGGATGCCGAGCGCAAACAGCCATTGGGGCAGGGGGCTGATGACCGGATTGAACATCCACGCCCAGTTGAGGCCAGACAGGAATGCAGGCACCGCCCAAGGCAGAAAAACAAGCGACTGGATGATACGCCGTCCCGGAAAAGTGCGGTTGAGCAGCAGAGCGAGCGTTAACCCCAGAAAGAACTGAAAGAACAGTGAGCTGACTGTCCACCAGAAGGTATTGTAAAGCGCATTATGGAAGTTCTGGTCGTGCCAGACCGCTTCAAAATGCGCAAAGCCCACATAACCGCCACTGAACGGATTGAGGATGCGGATGTCTCTGACTGTGTAGGTAAGGCCAACCACCAGCGGCACCATCATCACAGTCACCAGTAACACAATGGCAGGGGCAGCATAAAAGTAGGGCTCAAATCGGGATAGGAATCTGCGGGAAGTCACACCCTGCCGACTGGCAGGGTGTGTTCCAAGGTCTGTGGCAGCTGTCATCACTGTTTAGCCAGCCACTTTTTCTGTGCTGTTGTGAGGTACTCCCCCCACTCCTTGCCAAGCTCTTCCGCAGACTTACGCCCCAGCAGAGCCTCCTGACTGGTGCGGATGGAGATGGAATCTTTGAAGAACGCAAATTCTTCAAGATGTGTTGGCATGGTCAGCGGGTGGACGTCCGGATCGGACAGCTCTTCGAACCAGCCAGCAAACTGCGGCGTGTTGTAGTGTGGATCACTTTCTGCATCTTTGTAGATCGGCAGAGTTCCCACACGCTTGGACCACTCAAGGTTCGCATCACGGCTTTGAAGCTTCGCAATCAGCTTCCAGGAGGCGTCTTTGTCTTCGCTGTCAGCAAACATGGACCAGCCCGCATACCCGATGGTTGGGTAGGCCTTGCCATTTGGACCTTTTGGCATGGTGGTCACACCGAAATCATTCGTGTCCATGCGCTGCGAAATGCCAATGAGTGCATCCGGATCCTGATCAAGCATGGCACATGTGCCGGAGTAGAAGCCTGCCACGATCTCGTTGAAGCCCCAGTTCAGGCTGTCTTTTGGTGCAAGACCATCCTGATAGAGGTCCACCATGAACTGTGCACCCTTGATCCACGCATCCGTGGACATGATGCTGTTGCCTTCCTCATCGAAGAACTGATCTGTGCCAGCTGCTGTTGCCCCAAACACGGCCCAGCCATTCAAACCGCCAGAGCCACCGCGCAGACAGAAGCCGTACTTGCCTGGAAGAGCTGATACTTTTTCAGCTGCATCACGGAAGTCATCCAATGTCACAGGTGTTTTTTCAACACCCGCTTCCTTGAAGAGCTTCTTGTTGTAGAACATGGCGCGCAGATAGAAGCCGTAGGGCAGCATGTAAGCTGTACCGGAACCACTGCGTGCCATCTCAATGGTGCGGGCATTCAGCTTGTCAGTGCCATCCCAGCTCTTCAGGTAGGGCTCAAGGCTTTCCAAAGCGCCGTTATTGGCATAAAGCGCAGCCCATGTGTCTGGCATTTCAACCACATCCGGTGTCTGACCAGCAGAAACCATGGTCGCGAATTTCTCGAAAGCCTGCCCCCAGGGCAACGAGATGATTTCGACATTGGTGCCCGGGTTTTCCGCTTCAAACTGCGAAACAATACTCTGCAAAACCTTGGTACGTTCCGGGCTTGTGATCACTTCCACCAGTCGAAGATTGGTTTCAGCAGCTGCCGGACCTGCAATAGCTGTTGCCACAAGACTTGCGGCCAATAATTTCTTCAAACTCATAATTGCCTCTCCTCTAGCAATGTTATTCTGATGCTGCCCCTAACGCTTCTTCGAGGTCCCCCCAGAGATCCTCAGGGTCTTCAAGGCCAACATTCAGGCGAACGACGTGCGGTGACACGCCAAAGAATGCGGTTGAGTTTGGTCCTCCCGATTGAATGAGAGAGGCCTGCGCAGGGCAAATCAGGCTTTCATGCCCGCCCCAACTCACACCCATTTTGAAAATTTTCAGGTGATTACACAGTGCTTCGACGCTGACATTGTCTGCCAGTTCAATTGAAAAGAGACCGGAAGTTCCACGCAGACCCGGATGGGCCTTATTCTGGAACGCCGGATGAAAAACAGTTTTCACGCGAGGATGTTCCGCCAGTCGCTTGGCAATCTCCATCCCAGCCTGCTCATGGGCTTTCATACGGATTGGCAGTGTCCGCAGGCCGCGCAACAACAACCACGCCTCAAACGGTGCGATCTTGCTGCCCAGATACTGGGTCACTTCCCCGCGGATTTGCGCCACACGCGCAGCAGACGTTGCGATCACCCCCGCAACCACATCACTGTGGCCGCTGATGTACTTGGATGCTGAATGGACCACAATATCGCAGCCCAGTTTGATCGGATTCTGGAAGATGGGTGAAGCCCAGCTGTTATCGATGATCGTTGTGACACCGGCTTCCCTGGCCCGCGCGCACAACGCTTTCACATCATGGGCCTCCATGATCCAGCTGGTCGGACTTTCCAGATAAAACAGAGTATGCCCGGGCAAGGCAGCTTCAACCGTCGCCAGATTGCCGCCATCGATGTAATCAACGCTCACACCAAACTTGCGCAGGAAGATTTCAAAGAAACGGAAAGTGTCCGGATAAACATGTTTGACGGACAGGATCCGGTCACCGGGCTTCACCACAGACAGGATTGCGGATGAAATAGCGGCCATACCACTGGAAAGCGCCAGTGCATCTTCAGCACCCTCCAGCTTGGCAATCTTCTCCTCAAAAGCACGGACGGTTGGGTTGATCCCGCGCGTATAAACCGGGCGGTTGATCTTACCCGCGAAGGTTTCACACATCTCCTGATAGGAAGAGAACGTGAAAAGCGAGTTTTGAAAAATCGGTGGCACGACTGCATCCGCAAAGGATGTTTCATCATGCGCCACGATTGTTGCTGTGTCCTCCCCCCACAGGTCGATCATACTGCGTCCGTTTCCTGTGCCATTTGCACAATATCTTCTTCAACAACGCTCAAAATTTCCAAGGTATGTTTGCGGGCCATCTCCGTGTCTCCAGCGGCAATGGCGTCAAATAATTGTCGGTGAAAAGGAAAAGACCGTCCGGCAAAATCTTTGCGATCGAACGGCATATCAAAAAAGCTCTCAAAAGATTCCCGCATCTGCTGCAACAACTGCTCAAACAGCGGATTGCCTGCAGCGCGGTAAATAGACAGGTGAAACTCAAGGTCTTCCGGGCCAGCCGTCCCATTGAGGTGATGGACCGACTCCATGTGCTCTAACTTGGTGCGCATCTCGTCAATCTCTTCCGGCGTCGCCCGCTTGGCTGCCAGAATAGAGGCTTCAACTTCAAGCGCTCGGCGCACTTCCAGCGTTTGCAACAGGCCATCACGCTTGGTTGCAATGGACAGCGGCAAGTAAACGGTTTTCTCAGAGAGCGGGCGCTTTAGATATGTCCCTGACCCACGGCGGATCTCCACGATCCCCAACGCTTGCAAATGGCGGATCACCTCACGAATGGACGAGCGGCCTACCTTCAGGCCGTTCATCAGCTCTCGTTCCGTGGGCAATCTGTCACCGGGCTGCAAGCCTTCCTCCACGATGAAATCTGTCAGCGACTGCAGAATTGCGTCGCTTCTGTCCTCGGTCTTGATTGGCCGAATTTTATTATTGGATGGGCTTGGCACATTAGGCTCCGCACAGATGTCTATTTGATTTCGTCTGCCATCAGACGTCAGACCAATTTTAGAAACAGGAATCTGCGCTTGTAAATACCTACTGTGTACAACCACTGATTTATCGCAGTGCACCCAGAGGGAATACTGTGAGATATCAGAGAGCTGCGGCGGATATATTAAAGTGGTAGGAAGCGGCTGATTTGAAGAGAATTATAGAAGAGAATTATAGAAGAGATTGGCCTGCACGGACGCAGACTCGTCCATTGCAATTGGTAATGAAATCAATTTGAAGGCTTCAGCTCACAAACACGAGCCGCACAATATTTTAAGAAGCGCTTTCTAGTTCAAGCCTAATGCATGCTTCCGCCTGAGCTCTTTTTCAGAATATCAGTCAGCACATGAGACGGTACAGGCAGCATGACTTGACCGAGGGATTTGAGGGTCTCGGCGAAGTTCGCAGCGGCCTGTTCTACTTCTTCGCATCTTTGCGGACAGGTAATGTGCTGCAGGCAAAGCTCAACGGTGTCGACATCATGTTGCAAGCCCGCAATCAGGCCCATGGTCAGGCATTCTTCGACACAAAGATGCTGAGAATCATAAGGGTAGGAGCGGAGCGGGCAGGCTGCACAGCGCTTGAGTGTACGCACGTATTGAGACAGACTGGCGAGCGCTACTCCTGCATTTTGATGACCGAGAACTTCGCTATAAAGGTCCCATGCCATTTCCCAGGGCGTGATGGAACCTGTCTCGAAACCGGATGACCAGCGGCGATACCCTTCCAGAACCAGTCGTTCCGGTTGGCGTTCCAGGTAAACATCATTTGCCCCAACATCCATGGCCAGCGCCTCTTTCGTGCATCTGGCGATTGCATCACATCGCCAGTAATTTAAACATGAGTATCGCAGTATAGTTTAATTAAGCATGGATGTTCAAGCAACAGTTTCACCTCACCAAGCATTTTGCGGTTGAGATCGCATTGATGCACAGGGTGGTTGTGTCCACTTGGAAACCGGGAGGCGTCACGTCTCCCGGTTCTTTTGTGAGGTAAGATCAGAGCCCTGTTAGAACCATGTGCGGTTCGCCATCAGAGGTCTTTTCACTCGTCATGCCATCCGCATTTACCGTGCAGGTCACTCGTTGCCGATAAGCGGAAAAGCTTTTGAAACTCACCACATCAACCGGCTCATCAAAGTGCAATGTCAGCCGCACCCGGTGGGCCGCGACGGAGCTTTGAACACCAAGAACCTCGGCAGCAAACCGTCGTCCAAGATACTTGCCGGCAACCCTGTCACCGGGCCGCAGAAACGACACAGGTGGACGGTTGCCAACGGCAGCATAAAGGGTGTTCCAGTCCTTATAGCCTTGTTGGCGAGCAATAAGCTCCAGTGTCTGGGAGTGCGAAATTGCTTCGCCGCGTTTTTCCAGCGCAGCACGCAATTGCTTCGCTTGCGTTTTTAACGCGGAAAGGGAAGGAAGAGATCCGTTCATTTCATAGCCTCAAACTATGCGGGATCAACTTGATGGAGCTCGCATTGCCACCAACCCGCTTGTCTGGGCTGAAGTCGCATCTTTTGTTTCAGGCTTCACCATGAGCATAGCTCTGCGAGCGGCAGGGGCCTGATCCCTCGCCGCGCAACCTACAGAGGATGGGTGTTGCTGTCAAACCAAGGTTCTGTACGCCTAGTAAAACTTACCACGGGCTGTCACCTGCCAAAGCGTTTCCACGACACCGTCACGTACACCCACATACCAGTCATGCAGGTTACAGGTCGGGTCGCAATGCCCAGGAACGAGCTTGATCTTATCGTTGATCTTCAACGAGTTTTGCGGATCCTTCAGGACGCCATGCTCATCTGAATAATCAAGACTTTGCAGGTCAGGTCTCTCAAACACAGTCGGCAGCCCGGAATCGATGCTGTGTGCCTTCAGCCCTGCATCGCAAACGGCTTGCCCATCGATGTCAGTGGACATGATCGAAGCCAGCAGGAACAGGGCATGCTCAAAAGCAGGTAAGTGCTTGCCATCTTTGTCTTTCACTTTGCGGTAGTCCGCATCCATGAAGAGATAGGACCCGCATTGCAACTCGTTGAACACACCGGAGGCTGCTTCAAACGGGTATGAGCCAGTCCCTGCGCCGCCAACGATATCACAGTGGATCTCTTTGCTTTCCAGCAGGTCTACAGCATCCTTGGTGATCGTGATTGCCGTATCCAGCAGCGCTTTTCGATCAGCGTAATCAAAGGCATGTTGCGCAGCGCCCTGATAAGACTGAATGCCCGCAAACCGTAAGTTGGAGGCTGCAATGATTGCAGTTGCCAGCTCCAACACAGCAGCACTATCTGCCACGCCGCACCGGGCACCTCCGCAATCCAGTTCCACCAGAACTTCCAGCTGTGTTGCGTGTTTGACTGCAGCTTGTGAAAGATATTCAATATTTGCCAGATTGTCGGTGCAGACTAGGATACGTGCACCAAGCTTGGGAAGCTGTGCCAAACGATCAATCTTGTAAGGATCGCACACTTCGTTGGACACCATAATGTCTGTGAGACCCGCTTTCGCCAGAGCCTCTGCTTCGCTCACCTTTTGGCAGCACACGCCGCAAGCATTGCCTCGCTCTATCTGTAGTTTTGCAACTTCAGCAGACTTATGCATTTTGCAGTGCGCCCGATGGCGAACACCATACTTGGCAATCTCATCACGCATTTTCAGCAGGTTATGATCAAAAGCATCAAGATCAACAATCAAAGCAGGCGTTTGCACGTCGTCCAGCTTCATTCCCGGTAGGGCAGGGATGTCATAGCCAAGCGTGTACTGGGAAAGATCAGAGGTCACAGCGAAGTCCTTGCAGCAGGCATGAGTTCAGTAAGAACGAAACTGAACAGTTAGAACGGCAGAAGCAATGCACCACACACCGCTTCCGCCTGCAAGTCTAGCTCGCCTTGATGTAGCGAATCTTGCCACCTGTCGAAATCGTTTCAGCCGCCCGCAATATGGATTGGGTGTCGATGCCGTAATGAGCATAAAGATCGGCAATGGTGCCAGTCTGACCAAAGTGCTCTACGCCAAGAGTGCGGATTGTGTTGCCTTTCACCGCACCAAGCCATGCAAGGGTAGCAGGGTGCCCATCCAGCACTGTAATGAGCGAGCAATTGTTCGGCACATCATCAAACAAGCGCTCAATGTGGCTGCGTGCATGCATTGCCCCACGGTCCCGAGCGCGCTGCGCAGCTGTCCAACCAGCATTGAGGCGGTCGGCAGACGTGATTGCCAGCAGACCAACATCACGGCGGTCTTCCGCCATCATCCCAACAGCGTTGATTGCCTCCGGTGCGACGGCACCCGTGTAAGCGATCACAACTTCCGCATTCGGTCCCGGCTTGCGCAGCCAATAGGCTCCATCGACAATGTCCTGTTCGTCTTCAGGTGAGATCGTCCGTTGGGGCTGCTCCAGCGGGCGGGTGGACAGGCGCAGGTAGATGGAACCTCCTGTCTGATCCCGCAACCATGTGCGCTCATCAGGATCGCCTTCACCATCGCGCTGCATGTAATCAAATCCAAAGCGCATGATGGTTGCCAGCTCATCGACGAAGGCAGGTTCAAACGCGGCAAGCCCGTCCTGAGCCATGCCAATCAACGGCGTGCTGATGGACTGGTGTGCCCCACCTTCCGGTGCCAACGTCACACCGGATGGTGTTGCCACCAACATGAAGCGGGCATCCTGATAACAAGCATAGTTAAGCTGGTCAGCCGCACGAAGTATGAACGGATCATAAACTGTGCCAATGGGCAGCAAGCGCTGACCGTTGATGCTGTGAGACAACCCAAGTGCTGAAAGGAGGAGGAACAGGTTGGATTCTGCAATACCCAGCTCGATATGCTGGCCTTGCGGAGAAAATGCCCATTTGAAAGTGGAGGGGATCCGTTCAGCCTTAAACGTATCCGCCAGTTCTTCCTTGGCAAACAACCCCCGTTGGTTGACCCATGGGCCAAGATTGGTGGAGACCGTCACGTCTGGCGCGGTCGTTACAATATGCTTGGCAAGCTCTTCATCCTGCTTGGAAATTTCATGCAGAATCTGACCGAACCCCATCTGCGTGGAAAGCATCTTCTCTGCTGCATTGGGTGCCGGCAATTTTGCCGGTACAGTCACCGTTTTCGCAGAATAGCGACGGCTGCCTTTTGAGAAGAAGGGAGCTTCAGTCACGAAAGTCTGAAGGTTGTGCGGGTCAGATGTGCTTTCCCACTTGTCCCACTCATGCCCTTCGCGAATGCCTTCCAGCTTGCGGTATTCTTCCATCTGCCTGGAGGTCATCAGGCCTGCATGATTATCTTTGTGCCCTGCCAGCGGCAAGCCAAAGCCTTTCACGGTGTAGCACAGGAACAAGACAGGGCGATCATGGGTCTTGGCACTCTCAAACGCCTCAATCAGAGACGGCAAATCATGACCTCCCAGATTGCACATGAGCTTGGACAGCTCAGCATCACTGCGCCGATTGATCAGCTCGTTGACCTCGCCCTGATCTCCCAAATCATCCAGCAGTCGCTTACGCCATGCTGCCCCGCCTTGATAGGCCAGGGCGCAGTAAAGCTGATTGGGGCACAGATCGATCCAATCGCGCAGTTTGCTGCCACCTGGTTCTTTGAAGGCTTCTTCCTGTAGGCTCCCGTATTTGAGCGTAACGACTTCCCAGCCGAAATTGCGGAAGATGCTCTCAAACTTCTCCCAAAGGCCTTCGCGGATCACTGCATCCAATGACTGACGGTTATAATCCACGATCCACCAGCAATTGCGCAGGCCATGTTTCCAGCCTTCTAGCAGTGCCTCGTAGATGTTGCCTTCATCCATTTCCGCATCGCCAACCAGCGAGATCATACGACCTTCCGGCGCTTTGTTAAGCCCGCCATGCGCCTTCACATAGTCTTGCACCAGTGATGAAAACAGCGTCTGCGCGACCCCAAGGCCAACAGAGCCAGTTGAAAAATCAACGTCATCAATATCCTTGGTGCGAGAGGGGTAAGATTGAGCGCCATGAAACCCACGAAAATTCTGCAGTTTCTCTAGAGTCTGGTTCCCGGCCAGATACTGAATGGCATGGAAGATTGGCCCGGCATGCGGCTTCACCGCCACCCGGTCTTGTGGGCTCAAACTATGGAAATAGAGCGCAGTCATGATGGTGCTGATAGATGCACAAGACGCCTGATGGCCGCCAACTTTCACATCACCAACGTCAGAACCGCGGAGATGGTTGGCATTGTGAATGGTCCAGGAGGCAAGCCATCGCACTCGGCTTTCCAGCGTACCCAAAGTATCCAGTGAAGCTGCGCTCATTAAACTCCCCGTCGGTTTCATTGGAATATTTTTATTCCGCGAGGCTATCAGATTGCCTTGAGAATTAATCTCTTGAGCCAACTGATATACCTTCATGAATAAGGGAAATTTTTGAGCTTTGATCGAATTTAAGGAAAATACTTCCACCTAACCTATTCGTAATGCACTTTTCAGCTCATATGCTACGTAGATTCACGGCTGACCTTTTGCGGGGAGTGCGGTCTTTGAGCGCCTCAACAACAAAGGCACAACGAAGGTCAGCAGCAGCAGGCGGAAGACGTGGTGGGCGGCGACGAAGGTGGGGTCGAGACCGCTTTGCACAGCGATGGCAGCCATAGCTTCAACACCGCCGGGAGCGAACGCGACGAACAACAGGCTTGGGTCCAGTCCAACCAGTGGCATCACCAGCACAACCCCAAGGATTGCCATACCAACTGTGATGAGCGTAACCACAACGCCCGCGCCAATGGCTTTGGCGAAAAGATCAAGACTGACACCTTTGAAGCGGGTTCCAATCAAAGCTCCCATCACCAGAAATGAGCTGAGCGTTGCCCAATCCGGTATCTTGCCGGGTGTGAGTGCGCTTACGTGCCCTAAAGACGACACCAGCATTCCGCCGAGTAGATAGGCGGCGGGGAGTTTCATCTTTAAGAAGATGGTTCCAACGACAGCCGCCCCGATCAACAGATAGACAGCTGAGAGCAGGCTGATGTTTTGTGCGGGCAGGAAGGAAGCGCCTGTTTCCCCAAAAAACAGCGAGACAAAGAGCGGAACACAGATGGTGAGGAACAAGACCCGCGTACTTTGTGCAAGCCCGATGCGGGTGACGTCCGCCTTGCTATCTGCTGCCATACTGAGGATGTAGCTCAAGTGCCCCGGTGAAGATGCAAGTGAGGCGTTATAGGCATCAAACCCGAAAAACCGTACCAGGATCGCACGGCTAATCAGCATACTGAGAATAAGACTGATCCCCAGTGCCAAGAAGCTCGCAGGCCATGTAATCGCGGCATCGATAACGGCAGGCGTCACACCAGAGCCAATGCTCGTACCCAGCACAACAAAGCAGAGCGTGCGCAACCAGAGTGGAACGATGACGGGAGCGCCCAGCAAGCCACCGAGCGAGACGGCAAGAGCTGAGCCAGTGAGGGGTGCTGCCGGGAACCCGAGGAGGGAAAAAAGACCAGCCCCCGCGCCTGCAATGGCAAGCGTAATGGACAGATTGGACCAGTCTTTCTTCTCAAGTGCCAAAACTCAGTTTCCCAGCTGCGGTTTGATCAGTCGCTTTCAGCGGCTTCCAATTCCTGCTTGCGCACACGACGGGCACGGATGGTTGGCAAAACGACCAGAATAACAGCCAGAGCCAGCAGGCCCATGGTCATCGGGCGTTCCATGATAAAGCTAATCCCATCATATAGCTGCATAGACCGGGAGAAATTATCTTCCAGCATGCTGCCCAGAATGAAGCCAATCAGTAGTGGCGCGAGCGGATAGTTGGCAAAGCGCAGGAGCGTTGCACATACCCCAAAGCCCACAAGCATCAGCAGTTCCGTTGCATTGTTCTGTCCAATATAGGCACCCATGAGGGTGAAGAACAAAATGAACGGAATGAGATAGTTGCGCGGTACAGCCAACACCTTGGCGATGTATGGGATGAGCGGCAGGTTCAGGATCAACAGGATCACATTGCCCACATACATGGAGATGATCACAGACCAGAAAATCTCTGGCTGATCGATCATCAGGCGTGGCCCCGGTGAAACGTTCAAAGCGATCAGGGCACCGAGCAGGATCGCCGTTGTCCCGGAGCCCGGAATGCCAAGGGTCAACAGAGGAACGAAGGAACCAGTACATGCTGCATTATTCGCAGACTCTGGTGCTGCGAGGCCTTTGACAGAGCCCTTGCCGAACTCAGCCTGTTCTTCTTTCGGCGCGATGTTGCGTTCTACCGCGTAGCCGAGGAAGGAGGCGATTGTTGCGCCAGCTCCCGGAAGAACCCCAATCAGGAAGCCTTGAATAGACTGGCGACCAATCACTGGTGCAATCTTCTTGGCCTCTGCTTTTGTGATGCGCAGATCCTTGATGTCTCCACTACTTCCACCAGAATTAGAGCGGGATGGATCCAACACAAGGAACAAAGCTTCGGGCAAAGCAAACATGGCCATAGCAAGCGTGATGAACCCGAAGCCGGATTGCAGATCCAGAATACCCATGGTGAAGCGTGGTTGGTTGAACAATGCCCCTTCACCAACGGTTGCCATCATCAGGCCTACCAGCGTCATGAGCAGGGCTTTGCCCACCTGTCCGCTGCCGGCGAAAGCAGCGATTGCGGAAAGGCCGACCACCATCAATGCGAAGTATTCAGCTGAGTGGAAGAGCAGCGCGACGGATGCGAGCGCAGGTGCAAAAATCATCAGCAGGATTGCGCCGATGCTGCCACCTGCGAAAGAAGCAATCGCCGCAACTGTCAGCGCTTTGCCTGCCTTGCCCTGGCGAGCCAAAGGGTATCCATCGAAGCTTGTTGCAACAGTGGATGCCACACCCGGTGCATTGATGAGGATGGAGGACGTGGAGCCACCAAAAATCGCGCCATAATAAACACCTGCAAGCAGGATCAAGGCCGCGGAAGGATCACCGATGGAGATCGCAACAGGGATCATGATGGCAATGATGGACATAGGCCCAAGCCCCGGCAACATGCCGATAAACGTGCCAATCAGGCAGCCGCCGATTACCATCAAAAGATTAGAAAACGAGAAGGCCGTCGAGAGGCCAACCCAAATACCGTCTAACATCGTGGCCTCCTAGTTGAAAAATGTTGGAAGAGGGCTGAGGTAAATGCCCAGTGTTTGCTGAACCAGATACCAGACACCGCCAGCAGCAATGGCTGCAACAGGCACAAGGATCATAAAACGCCGCTCTCCAAGCAGAGCAGCCGAGATCACCAGAAAGAGCAGTGTGGAGAGCAGGAAGCCAGCAGGACGAAGCAACAGAGCGTAGCCCGCCATCAGAACCAGCAGGAACACGGCCTGACCAATGTTGTAGTCCCATAATCTGCTGAAATCGATCTCGTCTGCATCTGAATCTGCAGTCTTTTTCTCAAACCCGAGCAAAATGGCGAGACTTGTGATTGCAGCCAGCACCGCAATGACTTTTGGAAACGTGCTCGGCCAGATTGGGTTAAACCGCATAAACGGTGGCAAACCAGCGTCCATCAGAAAAAACGCGGTGTATCCGTAGCTTAAACTCACTGCCAGAATGACAAGTGCAATCCATCGGTCCAGTGCCATCATCCCCTCCCGTTGGCGTGACAAGTGGATGCGCTGCCAAGAGCGCATCCATTTATTCTTATTGATTTAGAGGAAGCCCAGCTTCTTCATGAGATCACCGATGGTCTTTTCCTGACCTTCAAGGAACGCGTGGAAGTCTTCACCAGAGTTATGGATGTTGACCCAGCCATTGCGTGCCCGCACTTCTTCCCACTCAGGGGTGTCGTACATCTTCGCAAGAGCCTCCTGATAGGCAGACACCTGTGCCTCTGGCAGGCCCGGTGCGCCGAAGAAACCACGCCAGTTGACGAACGTGGTGTCGATGCCCTGTTCCTTCATGGTTGGCGCATCTTTGTAGGCTGCAACGCGCTCATCAGCAGTGACGCCAATGATTTTCACTTCACCCGCATTTGCAAGATCAATCGCCTCGGAGAAGCCGGTAGAAAGTGCAGAGATTTCGCCGGAAAGCAGCGCCGCCATGGCCTTACCACCCGCATCATACGGAATGTACTTCACCATGGTCGCATCTTCGCCAGCTGCTTCCATCACCATGGCCGCAACAAGATGGTCCATGCCGCCTGGGACAGAACCGCCGCCAATTGCAGTGCCGCGCTTGTCAGCTTTGTAGGCTGCCAGCAGATCACTCATGGAGTTGATTGGGCTGTCCTTGCCCACCACGATGGCTGCATAATCGCCAATGGTGCCTGCAACCAGCGTCAGATCACGGAAGTTGTGCGGGAATACGCCAGTCAGCGAGCGGATCACGATTGGCGTGGAGTTTACCATCAACGTGCCGTGCTGGCTTGCTGCGTTCTCGATGAGATACCCAATGGCCTTACCGCCGCCGCCACCGGACATATTTTCAAAAGAGGCCGTGCCAGCAAGGCCGGACTTGGTTAGTGCTTCGCCTGTGCCGCGTGCAGTGCCGTCCCAGCCTCCACCAGCACCACCTGGAATGAGGAAGTGAATGCTATCAACCACTGGCTCTGCAAAGGAAGCCGTTGGCATGGAAAATGTCATCGCAGCCAAAGCCGCTGCCGCAACCACGCGGCGCGCCCGAATAAAACTCATTGTGTCCTCCCATTTGACAAGGGCAGCATTTGTCACCCATGACTTACGTGAAAACACGGAAACCTGACACAAACCTGTCACCTCCTTGATTTTTTGGGGAAGCAAAAGATGAGATTTCTTCTCGTTGAAGATAACGCCAAGCTGGCGACATCCATTGTCGAAAGATTGACACTGGATGGTCATGTTGTTGATCACGCTGCTGAAATTTCTACTGCCGAGGACTACATCTCGACAGCAGATTACGACATGATTTTGCTCGACATCATGCTTCCAGATGGTGATGGGCGAGATTTTCTAAATGAACATCGAGGCCGTCAGGATGACACTCCGGTGATCGTTTTGACAGCACGTTCAGAGGTCTCAGACAGAGTAGGGGTGCTCGATCTCGGGGCTGATGATTACATCACAAAACCCTTTGATTTCTCGGAGTTAGAGGCAAGATGCCGTGCTGTCATAAGGCGGAGATCCGGCGGCGTGACAAATGCGAAGCGATTCGGCGATCTGGTGTTTGATACACTGGCTGGCACACTCAAAATTGGCAGCAAAACAGTGAGCCTGCGTAACAAAGAGCTACGCCTTTTGGAGATATTTTTCGGCGCTCCAGACGTTATTTTCTCAAAAACAAAGCTTGTAGACAGATTATTTTCTTATGACGAAGACGTCTCAGAAAATGCCATCGAGGTATATGTTGCCCGTTTGCGCAGGCATATTTCATCTTCCTCGGTCCAGATCATCACCGTGCGTGGACTAGGGTATCGGTTAAGCTTGACATGAACTCTGGTGCCAACATATCCGGTTCAATCCGCCGCCGCCTGACCCTACAGCTCCTCGGCATCGCCGCCGTGCTTGCAGCCCTGCTGTTTGTGATGGTGATGACCTATGCCAAGCAAGTCGCAGAAGAGTCTCAGGATAACATCCTATCAGCCTCCGCCACGTCTATTTTGGACAGTGCAGCAATTCAGAGCGGGGAGGTGACGGTCGATATTCCTTACTCCGCACTCTCCATGCTTGGCAATGTGAGTGATGACCGCGTTTTTTACCGTGTTGTCGTCAATGGAAAGTACCTCACCGGATATGAAAGCCTGCCCATTGCCAAGGCCTCGAAAGGACAGGACAGTCACAGGTTCATCACCTCTCATTATCTGGGTGAAAGCATTCGTATGGTCTCCGCCACACGCCGCCTTTCCAACGCATCCGGCCCTGTTGAAGTCACCGTGTCTGTCGCTCAAACACTGAAGCGCCAACGAGAAACCTTGGAGCGCATCTCCGCGAATGCTGCTTATCTCGGTTTCGGGTTCTTTATTGCAGCTGCCGTGCTGGGTGTTTTGACAGCTCAATCAGCCGTGCGCCCTGTGCAGACACTGGCAAACTCTGTCTCAAAAAGAGGTCCGCAGGATCTGAGGGCAGTACAAGCTCCTGTGCCGGGTGAGATGGCACCGCTTGTGGTGGCGCTCAACCGGTTCATGGCACGGCTTAAGAAGTCACTCACACGCTCCGAAGAGTTCATCGCAGAAGCTGCTCACCGCATCCGCACGCCGCTTGCAGTGCTGCGAACGCAAGCGGAAATTGCCTTGCGCCGCGTGGAGCGACCAGAAAACAGAGCGGCTTTGAAAGAGATGATCCGGGCCATTGATGAGAGCTCACGCGCAGCAGGCCAGTTGTTGGATCACGCCATGGTTTCCTTCCGAACTGATCATCTGGAGGTCAAGGACATCAACCTGCTGGACCTGGCCGAGGAAACTCTTGAACGGCTGCGTCCACTGGCAGAAATGCAAGATAAAACCCTGAGCTCGCATGGTGAGGAACCGCCGCTGATCTCCGGAGATGCGATCCTTATCCAAAATGCGCTGAGCAACATTTTGGACAATGCGATCAAGTACGCCCCGCAAGGCGAGGACGTACAGGTTATCGTTACCTCCGAAGACAACTGGGTTGTGTTATCGGTTTATGACCAAGGCCCGGGCTTTGCTCCGGAAGACATAGACCAGTTGACGGAACGGTTCTCACGCGGCAAAAACGCTGAAGACACGGTCGGTTCCGGGCTTGGGCTTACAATCGCCGAAGAGGTGACACAAGCTCATGGCGGACACCTGAAACTTTCGAACAGAAAAAATGTCAGAGGCGCATGCGTATCCTTCTATTTCCCTCAGTCCTGATCGTGTTGCTGGCCTCATTGCTTTCCGCAGGTGCCTATGAGATTGAACAGCACAAAGTGTTTCCCGCTCCGCAAGAGGGCGCGAACCTGCGTATTATCTCCAACTCAGACATCGACATTTTCTCGCCCATGGTGGTAGCGTTTCAACGCAAATACCCGAGTGTTTCTATAGACTATACTGTTGTCAGTAGCACCGAGTTGATGACAGCCCTCTATGATGAGAAACAAGTTTTTGACGTTGCCATCTCATCTGCCATGGACCTGCAGGTGAAGTTGGCGAACGACGGATTTACCCTGCCGCACAACTCCTCAGCCGCCGGCCTGATGCCGGACTGGGCCCGCTGGCGCAATCATGTATTCGCCTTCACGCAGGAACCAGCTTCGGTGGTCTATTCCAAATCCGCCTTTGCAGGATTGGAAGTGCCAACATCACGGCAAAATCTGATTTCAACTCTGCGCAACCATCCAGAACGCTTCCTCGACAAAGTCGGCACCTATGACATCCGTCAGAGCGGCCTTGGCTTTCTGTTTGCCACGCAAGATGCCCGCACATCAGACACTTTCTGGCGTCTAAACGAGGTAATGGGCTCTCTGAACGCCCGTCTCTACTGCTGCTCCGCTGATATGATTTCTGACATCACAAAGGGCAATCTGGCAATTGCCTACAACGTGCTCGGCTCCTACGCCTCTGCACGGGCCGCCAGTGATCCTGATATCGGCATTCTCGAACTGGAAGACTTCACAACACTTATGCTGCGCTCTGCCATCATTCCAGCGGGGGCCGAACAACCCGAAATCGCGGGCGCCTTCATAGATCATCTGATCACTGCATCCTGGAGCGAGGAGGGGGCTGACTACTACCCCTATCCAAAACTCAACCGCAACGAGATTGCCCCAAACCTATCCCTACGGGCCATCCGCCTTGGACCAGGTCTGTTGGTTTATCAAGACAACCTGAAACGGCAACACTTCCTCCAGGAATGGCAAAACGCGATCATTCAGCAGTGAGATAAGCCAAATCAGAAGGTAGAGGATTTTGTCACTCAATCCTCTTTCGCCTTGTCAGAGTTTGTGGCAAGAGGCTGCCTCCAAACCCAGCTGAGTGAAAGCCACCAATGCCTGTAGAGATCCGCCCACTGAAGAATTCAGATGCCCCAGACTGCGCACGCGTGTTTTATGAGGCCGTCACGATCGGAGCAAAGGAGCATTACTCCGAGGAGCAGCTCGCCGCATGGGCTGGGCCTGCACCCGCACCAGAGCGTTGGTCTGCCAAACTCCACGATATGACTGGCTTTGTTGCTGTCAAAGATAAGTCAGTAATCGGTTTCATGACCATCGATGCAAAAGGTTATGTGGAATTCGCATTCACCAGCCCCTACCACACCCGCCAAGGTGTCGGCACCGCCATCTATGACCAGTTGCAAAACTGGGCGGAACAGCGCAACATCTCCACCCTTTCAGCAGACATTAGCGTGGCTGCAAAAGCTTTCTTCCTTCACCAAGGCTGGCAAGTTGAGCGCGAGCAAGCACCCGTTGTTCGAGGAGTAGCGCTCACAAACTTTCTCATGACAAAGACCTTGGCCGCGTAAAGCCTAACAATACCCACCAGAGTTCCTGCGATATTCACGTGGTGTCATGTCTGCAGCAGGCTCAAATCGAATAACTGACCGGCTTTGAGTTGCACTCCCAAGCACTCGCTTTTATCAGTATAAGATAAGAATGATATTTGAATTTTTTCCGATACTCATGATTGCGCGCACTCAAGCCATTGAATTTATGCTGTATTTCGCAGAGTGAGGTTGTTTTGTCTGATGTTACCTTAAAGGCTAAATGGGGACAGATCAGCCTCCTGTTTTCAGCCAACTTTTTGTCTTTATTGGGAAATGGCCTGTCTGCAATCGCAATACCGTGGTTTGTCTATGACCTGACGGGCAACGCTGTCATCACTGCAACAATCGCCATTGCCGGACAGCTTCCAAACATCGTTGTCGGTCTCTTCAGCGGGCCGTTGATCGACAAGTTCTCTGCCAGAACCACCAGTATTTTCTGCGATACAGTAAACGCCTTCGCCGTACTTTTGATACCGCTGCTATACTCCGTTGATCTGCTGGATCTTGCCCTCCTTGGATTTCTCGTCTTCCTCTCGCAGGTCATCGATGTTCCCGGACAAACCGCAAAAAACGTTATGATCCCGGCGTTGATTGATCGAGAAGGCTTGCCTCGCGAACGGGTGAACGGAATGAACTCGCTTCTTGAGACTGTGGCTGACCTTCTAACCCCATCGATGGCTGGCATCCTGATCGCCGCCTTTGGCGCGACCACAGTCCTGATCTTAGACTCACTGAGTTTCCTGATGGCGCTTATGATTGTATCCATAGGCATCAAAGCCACTCGTCAGCAAGACGCAGCTAATACAAATAAACAGCCAGTGAAAGAAGTCTGGAAATGGATACTCTCAACTCCGGGCATCTTAAAGCTCGGCCTTTATGACTTGATCATCAATACAGTGGCGGTCTCCTTGCTTTCATTGACCTTGCCAGTTCTGGCAAATTCAAATGACAAGCAAGCAGTCTGGCTTGGAATCTGGCTCACATGCTTTGCCTGCGGAACCACACTCACAACACTGGCCTACACGTTTCTGGGCCACAGAGTGTCCTCACTCAGGCTCCTGCAACTCACACCCATCGGACAAGCACTTGGCCTAGCCTTGCTGCTCTGGATGTTAAGTACGGATTGGACAAGCGGCAATGTCGAGACCGCGGCAATCGTCATTTCACTGGGAATGTTTGTGTATGGTGTGAACTTGGGCGTTGGTAGCGTCGTGGATGCGACCGTACTTCAAAAACTCGTTCCCGAGGACAAACGCGGCACAGTCTTCTCCGCCTTCTCCTCCCTACGCTACACAGGCGTCCCCCTAGGCCTCTTCCTCACCGGAATCCTCCTGGAACAAAACAACCCCACCCTCCTCTTCACCACCTTCATCGCCCTCCTAACAATAAACTCACTGCTTTGGGTAAGAGGGGCAAGTGAGATTTAAGGCGCAGAACTAAGGTTCCATAATGTCGATTCTGCGAAATTGGGTTGTCAGCGCAATGCTAAACTGTCTATCCTCTGCAAACTAAAAATGTCACAGTGCTCTTACGTTGGGTTATGCTGGGGAGCGTGGCATGGGATGGGTGGTTATGAGTGAACGGGAGTTAAATCGGGTT
>NZ_LMCH01000062.1:2500-5759 GCF_001623095.1 Pseudovibrio sp. Ad5 | reverse complement strand
TGTTTGTTCTGTTTTATTTTGTAGAGATTTGTCGGTGTGTATTATTCATGCCCGGCGGCGCCCTACTCTCCCGCGTCTTAAGACGAAGTACCATTGGCGCAGGGGCGTTTCACTTCCGAGTTCGGGATGGGATCGGGTGGGGGCGCCCCGCCATAGCCACCGGGCAGGAATAAGTCACACTGACTTTTGAACTGGTCTTTTATGCCACTCTTATTGAGAGTGTCAGGACACTTCTGCGAAGTGTCTGTTGTTGTTATCCAAGTTTTAGCTTTGTTTTGTTGGCGACAAATCTAGGTGTTTGTCGTTTATGATTATAGCTTAATGGGAGTGATCAAGATCAATCGAGCTATTAGTAAGGCTCAGCTTCGAGAGTTACCCCTCTTCCACATGCCTCCTATCAACGTGGTGGTCTTCCACGGCTCTCAAGGGATATCTAGTTTTGAGGTTGGTTTCCCGCTTAGATGCCTTCAGCGGTTATCCATTCCGAACATAGCTACCCTGCAATGCGGCTGGCGCCACAACAGGTCCACCAGAGGTTCGTCCATCCCGGTCCTCTCGTACTAGGGACAGATCCTCTCAAATTTCCTACACCCACGGCAGATAGGGACCGAACTGTCTCGCGACGTTCTGAACCCAGCTCACGTACCACTTTAATTGGCGAACAGCCAAACCCTTGGGACCTGCTCCAGCCCCAGGATGTGATGAGCCGACATCGAGGTGCCAAACAATGCCGTCGATATGGACTCTTGGGCATCATCAGCCTGTTATCCCCGGCGTACCTTTTATCCGTTGAGCGATGGCCCTTCCACGAGGGACCACCGGATCACTATGACCGACTTTCGTCTCTGCTCGACTTGTCAGTCTCGCAGTCAGGCAGGCTTATGCCATTGCACTCAACGAGCGATTTCCGACCGCTCTGAGCCTACCTTCGCGCGCCTCCGTTACCATTTGGGAGGCGACCGCCCCAGTCAAACTACCCGCCACACACGGTCCCGGGTATTGTAGTACCGCGGTTAGATATCCATGAGGACAAGGGTGGTATTTCAAGGATGACTCCACCAAAGCTGGCGCCTTGGTTTCAACGTCTACCACCTATCCTACACATGTCATCACGAATACCAGTGTGAAGCTGTAGTAAAGGTGCACGGGGTCTTTCCGTCTGACCGCAGGAACCCCGCATCTTCACGGGGAATTCAATTTCACTGAGTCTGTGCTGGAGACAGCGGGGAAGTCGTTACGCCATTCGTGCAGGTCGGAACTTACCCGACAAGGAATTTCGCTACCTTAGGACCGTTATAGTTACGGCCGCCGTTTACTGGGGCTTCAATTCGGTGCTTGCACACCTCCTCTTAACCTTCCAGCACCGGGCAGGCGTCAGACCCTATACGTCGCCTTGCGGCTTCGCAGAGCCCTGTGTTTTTGATAAACAGTCGCAACCCCCTATTCTGTGCCCCCAATACAAAGTTGCCTTCGTATTGGGCTCCCTTCTCGCGAACTTACGGGAGCAATTTGCCGAGTTCCTTCAGCACAGTTCTCTCAAGCGCCTTGGTATACTCTACCTGTCCACCTGTGTCGGTTTCGGGTACGGTCTTAGCGTGGGAGCTATTTCCAGGAACACCTTCACCGCATCTCCAATCCAATAAGGAGATACGATACACGGCATCCGTCACTACCCACTGGCCGGGGAATATTAACCCCGTTCCCATCGACTACGCCTTTCGGCCTCGCCTTAGGGGCCGGCTAACCCTGCGCCGATTAGCGTTGCGCAGGAACCCTTGGACTTTCGGCGAGAGGGTCTCTCACCCTCTTTATCGTTACTCATGTCAGCATTCGCACTTCTGATACTTCCAGCAGCCCTCACGGGTCCACCTTCATCAGCTTACAGAACGCTCCGCTACCGCTTGTCAAAGACAAGCCCGCAGTTTCGGTGTATGGCTTTAGCCCCGGTACATTTTCGGCGCGGAGACCCTTATTTAGACCAGTGAGCTGTTACGCTTTCTTTAAATGATGGCTGCTTCTAAGCCAACATCCTGGTTGTTTTGGGATCTCTACATCCTTTCCCACTTAGCCATAACTTAGGGACCTTAACTGGCGGTCAGGGTTGTTTCCCTCTCCACAATGGACGTTAGCACCCACTGTGTGTCTGCCCTGCAGTACTTCCTGGTATTCGGAGTTTGGTTAGGATCAGTAAGGCGGTGAGCCCCCATAGCCCATCCAGTGCTCTACCCCCAGGAGTATTCACAGGACGCTCTACCTAAATAGATTTCGCGGAGAACCAGCTATTTCCGAGTTTGATTGGCCTTTCACCCCTAGCCACAAGTCATCCCCGAATTTTTCAACATTCGTGGGTTCGGTCCTCCAGTGCATGTTACTGCACCTTCAACCTGCTCATGGCTAGATCACTCGGTTTCGGGTCTAATCCAACGAACTAAGACGCCCTATTCAGACTCGCTTTCGCTACGCCTACACCTATCGGCTTAAGCTTGCTCGTTAAATTAAGTCGCTGACCCATTATACAAAAGGTACGCTGTTACCCAGAACAAATCTTGGGCTCCAACTGTTTGTAAGCATTCGGTTTCAGGTACTATTTCACTCCCCTCGTCGGGGTACTTTTCACCTTTCCCTCACGGTACTGGTGCGCTATCGGTCGACTAGGAGTACTTAGGCTTGGAGGGTGGTCCCCCCATGTTCAGACAGAATTTCACGTGTTCCGCCCTACTCGAGGACTATAAATCTTTCTACCCGTACGGGACTATCACCCACTAAGGTCAAGCTTCCCAGCTTGTTCCGGTTCTTAATCTATAGCCACTGGCCTGATCCGCGTTCGCTCGCCACTACTAGCGGAGTCTCGGTTGATGTCCTTTCCTCCGGGTACTTAGATGTTTCAGTTCCCCGGGTTTGCCCCCTTGCGGGTACACCTTACGGTGTGGGTTGCCCCATTCAGAAATCGCCGGATCAAAGCTTATTCGCAGCTCCCCGACGCTTATCGCAGCGTATCACGTCTTTCATCGCCTCTAGTCGCCAAGGCATCCACCAAATGCTCTTAAGACACTTGATCACTCTCATTAGCTATAATCATAAATCCATCCGAAGACAGACATGACCTGAGACTTCCAGAAGAAGTCTCACTAACCAACAAAAATAAAGCTTGATTTAACTTGGCTTGTACATCGGTTGCCAGATGTACAATCAACAATACATACATCGTATGTATCAAAGACATATGCAATGCATATGCCTAGACCAGTTCATGAGACAT